>JAXHVS010000001.1:0-14767 GCA_034189025.1 Bacteroidota bacterium
AAAATGTAGTGGATAAATATAATGTAAACTTTTTTAGAATAAAAATGTTATTTTATGGAATGGGATATGTTAAATTGACATTCAATCTTATAAAAATGATTTATAAGTTCAATAAAGAATTTATATCTTTGCAATCTTGAATTTAGAAAACAATTAAATGATGATAAAAATAACATTACCAGATAATTCTGTACATGAATATAAAAAAGGTATTACAGGTTACGAAATAGCTAAAGATATTAGTCCTCGATTAGCAAAAGAAGTGCTTTCCATTACGGTTAATGATGAACTATGGGATTTACAACGGCCTATTACTTCAGATGCAAAAATTAAGCTGCATAAATGGGAGGATGAAGAAGGGAAACATGCTTTTTGGCACTCTTCGGCTCACCTTTTAGCCGAAGCATTGGAGAGTTTATATCCTGGCATTAAGTTCGGTATTGGGCCAAGCATTGATAATGGATTTTATTATGATGTTGATCTGGGAGATGACCGAATTATTACCGATGCAGATTTTCCGAAGATTGAAAAGAAAATGAAAGAGCTGGCGCAACAAAAAAATGATTACAGACGGCGTGAAGTGTCCAAAAACGAAGCATTAGATTATTATACTAAAAAAGGAGATGAATATAAGGTTGAATTAATTGGTGAGTTGGAAGACGGAACGATTACTTTTTATGAACATGGTAATTTTACAGATCTTTGCCGTGGGCCACATTTACCTAATACCGGATACATTAAAGCCATAAAAATATTAAATGTTGCAGGTGCATACTGGCGTGGTGATGAAAATCGGAAACAATTAACCCGGGTTTATGGCATTACTTTTCCAAAACAAAAAATGTTGGATGAGTACATGGAGATGATTGAAGAGGCAAAAAAACGCGATCATCGTAAAATCGGGAAAGAGTTGGAGTTATTTGCATTTTCACAGCGTGTTGGACAAGGACTTCCCTTATGGTTGCCCAAAGGAGCTCAATTACGCGAACGATTAGAGAATTTCCTTAAGAAAATTCAAAAAATTTATGGATACGAACAGGTTATTACTCCGCACATTGGATTAAAGGAACTATGGGTAACATCAGGACATTACGAGAAGTACGGAAAAGATTCTTTTCAACCAATAAGCACACCGGCAGAGGGTGAAGAGTTTTTGTTAAAACCCATGAACTGCCCGCATCATTGTGAAATTTATAAAACAAAACAGCATTCCTATAAAGATTTACCTGTACGATATGCCGAATTTGGAACAGTATATCGCTATGAGCAAAGCGGAGAATTGCATGGTTTAACCAGGGTACGTGGTTTTACACAAGACGATGCACACATTTTTTGTCGTCCCGACCAACTGAAAGATGAATTTAAAAAAGTAATGGATATTATTTTCATTATTTTTAATGCTTTAGATTTCAAAAATTATACCGCTCAGGTATCCTTGCGCGATCAAAACGATCATTCGAAGTATATTGGAACCGATGAAAACTGGGATAAATCAGAATCTGCAATTTTAGAAGCAGTAAAAGAAAAAGAATTGAATTATAAGGTAGAATATGGAGAAGCTGCGTTTTATGGGCCAAAACTCGATTTTATGGTTAAAGATGCATTAGGCCGTGAATGGCAGCTCGGAACTATCCAGGTGGATTATAATTTACCTGATCGTTTTGGCCTTGAATATATTGGGAGCGATAACCAAAAGCATCGCCCAGTAATGATACACCGTGCGCCTTTTGGTTCTATGGAGCGATTTGTTGCTGTATTAATTGAACATACAGCCGGAAAGTTTCCATTATGGCTCACACCAGAGCAGGCAGTGATACTTCCTATCAGTGAAAAATTTAATGATTATGCAAAAAAAGTTTTGAATTTGCTAAATAATTACGATATTCGCACAATTATTGATGACCGGAATGAGAAGATAGGTAAAAAGATTCGTGATAACGAATTAAAAAGAATACCATATCTTCTAATTGTTGGTGAAAAAGAATTTGAAAACGAAAGTGTTTCGGTTCGTAAGCAAGGAGAAGGAGATAAAGGAAGTATGAATTTACAAGAATTTGCCGATTTTATCAATAACGAAGTAAAAGCTCAAACAGAAGCTCATAAAATAAATTAAACAAAATAATTAATTATTAACTAAAATAAGGAGGACCAAGACATAGCTGGACCAAGATTTAAAAAAGGATTTAGAAAAGACGAACCTACACACCGAATTAATAACAGAATTCGTGCAAAAGTAGTTCGTGTTGTGGGGGAGAACATTGAAAATCAAGGGATATATTCAATAGAAGATGCCATTAAATTAGCCGATGAAATGGAACTTGATTTAGTTGAAATTTCACCAAAAGCTGATCCCCCGGTTTGTAAGATCATTGATTATCAAAAATTTCTTTATCAACAAAAGAAGAAGCAAAAAGAACTAAAAGCGAAAACACAAAAAGTAGTTGTTAAGGAAATTCGATTCGGGCCAAATACCGATGAGCATGATTACCAGTTTAAGCTAAATCATGCCAGAAAATTTCTTGAGGAAGGAGCTAAAGTAAAAGCATTTGTGTTTTTTAAAGGAAGGTCGATTTTGTTTAAAGAGAAAGGGGAGATTTTATTGCTGCGATTAGCACAAGAACTTGAAGAGCTTGCAAAGGTTGAGCAAATGCCTAAATTAGAAGGTAAACGAATGATTATGTTTTTAAGCCCTAAGTCAGGGAAAAAATAATAGTTATAAATTTTTTTTTAATTAAAATAGTTTAAAAATGCCAAAGATGAAGACAAATCCGGGAGCAAAGAAAAGATATAGCTTAACCGGTTCTGGGAAGATTAAAAGAAAACATGCTTACAAAAGTCATATCTTGACTAAGAAATCAACCAAAAGAAAAAGAAACTTAGGTTATTTTGGACAAGTAAGCAAAGTTGACGAGAAAAGTGCTAAGTTATTATTAGCCATGAAGTAATTTTTATTTTTATTAGTGTTTAATCAGAATGAATTAGCCGAAGTAAGTACCGAATCGAGCGGTCGCTAACCATTCACAAAACAACAAATTATGCCAAGATCAGTAAATTCAGTCGCTTCAAGAGCACGTAGAAAAAAAGTGCTGAAGCAAACCAAAGGATACTTTGGTGCACGAAAAAATGTTTGGACGGTAGCAAAAAATGCCTTTGAAAAAGGGTTAACTTATGCATACCGCGACCGAAGAACGAAAAAAAGAAATTTCAGAGGCCTTTGGATTCAAAGAATTAATGCCGGAGTTAGAGAGCACGGAATGTCTTATTCTGACTTTATGGGTAAATTAAATAAAAAAGGGATTGCGCTAAACCGAAAAGTTTTAGCTGATTTAGCAATGAACCACCCTAAAGCATTTGCCGAAGTGGTAAAAACGGTTAAAAGATAAATTATTTATATTATTTTAAATTAGGGAAGCATTTTTGCTTCCCTTTTTTTATATTTACCCTTATTTTTGTTTAACATTTATTATAATACATTTACATTTATTTCATTTTTAATTATTTATATTGCATTTTATTTAAGGGAATGAAAATAGCTATTATTGGATATGGACGAATGGGTAAAGAAATTGAAAAATTAGCTTTGCAACGAGGTCATGATGTAGTGCTGAAAATTGATCAAGACAGTTGGGAGCATGTAAATCCCAAAGAATTTCAACAGATTGATGTGGCGATAGAATTTACTCATCCTGAAAGTGCTTTTCAAAATATCTTAAAATGTTTTAAATCAAATATTCCGGTTGTAAGTGGAACAACTGGTTGGATAGATGATCTTGATAAGGTAATTGAAAAGTGTACAACCGATGGGAAATCTTTCTTTTATGCTTCTAATTTCAGCATTGGTGTTAATCTTTTTTTTAAAGTAAATGAGTTTCTTGCCAGTTTAATGAATAACTATACCGATTACAGTGTGAATATCGAAGAAACCCATCATACAAAAAAATTAGATGCTCCCAGTGGAACAGCAATTTCATTAGCTAAAGGAATTATAAACAATATTAATCGGGTAAATAAATGGGAAAAGGACAAATCTGGTGAAAAAGATGTTATTCCGGTAAAATCTATAAGAACTGGTAATGTACCCGGGAATCATAAGGTAACTTATGAATCTGAATTTGACAAAATATCAATTGAACATGATGCGAAAAGCCGGCTTGGATTTGCTTTGGGGGCTGTTTTAGCTGCCGAGTTTATACGTGGCAAAAAAGGGTTTTATACCATGGATGATATGATTAATTAAATTTTTAAATCATTATAATACACTTTAAAATGACGCTTAAAGAAATATTAAAAAACAGGTTTTTTAAATTTGGCTTTACATCACTCATTTATATTTTATGGGTGATTTGGATTAAAAATTACTGGTTTTTGTTTGGATTACTTGTAATTTTTGATTTTCACATCACTAAAATTGTTAATTGGACCTTTTGGAAAAAACGTGGCGTATCCAAACCCAAAAATGCAGTGATCGAATGGGTTGATGCATTAATTTTTGCTGTTATTGCTGCTACTTTAATCCGGATGTTTTTAATTGAAGCATACACGATTCCTACTTCTTCGATGGAAAAAACATTGCTGGTAGGCGATTATTTGTTTGTTAGTAAGGTAAGTTACGGGCCAAAATTACCCAATACACCCATTTCATTCCCTTTTGCCCATCATACGCTACCTTTAACAAAGGATAAAAAATCGTATGTTGAATGGATTAAACGCCCCTATAAGCGTATTGCCGGGTTTGGCGATATCAAACGGAATGATATTGTTGTTTTTAATTTCCCTACTGGCGATACCGTCGTTGTTGAAATGCAAGAGCAAGATTATTATTCTATTATACGCCAATATGGCGATGAACTTAAACGAAGAGATATTCAATCCGGAAATCCAATTAAAAGTTTTGAACATTATAAAAAATTGGCAAGGAAATATATCTGGGATCAATTTAATATCACCGTACGACCTGTAGATAAACGAGAAAATTATATTAAAAGATGTGTGGCAATTCCCGGAGACTCCTTGTTTATTGAACATGGACAGGTTTATATTAATGGAGAGGAACAGCCGCATTTTGAAAAAATGCAATACGATTATTTCGTAAAAACCAAGGGAAAAGAAATTAATTCAAAACATTTTGAAAGACTTAATATTTCGGTTGACGACCGGAGATTTATTTCTTCAAGCTCGATGTATGAATTACCACTTACCAATGAAAACGTTGAACAGTTAAAAAGTTTTCCAATGGTAACCTCTGTTACCCGATATGAGAATACGAACATAAATATGGCAAATATAAGTATATTCCCTTTTAGTGCTGATTATCCATGGACTGAAGATAATTTTGGGCCATTATATATTCCCGAAAAAGGCAAAACAATTGAGTTAACGGTTAAAAATTTGCCTTTATACAAACGAATTATCGAAACATATGAGAATAATGCATTAAAAGTAGATGGTAATAAGATTTATATTAATGGTAAATTAACCGATACTTATACTTTTAAAATGGATTACTATTTTATGATGGGTGATAACAGGCATAATTCAGCCGACTCACGTTATTGGGGGTTTGTTCCCGAAGATCATGTGGTAGGAAAAGCAGTTTTTATTTGGTTATCGCTTGATAAAGACAAAAATTTCTTAGGAAAAATTCGCTGGAATAGAATGTTTTCTCTGATTCATTAGTAAAAAGTGGACGATTCAATATATTTTTGCCGGATAGAGCAGCTATCCGGTTTTTTTATAAATTGATGATAATGAGTAATAAAGTAATTCTAGCAACAGCTTATTTACCTCCGATTCAATATTTTTCTAAACTGTTAAAATATAATGCAATATTTATTGAAGCGCACGAAAATTTTATAAAACAAACCTATCGCAATCGTTGTAATATCTATGGAGCAAATGGTTTGCTTTCTTTAACAATTCCGATAAAAAAAATCAATACCAAAACAAAAATTATAGATATAACCATTGATTACGATACCAATTGGCGTAAAATACATTGGAAATCAATTGAATCAGCATATCGTTCATCAGCATTTTTTGAATTTTATGCCGATTACTTAGCTCCCTATTATCAAAAAAAATATAAATTTCTTATCGATTTTAACCATGATTTATTAAATATGCTTGCAGAGCAATTAGAAATTGATACTAATCTTTCTTACTCGGATAAGTATAGTTTCCCTGAAGATGTTCCTTTTGATGATTTTAGAGATATTATTCATCCAAAAAATAAACAAAGTGATCCGGATTTTAAAGTGAAAAAATATTTTCAGGTATTCTCTGATAAACACGGCTTTATACCGAATTTAAGTATAATAGATTTATTATTTAATAAGGGGCCTGAGGCATTACAATACTTTAAATTATAGATTTTTTGATAAACGGTTTTTATATAAAAAATATTTTTTATTAAATTTATGTTTATTTTCAAAAATAAACCTGAAACTATGACGAACTTAGTAATTCAAAGCACTGATTCAACACCGCATGTTGAATTTTTAACGAGTGGGAAACTTACTTTAAAAGGCCGTTCTTTGCCTGAGGACGTACATAAATTCTATGCACCTTTAATTGATTGGGTAAAACAATTAGAGACAAACAAAGCGGTTGTTAACCTTAAACTTGAATATTTAAACACCTCTTCAACCAAAAAACTGTTGAATTTATTAACCGCCATCGATCAAAATAATAAAATTAAAGAGATTGATGTGAATTGGCATTATGAATTTGATGATTTGGAAATGGAGGATTTAGGTACCATATATGAAGAAGATATGAAACGAGCCAAATTCCGGTATATAGAGGAAGTTGATATTTTTTAACTTACTTGATGAAGTAAGAATATGGTAGGCCTTTTCTTTAAATCAGGGATCCCTTTTTTCCAATCTTTAATTTTTTTGGTTTTTATAAATTCTCTTGATAAGGTTATATCTGCTGCAATACAGAGTAATGTTCCTGGTTGACAAGTAGAAAGCAAATCGTTTAGTAAGTGTTGATTTCGATAAGGAGTTTCGATAAATATTTGGGTTTGATTTTCTTGCTTTGATTTTTTTTCCAATTCTTTTATCGTTTTTGTTCGTTCGTGTTTTTTGATGGGCAGATACCCGTTAAAAGCAAAATTTTGGCCGTTTAAACCCGAAGCCATGATGGAAAGTAAAATTGATGATGGCCCAACCAAAGGTACTACCTGAATATTTTTGCGATGTGCAATGGAAACAATAGCTGAACCCGGATCGGCAACTCCCGGTGTGCCTGCTTCTGAAATAATGCCAATATTTTGATTTTTTTTAAGAGGATGTAAAAAAGATTCGTAATTATCTGGGCTTGTATGTTTATTGAGCTCAAAAAAAGTAAGGCCGTCAATTCTTGTTTTTATACCTGCTTTTATTAAATAACGGCGGGCAGTTTTAACATTTTCTACAATATAATAATTCGTTTGGTTGATAATATCTACAACATATTGAGGTATTACATTTTCAACCGGACTGTCTCCAAGAGTTGTTGGTATCAGATATAATTTAGCACACATTATTTTCGCGAGATTATTTTTCTATTGCTTGTTTGATTTCCTCTAATAAAATATTTTTTTCTTTAAAATCATTATTTATCCCATGAAGATATAACTTCCCATCTTCTTCAACAAATTCAAAGTTTTGAGTAATCTCTGCTGAATTAATAAATGATTTTTTATCAGTATTATACAATTTATATATAGTTTCTGCACGTGAGTTCCCAATATTAGTAGGCATTAGGATAAAAATAAACCATTCAAAATCATCCGAAAAATCAATAACCTGGTAAATATTTTCCGGATCATAAAAAAGGGTATCAATGGTGTTCTTAAATATTTTAGTTAAACCATGCTCATCTAATGTAATTTCATATACCTCTTCTGGGAAAAAGTCAATATCCGAAATACAGGTATCATTCCATTTGTTACCTTTGTAAATATCCTCAATGGTAATTTTTAAAATAAATCGATCGTTATCAAAAAGTTTATTTTCTGCAATTTGATTTTTTATTTCATTCCAGTTAAAATCCAACGATAAATCCTGGTAGCCCATTTGATCATCAAGTATTTTAGTAATTATTGCTAAAGGTTGGCTAATGGCAAAACCAATATGCGTTTCAGTAACATATCCGTGAGGTAGAAAACAAGCCAATAATTCAATTTTAATTGTTTTTAAACGGTTATTGGCTTTATATAGCGTTTTAGATTTTTGATAACCATTTCGGATTCTTATTCCCTGGATATTTTTTGGAATGGCCATATATATATATTCTCCTGAACCATTTCCCTCACTTCCTTCAGCCCAGCATGTAGCCGGGTTGTTATCGCCCAGATTTATAGCTCCAAATTTGCCGTAATTGTAATACCCACTTTGTTCCAGTTCAGACGATGAATGCCATAATTGTTCATTTTGTTCAGCTAAAAATAAGGTGTCTTTTATTATGAGCTGGCCTGCTGCTATTTGATAAAAAAATATTGAAGCAAACATGCTCAATATTAAAAATTTCAATTTCATAAAGACTTTAATTTTTATGCTAAGTTAATTATTTAACTGTAATTTTAAGTTGTTTTTTTGTAGAAACAATATTGAATAATGAATGTTAGTTTATTTTATCTTTGTCTAAAATCCGTATCATAATATGAAAATTTTATATAATATTTTTTTAAACAGAAATTTTATTTTGGTTTTTGCCGTAATCATGGGTATGATTTTAGGTGATTATGCTTTTTTTTTAAAAGATTATACCATATATGTTCTTGCCATAACCATGATTTTTTCAACTACCGGAATAGATTCTAAAGCATTACTTCCTTTAAAAAAGCTTTTTAAGCCCATGTTGATAGGGACGGTTTTGAATTATTTTGTTTTTGGTGCCGTTGTACTCCTATTAGCCTGGTTGTTAATGCCTACTAAAGAATTATTCATGGGTTTTGTGGTTATTGTTGCGGCTCCACCTGGTGTTGCTGTAATTCCTTTTGCCGGTATATTGAAAGGGGATATTGAATATTCAATAATTGGAGTATTTGGCGCTTTTTTAGCATCCATTGCTATTGCACCTGCTATTATTGAACTTTTTGCTAAAAATGCTGATGTTAGCTCGTGGTCACTATTTCTGTTGATGATTAAATTGGTTTTAGTACCATTAATTTTATCCAGGTTATTGTTAATAAAGCCTATATTTAAGTATGTTGCCAAAATACGCGGAAAAGTTGTGGATTGGGGGTTTGCCATTATTATTTTTACAGCCGTTGGAATGAACCGAGACGTTTTCTTTTCAAATCCGGTGGTTTTATTATTATCAACTATTGTTTTATTGGTTGCTACATTCGGAATAGGAACTATTTATGAATTGTTTTCAAAAAAAATGGGTATAAAACCCGGCCGGTCAATCACGCAGGTTTTATTACTTACCATTAAAAGTTCTGGCTTTTCGGTGGTTACTGCACTTACATTATTTGGAAAAGAGGCGGCCATACCATCGGCAATTTTAGCTGTAATAGTTTTATTATATTTGTTATTCCTTTCGATAAGGATGGAAATTAAAAAACGATAACTATTTTGAAAGTAAAAATCCTTGGTACAGGCACATCTCAAGGAGTGCCGGTAATAGCTTGTAATTGTGAGGTTTGCCAATCAACCGACCCAAACGACCATCGTTTACGGACATCTGCTTTGGTTGAAGTGAATGGTGTAAATATTGTTATTGATGCAGGGCCTGATTTCAGGCAACAAATGCTCCGAGAAAAAGTAAAAGATATTGATGCCATTTTAATTACACACGAACATCGCGATCATATTGCAGGATTGGATGATGTGCGGGCTTTTAATTTTATGAAGCAGAAGCCTATTGATATTTATGCCGAGAAAAGAGTACAAAAAGTTATTAAATCTGAATTTTTTTATTCTTTTGAAGAAAAAAAATACCCGGGTGCCCCTCAAATAAATTTGTATAATATAGGGTTAGAACAAATTATTATTAATGGTGTAGAAATAATTCCTATCCAGGTATTTCATTATAAACTCCCTGTGTTTGGTTTCCGCATTGGGGATTTTTCATACATTACCGATGCAAACTATATTTCTGAAGAAGAAAAAGAAAAATTGATTGGAACAAAATATTTGGTTATTAATGCATTAAGAAAAAGAAAACATATTTCTCATTACAGCCTTTCCGAAGCACTGGACTTAATAAAACAACTTAGCCCAAAACGTGCCTACATAACACATATAAGCCATCAAATGGGCCTTCATCATGATATTAATGAAGAGCTGCCCCGTGGAGTATCACTGGCATACGACGGGCTACATTTTGAGGTATAACAACTTTTACGTATTGTAAATATTTAGCTACTATAGTTTCCTTTGTTATAAAAATGAATTAAATTTATTCGTTAATTATACTTTATTATTCACTAAAAATTTATTTGTAAACTATGGAAAAACAAAGAAATACCGGAAGAGGAATTATTGGAATAATCCTTATTTTAATTGGTGTTGCATTAGTTGGACGAACATTCGATATTTTTCCACATCGTATTATGAGATATCTTTTTTCATGGGAGATGATTTTGATAGTTTTAGGTATCATTTTTATATCTACAAGAGATAATAAATTGTCAGGTTGGATTTTATTAACTATTGGACTTGTGTTTTTAATTCCGGATATTTTATTTATACCTTATCCTGTCCGACGATTATTTTGGCCTGCACTATTAATTGTTGTTGGGTTGTTAATTATCTTTAGGTCAACAGGTGTTGCTAAAACATCTAATGCGGGAACAGCAAAAGCTGATTATATAGATGATTTTGCCATTTTAGGTGGTGGTGATAGAATTATTACTTCAGAAAATTTTAAGGGAGGGAAAGTTACAGCATTATTTGGCGGCTCAAAAATTGATTTGACAAATGCTAAACTTGCTCCTGGTCAGAATATAATTGATGTTTTTTGTATGTTTGGCGGTTCTACATTAATTGTTCCGGAGAACTGGAATATTAAGGTTGAAGTCGTTTCTATTCTTGGAGGTTTTTCCGATAAGCGTACTGTAAGGACAGGAACAACCATGGATGTAGGAAAAGAAATTATTATTCGTGGTTTTGTAATGTTTGGTGGTGGTGAAATAAAAAATTAATAAAAAAAACACAAAAAAAGAGGCTTCGAAAAGCCTCTTTTTTTTGCATTTAATAAGATAATTTATAATTGATATTTTATTCCAAAACTAATACTTGAAAGATTGATCATAAATCCATAATTGTTGATTTTGGTTTTTGTTTCAGGATCTTGGTTATCATTAATAGATGTTAACTGATAACCTAAGAAACCTGTAGTTAATTCAAGAGATACTTTATCGGAAAGTCCATAATTTAAACCAGGAATAACACCAATTCCGAAATTTGTTTGAGTATCCCCATCATTTGTTGTACTTCCAATTGTATTTTTCTCTGTGCCTCTGGCAAACTGAATGCCTCCTTCGCCAAAGAATGATAACTTTTCGCCTAATGGGAAATACATGCGAGCATAAGGAGAAATATGAAACATAAATAAAGAAGTTTTTGTATCTGCTGCATCATTTTTTGATATGTCAATACTAAATCCAATTTTTCCTCCAATGGAGAAATTATCCGATAGCATATATTCAACATTGGGAAGCAATGTTATTTCTGTATTTGTTGGGCCATCATTTGTTGTTCCTCCTGTAGTAGCATTTGAACTTTGCCCCATAAATCCTATTGAGCCTCCCACTTTAATTTGGGCACTTAAACTAAAAGTAAGTGCAATTGCCATAATCAATAAAATACTTTTTTTCATAATTTTCTTTTGTTTTTGGTTAAGATAAATTTTAAATGTCAAAGATAATTAAATATGTTATATAAAAATTGTGTATTAATATTTTTTTGTGAATATCAATACGTTTTATGTTAGATAATGTTTATTGTTTATTTCTGATATAAATAAGTTTAATATTGGGATTATCAGATTCACGCTCATTAATTTCAAACTTTTTAAGCGATGCAATTAGTGGAGTAAGTTTTTGGAATCCATAGTTTCGAGGGTCGAAGTTGGGTTGCTTTTTTAAAAGTAATGTTCCTACTTCACCTAAAAATGCCCAGCCGTTTTCATCAGCTACATCATTAATAGATGATGATATAAAATTAATAAGTTTTTTATCGGCCTGGTAGATGCTTTTCTTCGATTTTTTATTTTTTTGAGCCGATACATTTTCTGCCGGTTCGTCTTCAGAGCTGATAATTTCCAGGTAAACAAATTTATCGCAAGCTGCAATAAAAGGTTTTGGGGTTTTCTTTTCGCCCATACCAATAACATACATACCAGTTTCTCTTAATCGGATTGCCAGGCGTGTAAAATCGCTATCGCTCGAAACCAGGCAAAAACCATCTACTTTGCCCGAATATAAAATATCCATGGCATCAATAATCATGGCCGAATCGGTAGAATTTTTCCCAGTGGTATAGCTGTATTGTTGTACCGGGGTAATGGCATTTTCGAGCAATACCGTTTTCCAGCCTTTAAGGGTAGGTTGGGTCCAGTCGCCATAAATTCTTTTAAAGGTAGGAATACCGTATTTTGCAATTTCCTCCATCATCCCTTTTATGTTTGCGTAAGGAATGTTATCAGCATCAATAAGTACAGCGAATTTTAAATCTTTCTTCATCTGTTTTTTTAAATGTTTTATTTAAAGCCACAAGATACAATATTTCTATGATTTTTTTGCACCTCAACAGTTTAAAAAGTTATACAATAAAGATAGATTGTTATTCTAAAGGCAATGTAAAACAAAAACGGCTACCTTTTCCTAATGTGCTGTCAATAGTTATTTCTCCATTATTTTTTTCGATAAACTCTTTATATAAAATTAATCCTAAGCCGATACCTTTTTCATTGTTGGTTCCTTTTTGCTAAAATTTCTATCCACATCAAATATTTTCGAAATTTGATCTTTAGGTATCCCTACGCCGGTATCTTTAAAACAAATAATATATTGATGTTTTTCGGGTTCTTCTGTTTTATATTTGTTTGCTGTTATTTCAATTTTGCCTTTCTGTGGAGTAAATTTTATGGCATTTGAAAGCAGGTTCCGAAACACTAATTTAATTGATTCTTCATTAGCCAGTACACTGTGATATCTGTATTTAGGTTATTAATTAGTAGTATCTCTTTGTTTTTAATATTTTCTTCATATAGTGCCAGTGTTTCTTCTACAATATCTTTTAGATTTATTTTATCGGGGGTAAAATCAATTTTGTTTAGCTGAACTCTTGGCCCAGCTAATAAATTTTCTAATAATTCAAATGTTTTTTCCGATAAATTCTTTATTAGTTTTATGTAACTCATCTTATTCTCATCATCGAAAGAACCATAATTTAAATCTAACAAAGTGGATAATTGTATTTCCATTGGGCTTCTTAAATTGTGTGCTAAAATGGGAAAAAACATATCTTTACTTGCGTTCCCTTTCTTTAAGTTCTGGGTGGTTTCCAACAGTTTTTCCTTGTCTTTTTTCCTTTCTGTAATATCTTTTTTAATGGCCAGGAAGTTAATAATTTTACCATTATTGTCTGTAATAGGTGATATGGTTGCATTTTCCCAGTAAGTTGTTCCGTCTTTGCACCTGTTCAAAAATTCTCCTTCCCAAATATTACCATTCAGAATTGTAAACCAAAGATTTTTGTATTCTTCATGGGATGTATGCCCTGTTTTTAAGATCCGGGCATTTTGACCTGTTAATTCATTGGGTGAATAGCCTGTAATTCTTGTGAATTGTTGATTGGCGTATTCAATATTTCCTTTTAAGTCTGTTATTACAATTAAAGCAGGGCTTTGTTTTACAGCCGTTGATAATTGGCGGATTTCATTTTCAACAGCTTTTATGTTAGAGATATCATTGATAGAAACAACACGGGCTGGTTGATTATTAAGTTCTATGGTTTTGACTTTGATTTCAGCAGTAAATTCTGTCTTATCATTTTTCACCAAAACAATTTCGTAAGTTCCGGTAAAGTTTTGTGCTAATTTATCTTTCACAATGTTTTGATAATCTTCTCTAATAAATTCGAAAACAGTGCTTTTGGTGGCTATTTTCTCATCAATACACAGCATAATTAAAATTAATATAGACGGATTTGTATCAATAATTTTCCCGTTTTGATGTATGATAATGCCTTCGTGGGTTACCTCTGAAAACATTTTTAGTCTTTTTTCAACCTGAATACGAGAAGTGATTTCTCGAACGATTCCAAAAGCTTTTTTTTCTCCATTTATAACCAAAGGAACCGTATTGATATCCACGTATTTTATTGACCCTTCTTTTGTAATAATTCGGGCATTGTCATGAAAGCCATTGCCTATGTCAGGTTTCGATTTATCAGATTTCTTTATTTTTTTTAAATCATCAGAATGTATATAATCTCAAAACTTTATCCCAATAATCTCTTCTTTTATATAACCGATAATCTCAATAAATTTATTGTTAACAAATTCAATTGTACCATTTTTATCTTTTATATAAATGCCATCATTGGCATTTTCTATTAAGGTTCGGTAAGTTTTTTCTTTTTCTGCTTTTTCTATTTCAGCTACCTTTTGTTTTGTTATATCTCGGATCAGTTTAATATTAGAGTGGAAATATCAAATATTATTTTATGATAAACATCATTAATACATTATTTATTGTCACCAGCGTAGTATATAGAGTTATTTTAGTAAAATAAAAGTTAATGTTCTAAACTATTTTTATCAA
>JAXHVS010000010.1:0-12497 GCA_034189025.1 Bacteroidota bacterium
TTATTTTAACCCCCGATTTTCCAACAATGCATCAATAGATGGTTCTTTTCCACGGAATTTCAGATACTGTTCCATTCCTTCGCCCATGCCGTTTTCGGCTAAAATATGTTTTCTGAATTTAGCCGCAAGTTCCTGGTTAAAAATATCACCGCTTTCTTTAAAAGCGTTATAGGCATCGCAATCTAACACTTCAGCCCACATATAAACATAATATCCAGCAGAATATCCTCCACTAAAGATATGTGAAAAGTAAGTACTTCTATAACGAGGAATAATTTCATCAATTAAGCCAATTCGGTCCATCGAAGCTTTTTCAAAGGCATTCACATCAACATTATCTGTATTTTCTATGGTATGCCAGTCTAAATCAAGAATTGATGCAGCAACATACTCAACCGTAGCAAATCCCTGGTTGAAATGTCCGCTTTTTTCTAATTTCTCAATCAACTCATCCGGAATAGGTTCATTGGTTTTATAATGCTTGGCATACACTTTTAATACTTCCGGGTCGGCTGCCCAGTGCTCCATAATTTGTGAGGGCAGCTCTACAAAATCTCTTGGAACACTACGAGATGTTCTTCTGTATTTTCCATCGGCAAATAAATTATGCAGGGCATGTCCAAACTCATGGAAAAAAGTTAATGTTTCGTCGAAAGTAAGTAAAGCAGGTTTATTACCCGTTGGACGGGTAAAATTGGTAACAATATATACTAACGGATAAATTTTTTCACCATTTTCGTATGCACCACTGCGAAAAGTACCACACCATGCTCCTGCTTTCTTGCCTGCACGTGGATGGCTATCGATATATAAAATACCTAAATGGCTTCCATCAGCTTCTTTTACTTCATACGTTTTAACTTCGTTGTGATAAACAGAAATGTTATTTAGTTCCTCGAATTGCAATCCATAAAGCTCGTTGGCAACATAAAATATACCATCGCGAACATTATCTAAAGAAAAATAAGGTTTCAACTCCTCTTCATCTAAATCATATTTTTGTTTACGCAATTTTTCGGCATAATACCACCAGTCCCAGGATTTAAGTTTAAAGTTTCCACCTTCTTTATCAATGATTTTTTGCATCTCATCACGCTCTTGCTTACTTACTTCTAATGCCGGGTCCCAAACCTGATACAAGAAATCATATACATTTTCGGGGGTTTTAGCCATATTATTATCAATAACATACTCGGCATAATTATTCCAACCTAATAATTTAGCTTTCTTGTCGCGGAGTTTTACCATTTCGGCAATCACTGTTTTGTTATCGTTTTCATTGTTATTATCTCCACGATTATAATAGGCTTTGTAAATTTTTTCGCGCAATTCACGTTTAGGCGAATAGGTTAAAAAAGGAATCCAACTGGGTTTTTGCAAAGTAAATACCCATTTCCCTTCCATTTCGGCATTTTTTGCTTGGTCTGCTGCTGCTTCAATCACTCCATCAGGTAATCCAACCAAATCATCTTCATTATCAATAACTAATTTAAATGCATTTGTTTCGGCTAATAAATTCTCGCTAAATTGTAACGAAAGCATGGATAACTCTTCGTTAATTTTTTTCAACTCTTCTCGCTTTTCTTCAGGAAGTGCAGCACCATTGCGTTCAAAATCTTCGTAGATTTCTTCTAACAACCGCATTTCCTCCTGGTTTAGTTCCAAATCGTTACGCTTATCATAAACCGCTTTAATACGTTTGAACAAATCCTGGTTCATATTAACATCATTACGGAACTTAGACATCATAGGCGTTATCTCTCGTGCAATTTTTTGCAAGGTAGGATTTGTATTAGCCGATAACATACTGTAAAAAACACTTGTTCTCCGTAAAATATCACTACCTTGATCATAAGCAACAATTGTATTCTCAAAAGTAGGCTCATCAGGATTGGTAATGATAGCCTCTATTTGGGCTTTAGCTTCAGTAATACCAGCTTCAAAAGCAGGTACATAGTGTGAAGTATCTATTAATTCGAAAGGTGGTGTTTGAAAAGGAGTATTAAATTCAGATAAGAAAGGATTCTCAGGCTCTTTCTGATTTGTACAACTCATAACCACCATACCCACGATTACAAATAAAATTGATAATTTTTTCATAAGGTTATAATTTTTTAGGTTTAGAAATTTTATTTCAGACTATAAAAATATGAAATATGAATTTTTAATCATAATACATATTGTATGTATAACAAAAACTTTTTTATAAGACCATTCAAATGGAAGTGGGTTTAATATAATATAAAAGAAAACATCCCGGTCTCCCGGGATGCAAACACTCTAATTTATTAACCTTGCTATTATATATGAAGTGGAATAATAGCCTTTTTTAATTGATACAAATATATGACAATTTTTTTAAAAAAAGGTTTAAAAAATGTTAAAATTTATTAAATAAAGTCAATTAAGTTCTATTTAAATACTAAATAATTAATTAATTTATAACAACTTAAACACATCAAAACATTTAATAACCAATAACCCAAAGAATTCTTTGTTCTTCGATGCACTTTTCGGTTATTTCAATAATTCCTTCGTTAAGTTTAATTAATTTTTGAAGATAAAAATCCCATTTTTCTTCCCACTTAGGATCTTCTTTGGTTAATTCATCTATAAAGTCCTGTCCGAGAAAAATCTGATTGATATGTTTTTTTAAAGCATTTGAGCTATCAATTTTTTTAAGAGCTTCGAGCTTCGCCATAAGTTCATTCCGAAGAGGTACTATTTTTCGGGCATTGTACTTTGTAGCACCAAAAAATTCGTACAACTTATTGGCATTTTCAAAACAGGTAGTAAAAATATTAAAAACTTCACTTTCAACATATTTTGATTCCGAATCGCCTTTAATATAGTTTTCGTTATCACCTGTAGTATTCAGTTCTACAATATTTAAATAGTCTGAGCCAAATAATTCAATTCTCATAATGCCAAAATAAAAAGGTTAATATCTAAACACTTTTACAACCTGATAAATTACTTCTTTCAGTCATGAAAAATTTCATAAATTTTATGAATATATCAGGTTAAAATTATCAATTAAATCGGAAACAACAAAAATTATTTTATCAATTTATAAAGTATAGTTTTTATCATCTTATTATCTTTATCCTCTAATTTTTATTATTATGACAGGAACATTAATCAATGCAGCGGCAATAATTATTGGAAGTTTAATAGGCATAGGGCTTCATACAAAATTGCCTGAACGAATGGTAAAAATTGTTTTTCAGGGAATTGGATTATTTACTCTGTTTATTGGTTTTTATATGGGCATGAAAACCAATAACTTATTTCTGATGATTATAAGCATTGTTACCGGAGGAATTATTGGGGAATGGATAAATATCGATAAATACATCAATCGCTTTGGAGATAAGGTAAAATCAAAAATTAAATCGAATAATTCGAAATTTACCGAAGGGCTGGTAACTGCCTTTTTATTATTTTGTATGGGATCGGTAACCATATTAGGCGCTATTGAAGAAGGTTTGGGAGGCGAGCCCAATTTACTATTGGCAAAATCGGTGCTCGATGGAGTTTCTTCTATTGCATTAGCAGCAGCTATGGGTTTTGGTGTTGCTTTTTCTGTAATCCCCCTACTTATTTACCAGGGAGGTTTAACCTTGCTGGCTGCTTATTTCGGAGATTATTTTGCCAGCCATATTATTGATGAGCTGACTGCTGTAGGCGGGTTAATGCTTATAGGATTAGGACTAAATATTTTGGAAATTAAACAAATAAAAATCCTGAATATGCTTCCTGCATTAATTGTAATTGTTATTTTAGCTTATTTCTTTGCTTAATCGTATGGATGCTGATTATCATCATATAAAAAAACAAATTGAAAAGCTTTTCAAAAATTATTTTGGCGCTGAGCCGGAAAAAATCAATGCTTTACCTCATTCAGGTTCAAACCGAAGGTATTTCAGATTAAATAATCAAAAATTCTCCGCCATTGGAGTATATCATGATAACTTAAAAGAGAATATCGCTTTTATCCATTTTACTGAACATTTTTTACAACATCGCATCAATGTTCCGGAGATTTATGCTAAAGATATAAATCAAAATATTTATTTATTACAAGATTTAGGCGGTCATCAATTATTAAATTGGTTGAATGGAATAAGAAAAGGTAACTCATTTCCACCAAAGGCTCATGACATCTACAAAAAAGTAATTCAGGAATTAGTAAAAATTCAAATTGTTGCCGGCCGTACATTCGATTATAGCTTTTGCTATCCCTACCAGGCATTTCATAAAGAATCAATCCTGTTTGACTTAAATTATTTTAAGCAATATTTTGTTGATGCATTAAATATTCAATACAACCCGACTAAGCTACAAAATGATTTCAATTTTTTAAGTGATTTTTTACTTTCTGATATTGATGCTTATTTTATGTATCGCGACTTCCAGGCAAGGAATATTATACTGGTCGATAACGAACCTTATTTTATCGATTATCAGGGAGGAAGGAAAGGTGCTTTACAATATGACCTTGCCTCACTCCTTTTCCAGGCGAAAGCTAATATCCCAAACGAAGAAAGAAACCAACTTGTTCGTTATTATTTAAACGTAGCCCGTTTATTTATCCCCCTTAATCCTGATAAATTTTTGGAAAAATTTTATACTTATGCGCTAATCCGAGTTTTACAAACTTTAGGCGCCTATGGTTTGCGTGGGATTATAGAAAAAAAACAGCATTTTATCGAAAGTATTCCCTCAGCTATCGATAATTTAAACTTTTTAAGTAGAAAAGATGAATGCTTATTTAAGCTCACTACTTTAAAAGAAATAATTTATCAAATTATAAACAAAGAAATAAAAACCAATGAAAGATAAACTTACGGTAACCATTAACAGTTTTTCCTATAAACGAGCTATCCCCGAAGATAAATCCGGAAACGGTGGCGGTTTTGTTTTCGATTGCCGGGCTGTTCATAATCCGGGAAGATACGAAGAATATAAATCATTAACAGGGAAAGACCAACAGGTAATCGACTTTTTTAAACAAAAACCCGAAATGCATCAATTTCTTGAGCATGTTTTTTCTTTGGTTGAAATGTCGGTTAAAAAGTACATGGAAAGAAATTTTACTCATCTAATGGTAAGTTTCGGATGTACCGGAGGACAACACCGCTCCGTATATTGTGCAGAAAAATTAGCTGATTTTTTACAAAACAAATTTAATATTCATATACAAGTACACCATATTGAGCAGGAATTAATCCAAAAAGAATCGCAATGAAAGCTATGATATTTGCTGCCGGTAAAGGTACCCGGTTACAACCGTTCACGGATTCAATGCCTAAAGCCCTGGTCAAAATCAATGGGATTCCCATGCTCGAAAGAGTAATTCAAAAATTAATTCAATCAGGAGTAGATGAAATCATTATAAATGTTCACCATTTTGCAAAGCAAATCATTGATTTTTTAGAAGAAAAGGACCATTTCGGAATTCGCATTGAAATATCTAACGAAGAAAACGAACTGTTAGATACCGGAGGAGGTTTAAAAAAAGCTTCGTGGTTTTTTAATGATAATAAGCCTTTTATTGTACATAATGTAGATATTTTAAGTAATATAGATTTAGTAAAAATACTCGAATATCATCAACAAAATAATGCTCTTGTTACTTTGGCTGTGAGAGAACGCAAATCGAGCAGGTATTTTTTATTCAATCATCAAAATCGGTTGTGTGGATGGGAACATATAAAGACCGGAGAAATAATAAATCATAATACATCCAATAAAATAAAAAAATTTGCTTTTAGTGGAATTCATATCATTAATCCGGAAATTTTTAATTATTGGCCAGTGTTATCAAAATTTTCGATTGTTAAAACATACCTGGATTTATCACATAATCATCCGATAATGGCATTCCCACATAACCAGGATTATTGGTTTGATATTGGAAAACCGGATAATTTGAAAGAAGCAGAAGCTTTTTTTAATATTCAATAATCATGCTTAAAATTTTTGTTTTTTGAACAATCCATATTTTAGTAATGTTCCTAAATTGGTTAAAATAATTATTTTTGTATATATAAAAAACCCGTTATAAAATAAAGCACTTAGCATGAGCGAATATCTGCCTTTATTAATTGGACTTTTATTTTTATCCGGAATATTGGTAACGGTACTTTACCCGATTTTTAAGCAGCGTTTGGGATGGGTCCTTTCATTAGCACCCTTAACTATTTTTGTTTTAATTCTTATCTCTCTTGGAGATATTGATACAAAAACAATCCAATTTTTCCCATCCGATTTTTCATTATTGCCCGGCATCGACTTTGCTTTTCGCATGGATGGGTTAAGTGCTATTTTTGGTTTATTAATTACAGGAATTGGATTTTTAGTTGTTCTGTATGCATCGTGGTACATGAGAAAATACAAACGGCAAGCTCATTTTTTCAGTTACCTGATGTTTTTTATGGCTGCCATGACCGGCCTGGTCTTTTCGGATAACTTAATGGCTTTATTTATTTTTTGGGAACTAACCAGTGTAACTTCATTTTTACTCATTGGTTTTGATCATCACCTGGAAAAATCGCGGCAAGCAGCATTACAGTCGCTATTAATTACCGGTTTTGGCGGATTATGTTTACTTTTTGCCGCCATTCTTATAGGCCAGATAGCCGGAACATACCAAATTAGTGAAATTATTGCCAGTGGTATTGATTTCACTGCTCACCCACAATATCAGTTAATTTTTATTTTAATATTAGCAGCCGTACTTACCAAATCGGCACAATTTCCTTTTCATTTTTGGCTACCCGGAGCCATGCAGGCTCCAACACCTGTAAGTGCCTATCTGCATTCGGCCACCATGGTTAATGCCGGTATTTATCTTTTATTAAGGATGCATCCGGTTCTTAGTGGTACCATATTATGGAAATACTCGTTAATATTGGCCGGTGTTATCACCATGTTTTTAGGAGCCTGGTTCTCCATGGGGCAAAAAGACTTGAAAAGAATTCTGGCATTCACCACCATAAGTGCCTTAGGGACTATGGTTTTACTTATTGGCATTGGCACACCACTTTCTATAGAAGCTACCCTGGTATTTTTTATAGTGCATGGTTTGTATAAAGGCGGATTGTTTATGGTAGCCGGAATTATTGATAAAAGTACAGGCACTCGTGATATTACGGTATTATCGAAAATATGGAAACCACTGCCAGCCACAACTATTTTTGCAGTACTTGCGTTAATTTCTATGGCAGGATTACCTCCAATGCTTGGTTTTGTGGGAAAAGAACTTGTTTATGTTTCCAAAATTCAATTGCCCGGATTATCATGGATTATTCTGCCCCTGGGAGTTGGTGCAAATATTATGATGGTTGCTATATCACTAACCGTTTTTGTTGAAGTTTTTTATACTAAATCTAAAAAACCCGAAATTCCAATTCATTACAGTGAAAAAAAATTACCCTGGTATTTTATTCTTGGGCCAGGTGTTTTAGCATTGGCCGGATTGTTGCTTGGATTATTCCCGGCTGGGCTTAACCAGGTTATTGCTAATGCGCTTTTTGTTACCAAAAATCAGATTGTAGATGTGCACCTTTTATTGTGGCATGGATTTAATGAAGTTTTACTTCTAAGTATTTTTGCTATTCTACTAGGAATTATCGTCTTCGTATTCCGCAAACCAGTAACTAAATTTATCAGGCTAACCATTAAGTGGTTTGATATATACCATTTGCCAACTATTTTCATGAAGGTAATGAATCAATACTTAAAAATTGCCGGTAAAAATACCCAACGCATTCAGCATGGTTACCATCGATATTATTTGATGACTTTTTTTGTTGTTACCCTTGCAATAACTGCTTTTCAGATTAACTGGGATTTTGCAGAATTGGCCCCTTTGGGAGGATTCTCAACCATAAGATTAAATATTGTTATCTTGCTCATGGTTTCTTCATTAGCTGTTCTTTTTGCAGTATTTTCCATGTCGAGGCTTTCGGCAATTCTTGCCATGGGAGTTGTTGGTTACAGTATTGGATTATTATATCTTTTGTATGGAGCTATTGATTTAGCGATTACTCAATTTTTAGCCGAAACAGTCATCATGGTTCTTTTTGTTATGGTCATTTATTACCTGCCTAAATTTGCTAAATTATCGAATAAAAAATCACGTATCAGAGATATTGTTATTTCACTGGCTGTAGGAGCTGGAGTAACCATTGTTGTTTTACATAGCAGAGCTTTAAATAATTATGAACCAATTTCTAACTTTTTTATCGAAAATAGTTTATTAAAAGCTCACGGGCGAAATATTGTAAATGTTATTCTGGTTGATTTCAGAGCGCTTGACACCTTGGGAGAAATAACAGTTTTAACTCTGGCAGCCATTGGCGTTTTTAGTTTATTTCGTTTTACCATTAAAAAGAAAGTAAATGAATAGCAACAGCTTAAGAAATATAATACTGGAGAATATCGCAACACTTTTTATGAAAGTGATGGTTATTTATTCTATTTATCTTTTGCTACGTGGGCATAATAACCCGGGAGGAGGATTTATTGCTGGCATTATTGCCAGTACTGGTTTTATTTTTCATGCAATCATTCATGGAACAAAAGATTTACAAAATATCATTAAATTTCAACCGCAACTATTTATAGCTTCAGGATTATCCTTAGTTTTTATTGCGGCATTTCTGCCTGTAATTTCTTCCAAAGAAATTTTAACTGGATTATGGATACAAATAAAAATTCCTGTTTGTGGAGAATTACATTTAGGGACTCCCCTGATTTTTGATACAGGAATTTTTTTAGTTGTTATTGGTGTTATTTTAACAATCGTAATAAGTATCATGGAGGTTTTAAAATGGAATTAATATTAGCAATCTTTATTGGATTATTATATGCCTGTGGTGTTTACCTGGTTTTAAGGCGGAGTATTGTTAAAGTTATATTGGGTATTTTTGTGCTTTCAAATGCTACAAATCTCATCATTTTTTTAGCAGGAGGCATTAAGCTAAGTGGTTCAGCATTTATAGCTGAAGGAACCGAAAAAATTGATCCGGCAACCATTAGCGATCCTGTCCCACAAGCTTTGATACTTACAGCTATAGTTATAAGTTTGGGTATTGCATCATACATACTTGCCTTAAAATACAAATACTTTGAAGTAACCGGAACGCACGATTTAGACCAACTTAGTAAAACCGATCAAAAATGAGCGTACTTCCTTTAGCCATATTAACACCTTTTACCTTTATCATTCTGGCATTATTTATTAAAAATGTCAGAGCTAAAAATTTTTTGTCGGTTGCGCTTGCCATCATAAATTTAGGAATTGCTATTTATATTTTATCTGTAGTTAATAATTCCGAAATGTTAAAAACCCAAATGGGCTCATGGCCTGCACCTTATGGGATTACACTTGTTGCCGACCGTTTTAGCGCTTTTATGTTGCTTATTTCAGCCATTGTATTTTTGGCAGTCACTATATATTCTATTCAATCCATTGATTCCGCTCGATTAAAAAACAACTATTTTATTTTTACTTACGGGATATTAATGGGAGTTAATGGTAGTTTCCTCGCCGGTGATATTTTTAACCTTTACGTTTGGTTTGAGGTTATGCTCATGGGATCATTTATCCTTATAAGCTTCGGTGGTGAAAGGGCACAGCTTGAAGGAGCTATAAAATATTTGATTTTAAACCTCATTTCATCCTTCTTCTTTTTAGCCGGAATAGGGATTTTGTATGGAAAAATGGGAAGTTTAAACATGGCCGACCTGGCATACAAGTTTTCTATAACAGGTGATTTTCCAAGCCTTTTTGAACCTTCTCTTATATTATTATTGGTAGGTTTTGCGATCAAAGGCGCATTATTCCCATTTTTTTTCTGGCTGCCGGCATCCTATCACACCCCTCCGCCTGCTGTTTCAGCACTTTTTGCAGGCCTGCTTACCAAAGTGGGAATATATTCACTTATACGTATTTATACTTTGTTCTTACACTATTACGATTATTTCTGGAATCCGATTATCTTGTGGATGGGCATATTATCTATGGTAATTGGCGTAATTACAGCCACTTCACAATTTGATTTTAGAAAAATATTATCCTTTCATATTATCAGTCAGGTAGGATACGTTATTATTGGACTTGCGTTTTTTACCGTCTCCGGTCTTGCTGCAGCTATATTCTTTCTTGGCCATAACATGATTTCTAAAACAAACACTTTTCTTGTAGCCGGATGGGTACACAGGGAAAAAGGTACATTAAATTTAAAATACTTAGGCGATATGTTTAATCGCCACACTCTATGGGGTGTCCTATTCTTTATTTCTGCATTTAGCTTAGCTGGATTACCTCCTTTGAGTGGCTTTGCAGGGAAATATTTAATTATTAAAGCAGGGATTGAAAATAATCAAATTATTGTAGCGATGGTTGCATTATTTGTTGGGCTATTTACGTTATTTTCGATGGTTAAAATCTGGATTGAAGTATTTTGGAAAAATACACCTAAACAAGAATACTCAGAAAAAGTATTGCCAAAAGCTAAATATTTACCTTTTGGGTACATGATAACCGGTTCAATTTTTTTAGCTCTGGCAATTATATTTATGGGTTTATGGGCTGAACCTATTGCAGGATTTTGTGAAAAAGCAGCAACCGATTTGCTTAACAACCAAAAGTATATCAATTTTGTATTGCCATGAAAATAATTAATTCATTCTTAGCATTTATATTCAGACTTTTTAACCTGTTTATTTTATTTATTTACTTCAGTTATAAAGTAATAAATTCTGGCTGGGTAGTTGGATGGCTGGTAATTAAAGGATATCGTGGCGAATATGAAGGGGTTGTTAAATATCATCCACAAAGTAAAAAACCATGGCATATTATTTTATTATTTAACTTGATTAGTATGACTCCTGGTTCTTTAAGCATAGATATATCGGAGGACCATAAAACTATATTTGTACATTTATTAAATAGTCAGGACAAAAATAATTTCTTTGACACTACACAAAAAATTGAAATAATGTTGCTTAGAAGTTTTAATTAAGAACAAATTATACTGATAATGACTGAATTTGGAAATATATTTTTGGAATATGCATCGTTGGTAGCACTATGGATTATGACAATTAGTTTAATATTTCCATTATACAGGCTTTTTAAGGGGCCAACTCTACCCGACAGGGTGGTAGCTCTTGATCAAATTGCTTTTATTATTGTTGGAATTATTATTTGTGATGTGTTTTATACGCGAAATGCGATGTTACTTAATGTTGTCTTAACGGTTTCGTTATTACTCGTTTTTGGTTCAATGATTATTGCCCGATATTTATATAAAAAACAAAGCGAAAATGATTGATATAATTGTTGGTATTTTAGTTTTAATAAGTGCTTTGATAATTTTCATAGCCTCAGTTGGTATACTAAGATTTAAAAGTCTTTACAGCCGAATGCATGTGGTAACAAAAGTATCATCTTTTGCTTTTGTATTATTACTTATAGCTTTGAACATTCTATTTTTTCATTGGAAAATTGCTTTAATTACATTAATAATATTCCATGTTTTAATCTTTCTATCCCCCATTTCCGCTCATATGATAGCTAAAGTATCTTATTTTACAAAAAAAGTAAATAAAAATACCAAGCATTAACAACTGATAATTAAGGTATAAAGAACCAAATTGAAAAATATGCCTTTCAAAAAATATAAATTAATCTTGTATTTTAATTTATAGGAATATTTCAATATCTTTATTAAAATTTATTTAATACAAGATGATTCATCTTATTTTATTAAGCCAATTTAGAATTAGTTTTTCTATCGAATTCCTAATCATCGTTGCTTTATTTATTTATATCACTTATTTGCATCTTCAGCTTTCGAAAAAAAATTTTCTGATTAAATCATATCTCCAAAAAAAAGGCATAACAGATGAGAAAATTGATAAAAAAGATATTCTTCAAATATTAGAGCACCTTCGAAAACCTCAATATAAAAAAGTTATAACCAAAGATAAAATGCTTGATCGGCAATTCAGTCATTTTTTATTTGAGGATTACGAAAATATTAAACTTTTTCTTCATTATACAGCAAAAAAGAATACTGCAGAAAAAATTATAAACGAAGGTTTCAATTTTGTAAATTCCTTTTACAAAACTGCCGAACACATCCATAATGATGAGCTGTTTTTAATCCATCGCCATCATGAACATAAACAATACGGCCATTATATAATTGTAATTTGTATATCGAAAGAAATTTATAACCATTATTCTGAGGCTTTATCCAAAATAAAAGCAACCAATATTTCCGTGGAACAAGTTTTAACCGAAAAAGCTCCCTCTATGGACGAAAATTCTGATGAAATTTATACTCTACCCAAACAATTTATTAAAGGATATTTTAATTACATAGAAGGAACAATCATTAAAAATCCCGATTTTGATTACAATTATCATTCCCCTAAGTTTGAAGAGAATTTAGAAAAACTAAAGAAATTAAATTACT
>JAXHVS010000100.1:0-3013 GCA_034189025.1 Bacteroidota bacterium
CTTAAATTTTTATATCTGATGGATAACTTTGATCAAAAAATAGCAGATAAGGGGCTTGAATTACCCTTGGTGGAAGAATTTTATAGTTTGCAGGGGGAGGGTTTCCATACCGGTAAAGCCGCTTATTTTATCCGTATTGGTGGCTGTGATATCGGATGCCGATGGTGCGATTCGAAAATGACATGGAACCCGCAACTACATCCTTTGGTTCATATCGATACTATTGTGGCAAATGCTTTAAAAACACCGGCTAATGCTGTTGTAGTTACAGGTGGTGAACCCAGCTTATATAATCTCGAACCATTAACTTCCCGATTGAAAGAACACGGGATTAATACTTTTATTGAAACAGCAGGGGCCAAGCCATTGACCGGTACCTGGAATTGGATTTGTTTATCGCCTAAAAGGCAAAGTCCGCCTTTAGATGAATATTATAAAATAGCCAATGAGCTAAAGGTTATTATTTACGAAAACGAAGATTATAAATGGGCTGAAGAATGTGCTGTTAAGGTAAAAAATGACTGTAAACTATTTTTACAATCTGAGTGGAGTAGATATGAGCAAAATATACCGGCAATTGTAGATTATGTGAAAACCTATCCAAAATGGAATGTTTCTTTACAGGCTCATAAATTTATGCATATTCCATAATTATCTGTTTTATCTCATAAAAAATTTGTAATTTCATTTTTTAATCAATTAAAAATTATAGTATGAATAAGTTAATTCTGCTTTTATTGATCATAGTAACCCCTTATATAGTTTCGGCACAATATGGTTATTCTACCAATAACAAAAAAGCCATACAATATTACGAAGAAGCGCTTAGTGCTTTTGGACAAATGGACTATTTTAATGCTGCTGATTTAATGCAAAAAGCAATAAAAAAGGATAAGAAGTTTATTGAAGCGCATATTGTGCTTGCTGAAATATATATGGATAATGGGAATGTTAATAAAGCTATAGAATCCTATAAAAATGCTATAGCTATTGACCCTGATTTTTTTCCTGGTATTTATTTCTCGTTGGCCCAGCTTGAAATGATAAAACAAAATTTTGAAATGGCTGAAAAGCATTTAGAAAAATATCTTACTTATAAAGAGATAAAACCGATTTCGCGTTCACAGGCTGAACGGGCTTTAGAATCGTGCAGATTTGCCATCGAAGCAATTAATAACCCTGTACCTTTTAATCCTATTGATTTGGGAGATAATATTAATACTGAATACGATGAATATTGGCCTACACTAACGGCCGATGAGCAAACATTAATTTTTACCCGTTTAATCCCCAAAGATTTAGTTGATTATTCTTTAAATGATCAGAATATTGAAGAAGAACCGTCGGCTAACCAAAATGCTTTACCTCCTGAAATGCGTAATGTTCAAGAGGATTTTTATATTAGCTATAAATTTGATGGAAATTGGGCTAAAGCTATTAATGCAGGAAAAAGGATTAATACTGCTGGAAATGAAGGTGCACAAACCATAACAGCTGATGGACGGACAATGTTTTTTACAGCTTGTAACCGTGCCGACGGAAAAGGAAGATGTGATATATATATGTCTGAAAAAACCGGTGAAGAGTGGTCGGTTCCCGTTAACATTGGTAGCCCGGTAAATACAGTTCATTGGGAAGCCCAACCTTCCATATCTCCCGATGGAAAAACATTATATTTTGTTAGTAACCGTCCTGGAGGAATTGGACAGAAAGATATCTGGAAAAGTGATCTTTTACCAGATGGTAGATGGACACAACCTCAAAATTTGGGCAAAAATATTAATACTCCGGGCGAAGAACAATCACCATTTATTCATCCTGATAACCAAACATTATATTTCTCCTCGGATGGTTTAATTGGGATGGGAGGATTTGACCTGTTTAAAGTTTCAAAAAAAGATGATGGGAGTTGGTCCGAAGCTAAAAACCTGGGTTATCCTATCAATACGATTTATCACGAGGTGGGTTTAATTGTAAATGCTTCAGGCAACAGAGCTTTTTTTGCTTCCGACCGATTGAGTAACAGAGGTAGAGATATTTTTGCCTTTGACTTATATGAAGAAATTCGTCCAAATCCGGTATCTTATATTAAAGGAATTGTATTTGATGCAGATACTGAGAAAAAGCTGGAAGCCCGTTTTGAATTAATTAATCTAGAAAAAAACGAAATTGCTATGGAGGCAAAATCGGATAAAATTTCCGGTGAGTTTTTGGTCTGTATCCCAACCGATAACGATTATGCATTAAATGTATCCAAAGAAGGATACCTGTTTTATTCAGATAATTTTTCGTTGAAAGGTGTTTTTGAAATTACCGATCCTTTTATAAAAGATGTTGCATTAAACGCAATTAAACCGGGAGAGAAAATTATTTTGCGTAATATTTTTTATGCAACAGATTCTTATGAGTTAATGGATAAATCGGTAGCAGAACTTGATAAGCTAACAAAATTTTTAGAAGATAATCCCGATCTTAAAATTGAGATATCAGGCCATACAGATAGTGTAGGAACCAATGAGTATAATTTAACGCTTTCTGAAAAAAGAGCTCAATCGGTGGTTAAATATTTAATTAATCAGGGTATATCCATTGAAAGGCTTACGTATAAAGGATATGGAGAAGAACAACCGGTTGATACGAATGAAACAGATGAAGGAAGGGCAAATAACAGACGTACTGAGATTAAAATTTTAAGTAATTAAACCATCTTATTATGGAGCCTTTAATTATTAAACCCACAGATGATACCCCATTAATAAATCTTGACCCTGATACAGGGGAAATGAATTTTTCAGGTAATTCGTTGCCCGAAAATGCCACTTTATTTTATGAACCTGTTATTAATTGGTTAGATAAGTATAATCATCATCCCAATAAAAAAACTAATTTTATTTCATTACTGTCCGATAAAAAATTAAGAGCAGGGAGATTGTAAAATACTCCCAGCTCTTTTTGTAGTTTTGTAATGACAAAAAAACATAACTACAATGAATAAAACTACACATTTTTTTGG
>JAXHVS010000101.1:0-2518 GCA_034189025.1 Bacteroidota bacterium
TTATCCAATAGTCCTTTTCAATAAAATAGTCCTTTATTTCTAAATTTTCAGCGGTTTCTTTAATCGCTTTTTCAAATAATTTTTTGTTTTTATGCAATATCATCGTATTCTCCATTTTTTCTTATTGGGTAATACATCTGTTCCAACATAAATGGAATACCACGTGGTTGATTTTAAGGTTTTAAATAGTTTGCCAGAAAGTTTAATATCTCCAAGCAATTCAAGCATTGCTCCGGTTAAAGCTTTGGTTGAAGGAGGATAATTGGCAGCCAGATCCGTTAAATAGCTTTTTTCTGAATCGGAAAGCTGCTGAATTAAAATTTTTATTCGCTGTATAGAATTATTTATTGTGGCATCCGGTATTATTTTCACAAAACGCACACAATCCAGTAACTGTAGCAAGGGAATATTCTTTTGAGTAATCTTATTTCTTTGACGCACAAACTTAATGGTATATATTCCTCTTTTTATTCCCTTTTTATCAAAGTTAACACCAATCTGGATTGTATTGGGAACCTGCGTTGTTAGGTTAAACCGATTAAATACCGAATATCCGGTTAAATATCCTGTAATTTTATTGCCATCTTTCAACAGGTCTTTTACAATTTCATATACATCAGGTTTCAGGGTGCCAACAATGCCTTGTTTTGGTTTATAAAATTTACCTTTTGCTAACCGATTAATTTTACCCGATTTAACCAGTCGGTACAACGCTATTTTTAGTACACTTTCGCTTTCTACATTAATATCAAAATCATCGTAGGTAAAAACATATCCATCAGGAAACCTGTCAATTTTATTTTTAACAATTTCAGCTACTTTCATGCATTAATACATTTATCGCAAAGATATAAAATGTAACGTTATTACCGGTAAAAACGTTACATTATTTTAATTATATTAATTTAAATTTTTTCTAATTGTCTTACAAATTCAATAGTTGTTACTAATTCTGCTCTGAATAGCGATTTACGATTTACACATCAATTATATTCCAGCCACTATTATTTAATGCGTAGCACAATTCTAAACATAATCATTCAATTTTATACCAACGTTCACGCTCCTTGAACTCCATAATATGATGAACTAATAAAAATTATATGAATAATCAACTGCTTTTTTATTCCTTCCCATTCAACCCATTCATTACCTCTTTAAAACTGTTTAGCCCGGCTTCAATATTTTGGATAATTTCTTCGGCCAGTAAATCAGGTTCCGGTAAATTCTCCAAATCGCTTAAGCTTTCATCTTTAAGCCAGAATATATCTAAACTGGTTTTGTCGCGTGCAAGAATTTCTTCGTATGAAAACTTCTTGAATCGCTCGGTTTCTTTGCGTTCAAATCGATTATCCGGATTATAACACTGAATAAAGTCTTTTAGGTCTTCGTAACTTAACTGGTTTGTTTTTAAGGTAAAATGTTTGTTTGTACGCAAGTCATATATCCACACTTCTTTGGTCCACGGGTTTTTGCTTGCCGGCTTATTATCGAAGAATATCACATTTGCTTTTACACCCTGCGCATAAAACAATCCGGTGGGCAAACGCAAAATAGTGTGTAAATCGGTAGTTTCCAATAGTTTTTTTCGTACGGTCTCTCCTGCTCCGCCTTCGAACAACACATTATCGGGAACCACAACGGCGGCTTTGCCATCAATTTTTAATATGGTTCGGATATGCTGAATAAAATTTAACTGTTTATTGGATGTTGTGGCCCAAAAATCCTGACGGTTATAGGTTAAAGTATCTTTTGATTGTGTACCATCATCGTTGGTAATGGTATAGCTGCTTTTTTTGCCAAAAGGCGGATTGGTCAACACATAATCGAACCTTTCGCCGGTATCGGAAATAAGGCTGTCGTTTCGAACAATGGGCGGATTGGTATCATCCAAATCACCAATATTATGTAAAACCAGGTTCATTAATCCCAAACGCACTGTGTTGGGTACAATATCCCATCCTTTAAATGTATTTTTGCGTAAAAACTCCTGCTGCTCTTTGTCTAACGATTTTTTATAAAACTGATTGATAAAATCGTAATAAGCCAAAAAGAACCCACCGGTACCACAGGCCGGGTCGGCCATTGTTTTCATTGGCTGCGGACGCACACACTCAACCATTGCCCGGATTAACGGGCGAGGGGTAAAATACTGTCCGGCACCGCTTTTGGTATCTTCTGCATTTTTCTGCAAAAGGCCTTCGTAAATGTCGCCTTTCACATCCGAGCCCAGCATTACCCATGTTTCCTGGTCAATCATTTGCACCAGCTTATGCAGTTTGGAAGGGTCAGAAATTTCGTTTCGCGATTTAAAGAAAATCTGTCCCAGCATGCCTTTTTGTTTACCCAGCTCGTTTAGTATTTTAATGTAGTGTGTTTCCAGCTCTGCACCTGTTTTGGTTCTTAACGATTCCCAGTTAAATTCCTTTGGTATTTTAATATCACGTTTATAAGGTGGTTTGGAATATTCATCGGCCATTTTTAAAAACAACAGATAGGTAAGTTGGGTAACATAATC
>JAXHVS010000102.1:0-22794 GCA_034189025.1 Bacteroidota bacterium
TTTATAGATTGAGGTGATTTTGGATTGTTTGGGTGTTAAAGTATATGCAATAAAAAAAGTAAAGACAAAATTAATGATTGCCTTTACTTTTTAATTTTATATAAGAGATAGTGTTATTTTTTTGAATTATACTCGTCAGAAACGGTAAGTTTCTTTCTTCCTTTGGTTCGTCTTGAAGCTAATACTTTTCGTCCATTAGCAGAAGCCATTCGGGTTCTGAATCCATGCTTATTTTTTCTCTTCCTGTTCGATGGTTGAAATGTTCTTTTCATCTCAAAATATTTTAATAATGGTTTTAATTTTTTCTTTTGGAATTGCAAAAGTAATGTTTTTTTCTTTCCTGCAAAAAGAAATTTAAAATTTAATTGGAAGGTATACGATTTTTTTTGTTTCAAAAAACGGTTCATCAAAATATTGATTAATATTAAAGACTTTTATTTCCGATTTAAAATTTTTAATTTCATTGGTTAAATCGCCCCCTTTTAAATAAATAATTCCATTAGGGATTTCGTTTTTTAAGTTTTTACTAATTTTTTTTCTTACCCAATTGTAAAATATAGGTAAAGAAGTTACTGCGCGGCTAACAACAAAATCATATTTTGATTTTAGTTTTTCTGCCCGAATTTGTTCAGCATAGCAATTTTTTAATTCAATGGAACTGGCAATTTCATGTACTACTTTAATTTTTTTGGCAATTGAATCTACCAGATGGAACTGGCAATTTGGGAAAAATATTGCAAGTGGAATACCTGGAAAACCTCCACCTGTGCCAACATCTAATATTTGAGTATTCGGTACAAATTCTATTATCTTAGCAATTGCCAATGAATGTAAAATGTGTTTCTCGTACAGATAATTAATATCTTTTCTTGAAATCACATTTATCTTACTGTTCCAATGTATATAATGATTTTGCAGTGATTCAAGCTGTTTATATTGATTTTCGGTTAAGGCAGGAAAATACTTTTGAATAATTTCCATGCGAATAAATATTATTTAATGTTAGGATTGTTGCTTTTAAGAATATTATAAAGTAATTCGCGCGCTCTAAATAACTGGGCTTTAACTGTTCCAATAGGTAGTCCTAGTTCACTCGCAATTTCATCGTATGAATACTCTTTAAAGTATCGTAACTCAACAAGTGTTCTATAGCGAGGTTTTAGTTTGCTTACCACATTACGCGTTAATGCCATTCGTTGGCTTTTTATCATATCTTCCTCGGGGTCAGGGGATTCTGATTGCAATGGGGCAGTTATATTATCATGCTCGTCGGATGAGTGGTCAAGGGAAATTAAGTTGGCTTTTTTCTTTCGAATAAAATCAATGCAGTTATTGGTTGCTATTTTAAATAGCCATGTTGAAAAAGCATAGTTAGGAGTATATTGTGCTAAGTTTTTAAATGCTTTGCCAAAAGCTTCAATGGTAAGATCTTCAGCATCATTTTTGTTATTTACCATTTTTAAAAGCATGTAATAAATAGCATCTTTATATCTGCCTAATAATTCGGCATAAGCTTTTTCCTCACCATTTACAGCAAGCCTTACCAGCTTGTAATCATGTTTTGCTTTTTCGGATAGATTCGGATTTATCTCCATTTATTGTTCTTTGTTGTAAAAAAATTAGAAATTACAAAAGCTATACCGAACCAAGGTAAAACTATATCATAAAAAAGCGAAGGTAATAATAAATTTTTTTCATTTAGCTTTTTCATGGTCACTTTAAAAATAGTTAATTGTAAAATGCTTCTAAAAATAAATAGTATAAGTATATAAAGATAAAATTCAGTAAATAAAGTTAATGATAAAATAAATAAAATGTAATATAAAATACGGCTACTTTGTTCTAAAAATAATCTCCATTTGGCTCCAAACCTGTACAGCTTACCGGTTGTAGTGTGTCGTTTTTTTTGTTTAAACCAATCGGAAAATCGAGTTTCGGGCTCGGATACTGTTTTTGCTTCGGATGATATTTCTACGGCTGTATTCTTTTTATTAGCTACCTGATTTACAAAAAGGTCATCATCCCCCGATTCAAGGTGGTGGTACTTTGCAAAGCCTTTGTTTTTAAAAAATAAACTCTTTTTGTAGGCGAGGTTGCGTCCAACACCCATATAGGGTTTTCCAGCTATTGCATAAGTAAAATATTGAATAGCTATGAATAAAGTATCGAATCGAATCAGATTATTTAAAATACTTTTTTTTGTTTTATAACCACCGTAGCCCAATACTAATGATTTTTGCCCGGTAAATTTAGATTGCATTCTTTCAATCCATTTATTGCTTTCGGGCTTGCAGTCTGCATCGGTTAAAAGTAACGTTTCATTTTGGGCTGCTTTTATGCCTACGGTTAAGGCAAGCTTCTTATTGTGTATAAATTTGTCGTCTTTTTTTATTGTGGTTACTTTCAGGTGTTTATATGTTTTCTGAAATCGTTCAAGAACAAATTCTGATTCGTCTTCGGAACAATCATTAACAACAATAACTTCAAAATCGGGGTAATCCTGATTTAGTACTGCAGGTAAATTTTCTTCAAGATTTTTTTCTTCATTTCGTGCACAAATAATAACCGATACAGGATCTTTTTGTGAAGCTACGTGCTTATGGTTTTTGTAAAAAACAATACGCAAAAAATAATAAAGGTAAAAATAAATTTGTATTACAAAAGTTATTCCAAATATCAATAAGACAAAATAAATAGGGTGTTCCAGTAAGAAATGTAATTCAGCCACAATTTTAAGATTAAATTTACAAAAGTTAAATAGCAATTTTATTAAAGTTTTTCTTGTTAAACAAGATTTGTAATCTTAAGAAATGAATAATTTATTCACAATTGGTTATCTTTGAGCCGAAAATTGAAGATATGAAATTTGAAGTTAATGCATTTGATGGAAATAGTGAAGCAAGGGCTGGCATTATTGAAACTGGACACGGGCCAATAAAAACACCTATTTTTATGCCCGTTGGGACTGTAGGAAGTGTTAAGGGTGTAAATCAACGTGATTTAATAACTGATGTGAAGGCTCAAATTATCTTAGGAAATACCTATCATCTTTTCTTACGGCCAGGAATTGAAACGCTTGAGTTAGCCGGTGGGTTACATAAATTTATTAGCTGGGATAAACCCATTTTAACCGATAGTGGAGGATATCAGGTTTTTTCTTTGGCAGAAAATCGAAAACTAAAAGAGGATGGAGCTCATTTTAGTTCACATATTGATGGTTCAAAACACATTTTTACACCCGAAAATGTAGTTGATATACAGCGAGTAATTGGGGCAGATATTGTTATGGCATTTGACGAATGTACTCCTTTTCCGTGCGACTATAGCTATGCCAAAAAATCGATGCAGTTAACCCATCGTTGGTTAGCGCGAGGAATAAAACGGTTTGATGAAACCGAACCTCTGTATGGGTACAAACAAACTTATTTCCCAATAGTACAAGGTAGTGTGTATAAAGATTTACGTATTGAGTCGGCCAATACAATTGCTTCCTTTGATCGAGATGGCTATGCCATAGGAGGATTATCTGTGGGCGAACCAGTTGAGGAAATGTATGACATGATTGAGGTGGTAAATGAAATATTACCGAAAAATAAACCACGATACTTAATGGGTGTTGGTACTCCTGTTAACATTTTAGAAGGTATTGCACGAGGTGTTGATATGTTCGATTGTGTTATGCCAACTCGTAATGGACGAAATGGAATGTTATTTACCCGGGATGGAATTATAAATATTAAAAATGTAAAATGGAAAAATGATTTTACACCGATTGAAAAAAATGGAGCGTCTTTTGTTGATGAAAAGTTCTCGAAGGCTTATTTGCGGCATTTAATTGTTTCCAAAGAAATTTTAGGTGCACAAATTGCTAGTTTACATAATTTAAGCTTTTATTTGTGGTTGGTTACCGAAGCTAGAAATAGAATTGTTGATGGTTCGTTTGCTGTATGGAAAAGTGAGATGGTACAAAAACTTGCAGTAAGGTTATGAGATTTTTGGGATTTAAAAAAATTGACATTTATATTATTAAGAAGTTCCTGGGGACTTACTTTTTTGCAATCTTATTGATTATAAGTATTGCCGTAGTTTTTGATATTTCAGAGAAGATCGAAGATTTTATTGAAAAAGAGGCTCCGCTTAGAGCGATTGTTTTTGATTATTACATGAACTTTATTCCCTACTTCGCCAATCTTTTTAGTTCCCTGTTTACCTTTATTGCTGTAATTTTCTTTACTTCTAAAATGGCTTATAATACTGAGATTATAGCCATATTAAGTAGTGGAGTAAGTTTTCGTCGGATGCTTTATCCTTATTTTATTTCTGCTTTGGTTATTGCGCTTTTTAATTTTGCATTGTTAGCATATATTATACCTCCTGCCAATGTTGTACGACTTGATTTTACATATAAATATATTAAAAATCCCGTTCGTAATACCGATAAAAATATCCACCGACAAATTGAACCAGGTGTATTTATTTATATGAAGAGTTATAATACTACAAATGATATAGGTTATAAATTTTCCATGGAACATTTTGATGAAAGTGGGAATCTTCAATCAAAATTAATGTCTGATTATGTAAAATGGGATTCTACAAAAAATAAATGGACGATACGAAATTATTATATCCGCGAAATAAATGGTTTCGAAGAAGAAATTATTACCGGGACATCCATTGATACAGCTTTAAACATGAAACCTGAAGAATTTAAGCGTATTGCTAATTTTACCGAAACAATGAATATCCATGAGCTGAATGATTATATCAACGAACAAAAAATGCAGGGTGCTGATATTATTAGTTTATTGATTGATAAATACCAACGATTTGCCTATCCATTCTCTACTTTTATCCTTACTTTAATTGGCGTTAGCTTATCATCCCGAAAGATTAGAGGTGGAATAGGTATGCATATTGGTTTTGGATTATTACTCAGTTTTTCTTATATCCTGTTTATGCGGTTTTCAACTATGTTTGCGGTTAATGGAACAATGAATCCATTATTTGCTGTTTGGCTTCCCAATCTTATTTATGCTATAATAAGCTTATTTTTGTACAGGTTAGCACCCAAATAATATATTACCTAAATTATACATTTGATTTAAAGGGTTTTGTAATTATTAATATAATTATTGTTAAAATTAAATTTTTTTGAATAAAATGGATTTTGTAACGTTGTACTTTAATTTTGAAAAAAAACTACTTATTTAGCTTGCAAGCTAAATAATCTAATATTAACTAAATGTACAAGATATGTCTTTGAAAAGAAAAATTCTTGAACTTCAAAAAAAGCGAGAAAAAGTACTCCAGGGTGGAGGCGAAAAAGCCATTGAAAAACAAGTGGCTATGGGAAAAATGACTGCTCGTGAAAGAATTATTACATTGTTGGATGAAAACTCATTCCACGAATATGATTTATTTGTAGAGCATGAAGCTCGTGACTTTAACATGGATAAAAAAATTCTCCATGGTGATGGTGTTATTATTGGTACAGGAACAATTTTTGGTGCTCCAATATGTATTTATGCGCAAGATTTTACTGTTGCTGGTGGTTCGCTTGGTTTAATGCACGCAAGAAAAATAACAAAAATCATGGATCATGCCATGAAAATGAGAGTTCCAATTATTGGAATTAACGACTCTGGAGGTGCACGTATACAGGAAGGAGTAAATTCTTTGGCTGGATATGGCGAAATTTTTTATCGTAACACAACCGCATCAGGAGTTATTCCACAAATATCTGTAATTCTTGGGCCATGTGCCGGTGGAGCTGTTTATTCTCCTGCATTAACTGATTTTGTTTTTGTGGTTGATAAGATATCAAAAATGTTTATCACCGGTCCCGAGGTAATTAAAACCGTATTGGGCGAAGAAATATCTATGGAAGATTTGGGAGGCGCACGAGTGCACAGTGAAATTACTGGTAATGCCCATTTTTATTCCGAAAGCGAAATAGAATGTTTTGATAAAATTAAAGAATTAATTACTTACATTCCATGGAATAACGGGCAAAAAGCTCGTCCGTTTGAACCGAAAGATCCAAAGGAAGAATTTAAAATTGATGAAATTGTTCCTGGTAACCCAAAAGAACCTTACGATGTTCGTGATGTTATCCGCGGAATTACCGATGGTTCTGAATTTTTTGAAATTCAGGAATTGTGGGCTAAAAATATTGTTATAGGTTTTGGGCGTATGAACGGAGAAACCGTTGGATTTGTTTGTAATCAGCCACTTGTGCTTGCCGGAGTATTGGATGTTGATTCTTCCGATAAAGCAGCGCGATTTATAAGATATTGCGATGCATTTAATATTCCTATCGTAACGTTGGTTGACCTTCCCGGATACTTGCCAGGTGTTGATCAAGAGCACGCTGGTGTTATTCGCCATGGAGCTAAGGTTCTTTATGCATATTCTGAGGCTACGGTACCCAAAATTACAGTAATCCTTCGTAAAGCTTATGGTGGTGGATATATTGCAATGAATTCACGTCACTTAAATGCTGATTTTGTTTTTGCATGGCCAGGAGCTGAAATTGCCGTTATGGGCCCCGAAGGTGCTGCTAATATTATCTTTAGAAAAGAAATTATGTCAGCTAAGGATCCTGAAAAAATGCGAAAACAAAAAGTTAAAGAGTATAAGCAAAAGTTTGCTAATCCATATGTGGCAGCTGCAAAAGGTTATGTAGATTCGGTTATTGAACCTAAAGAAACCAGAAAATTATTGCTCCATGCCATTGAAGTTTCGAAAAATAAAGTTGACAGAAAACCGATTAAAAAACATGGAATTCCTCCATTTTAAAATTTGTGTGTTATGGTAGCAAAATCAAAATCTGATAAAAAAGAAACAGCTTCACAAAACAAAAAAGAAGAAATGCCAAAGATGAGATTTAATACTTTTGTTGTAGATGGAGATAAATACCGCACCCTGTTAACAGAAAAATTTAAAAACAGGAAAAAATGGGAAAATCCAGATTATAGAAAGATTTATTCTGAAATTCCAGGAACAATAATTAAGATTCATGTTGAAGAAGGACAAAAGGTAAAAGAAGGTGACTTGATGATGATACTGGAAGCCATGAAAATGAAGAATAAGATTTTATTTTCATCCGATGGAGTTGTTAAAAAGATTCATATAAAAGAATCAGAAAGAATTCCTAAAGGGAAGTTAATCATGGAATTAAGATAAAACTATATCTTTAAATCCGGAGTTATTTGCTCCGGATTTTTTATAACCACTCAGTCCATATAAAATATTGGCTAAATTTGGTTTTTATTTCCACTTCTTCTTTAAAAAAACCATATACTGCCGATCCACTACCTGACATAGAGGCATATACAGCTCCTGAATTGTATAATTGATCTTTAATTTTTTTTATTTCGGGATAATTATTGAAAATTACCTTTTCAAAGTCGTTTTTTATATTCTCCTTCCAGGTTTCAACAGGTTGGTTAATTACATCTGTTAATTTTTCAGAACTCTTTTGTGGTTTTATTTTTTTGTAAACAGAGGCTGTGTTAATATTTATGAAAGGATAGATTAAAACAAGGAAATATCCTTTTAAATTAAGATTGACCGGATATAAGATATTTCCTTTTCCGGTAGCAAATGATGGTTTATTTAGTATAAAAAAAGGGCAATCACTACCCGTTTCTTCGGCAATTTTAGATAGTACTTCATGCGAAAGATTCAATTTCATCATTGAGTTTAACATTTTTAGCGTAAAAGCAGCATCAGATGAGCCACCCCCTAAACCGGCGCCAATAGGAATATTTTTATGCAAATGCATATGTACAGAGGGTAGAGTGCAATGGTTCTTTAACAAATGATAAGCTTTAATACAAATATTAGTATCTTGATTTCTTTTATCAATAGGAATCCCTGTAGTATTAAATAAAAGTCCGTTTTTTAAAAAATTTATTTCTAAAATATCAGATAATTTGATGGGGTAAAAAATACTTTCGATGGTATGAAATCCATCTTTGCGTTTTTCTGTAATTTTTAAACCGATATTGATTTTTGCATTCGGAAAATTGATCATCAGATAAAAAATTTAAAGTTTTTATCATACAAATTTAGCTTATTACTGATAATCATCATAACAAAAATTTAATTAACAATTGTTAATAACTAACGTTAAAAAAAAGACGAAAATAAAAAGGGATGTTACTATGAAAAATGAATGGGGTATGCTTACCTTTGATTCCGGAAAAAAATAAAATAAAAATGGCCGGAAACATGAAAAATTTTTCGCAATCGAAACAAATCGAGCAAAGTATTGATTATGGTAAATTACCACCACAGGCATTAGATCTTGAAGAGGCTGTGCTGGGGGCAATTATGCTTGAAAAAGATGCTATTATTGCCGTGATGGATATTATCAGTCCGGATTGTTTTTACAAAGATGCCCATAAGAAAATTTTTAAAGCGGTTTTAGATTTGTCGCAAGAATTACAGCCAATTGATATTTTAACCGTAACCGAAGAATTGCGAAAAAGAGATGAACTTGATGAAGTGGGAGGCCCTTTTTTCCTTACTCAACTAACCAGTAAAGTTGCATCAGCTGCACATATTGAATATCATGCCCGTATTATTGCCCAAAAATATATTCAACGTGAATTGATTCGTGTTTCTTCACAAATCCAGAATAAAGCTTATGATGACTCGATTGATGTGAATGACTTAATTGATTTTTCTGAGTCGGAACTTTTTAAGGTGGCCGAAGGAAATATCAAAAAAGAAACATCCAAAATTGGAGTGGTTATTCAGGAAGCCATTAGTCAAATTGAAGAAGCTGCAAAACGAGAAGATGGATTAAGTGGCGTTCCGTCGGGTTATACTAAATTAGACCGTGTAACTTCAGGGTGGCAAAGGTCTGATTTAGTAATTATTGCCGCACGCCCATCAATGGGTAAAACTGCTTTTGTATTATCGATGGCCCGAAATATGGCTGTTGAACATCAAAAAGGTGTAGCTATATTTTCCTTGGAGATGTCATCAATACAGTTAGTTAATCGATTAATTGTAAGTGAAACCGAATTATCATCTAATAAAATTAAAAACGGAAGACTTGAACCTTATGAATGGGAGCAGCTCGAATATAAAATTAAAAAATTGGTTGATGCACCAATCTATATTGATGATACTCCTGCAATATCGGTTTTTGAGTTAAGAGCAAAATGCCGACGATTAATGAGCCAACAGCAAATAGATGTTATAATTATAGATTACTTGCAGCTTATGGCCGGCCCTACTGAAACCCGCGGTAACCGCGAACAGGAAGTAAGTATGATTTCCCGGTCGTTAAAAGGAATTGCTAAAGAATTAAATGTGCCCATTATTGCTCTATCGCAGCTCAATCGATCGGTTGAGATGCGTTCTGGTTCTAAGCGTCCACAATTGTCTGATTTACGTGAATCAGGAGCTATTGAGCAAGATGCTGATATGGTAATGTTTATTCATAGGCCTGAAAAATATGGCTTTATCGAAGATGAAGACGGAAACTCTTTACTTGGTATTGCTGAAATTATTTTAGCAAAACACCGTAATGGAGCTTTAGCAGATATTAAGCTTAAATTTAGAGATGAATTAGCTAAGTTTGAAGACCTTGAAGATGAATTGATTGGAGATTTCCCGGTTGAAAATGATATGAATGGCGGTGCAATAACATTTGGTTCCAAAATGAATGAAGAGGATAAACCTAAACAAGATAAAAAAGACGACTCTTTTAATTTGGGTAGTAATACCAATTTCGACAATGAAGTTCCGTTCTAAACTATTTACAGTATTTTCTGTAATTCTTTTAACGAAGTTATTTCGTGGGTAATATCTTCTGAATGCTTTTTCTTTTGTGGATTAAAATATACCTGATCAAGCCCAAATTTTTTGGCGCCAATGATATCAGTGTCCAGATCATCACCAATCATTAAGCTTTCTTTTTTTCTTGCATTTACACTTTTTAAGGCATGTTCGAAAATTTTGGCATTAGGTTTTTGTGCTCCTGCATTTTCTGATGTGAAAATTTTCTTAAAAAATATATCCAGTTTACTATTTTTTATTTTAGTAAATTGTACTTCGTTAAAACCATTGGTAATAATATATAGGTTATATTTATTTTTTAGGTATTCTAAAGTTTCATAAGTACCCGGGAAAAGTCTTTTTTTTGTCGGGCTGATCTCAATATAATCCTGTCCTATAATTTGTGCCAAACCTTCATCTTTAACTCCAAACTCTTCCAGGGTAAGTGCGAATCGTTTAAAAGCCAACATCGATTTTCGGATATTTCCATCACGGTATATCTTCCATAAACGCTCATTATGCTTTACATAGGTATTGTAAAAATTATCGAAGTTGTTAAAAATTTTGTGTAACTCATGTTTTTCATAAATGTCCTGAAAAGTTTCTTTAGCATTACTGTCAAAATCCCACAAGGTACGGTCAAGGTCAAAATAAATATTTTTATATTTTTTCATTATTAAATCTTTGTTGAATTTGAAAACACAAAGTTAAAATAATTCATTAGAAGGCAGAATGCTGAAAATATGTTTTAGATTATTTATTATCTAAATCATTACTTTAAAATTACAGTTAAATTATGTATTTTTAATTGCTTTAAAATTATTAATTATGTTGTTATGAAAAATGCTACTCTTGTTTATTTACTTTCAATATGTTGCTTAATAATTATATTGGGGTCATGTAAAAATTCAGGTGAAAAAAGAACATATATAAAAAAACTGGAAAGTAATAAAGAATCAATTGCTGTAGGGATTTATAAACCAAACGAAAATGATGTTATTTATACTCAGGATATTATTGAAGCCTTAAAGATTGATGGCGGCATTGTTGCTGTTAGTTTAAATCATAAAGATATTAAACGATCAAAACTTGAAAATATTGATGTATTGGTATTTCCTGAATTTAAAAACCGAAATAAGATTGAGGTAGATGATGAGGTGGCTGAAATTATAAGAAAATTTACGGTAGATAAAGGGAAAGGAATTGTATGTTTAGGTAATAGCGGTAAGATATTTTCTTTAAATAATAGAAATAAAGATTTAACCTTAGTACCTGTAAAATTTATTGAGCAACAACCTGGAGAAACGCTTAATGGTATTATGAAATTTGAACTAACCGAAAAAGGAGAAAAAATATTTGCCGAATTAAAAAATACTCAAAATTTGTTTATTGATTTTCAAAGTGGGCCAATTATTGATCTAGAAAGTAATAAAGAACAATTGATAGGTTTGGTTGGAAGAAAATCGAATAGCCCTGTTGGGATTCCTTTTTTTGTTACATTTTCTTCGGGTAAAGGTAGAATATTTATTTCCACAGTACATCCCGAAATTACAACAGGTATGCGTTGGATGGTTCCAAGAATGGTTCGGTGGGTTATTAAACGTGATTTGGTATCGTATGATAAAAATGTGGTACGCCCGGGATTTTTTAAACAAGAAATTCTTATTGACGAAAATTACCGTAAAGAAATTGATGAATTAAATAATTTACTAACACAAGGAACCAAAGATCAAAAAATAAAAGCAATGGATAAACTGTTAAATTCTTACCCTTGGTTGGCTGCTGAAAAGGTGAAAGGACTTTTATTTGATCCCAATGATAAAGTTCGTTTAAAAGCTGCTGAATTTTTAACTAAAATTGAATATACCATAGCCATTATTGATTTTGAAAAAGCTGTTAAAAATGAACGAAAACGTAAAGTAAAAGAACAGTTACTTGCATATGAGAATGAAATGTGTAATATGATTGAACAATAAGTATCGGTAAATTAGTTTTTTTATGATTAACATAATTATATTTTTTATTGTAGGTATTACAGCAGGTTTTGTTGCAGCATGGTTTATAAGTAAATATTTTTATCAAAGCAAAACAGGCTTAACCATTGAAGAGGCTGATAGTTTAAAAAATGAATTAAATGCAACCCACACCGAATTACAAATAAAAGAAGAACGGTTATCCTATTTAATACGAGAGCTGGAGGCCCTAAAAATAGAAAAAGAAAAAAAAGATAATTTAGTTATTGATCTTCGGGAAGCTCTTAGTGAAAAAGAGTCTGACTTGAAACATTTGCACGAACGATTGCAGGAGCATAAAAAAGAAGTAGATGAATTGCAACAGCGTTTTAAAACCGAGTTTAAAAATCTTGCAAATGAGATTCTAGAAGAAAAAACCGGAAAATTTACCGAGCAAAATAAAATTAATCTGGATACGATCCTAAAACCTTTACAGGAAAAAATTAAAGACTTTGAAAAAAAGGTAGAAGATACCCACAAAAAAGATATCGCCGACCGCGCTTCGATACAGGAGCGAATTAAACATTTGATAGAAACCAGTAATCAGATTAGCGAAGACGCTAAAAACCTGACCAAAGCGTTAAAAGGTGATTCGAAGACACAAGGAGGATGGGGGGAGTTAATTCTGGAAAATATTTTAGAAAGATCGGGCCTTGTAAAAGATCGAGAATATTTTGTGCAACAATCATTTAAAGATGAAGCGGGGAACAGATTTCAGCCTGATGTAATTGTGAAATATCCGGGCGACCGAAGTGTGGTTATCGATTCGAAAGTTTCGCTAACTGCCTACGAAAGATATGTTTCTGCTACAGATGATGTTTTGCGTGAAAAAGCACTAAACGAACATTTAACATCGATTAAAAATCATATTAAACAATTGAGTGAAAAAAATTACCAGGATCTATATCAATTAAAATCGCTCGATTTTGTAATGATGTTTTTGCCCGTAGAGCCAGCATATCTGGTGGCTATCCAAAAAGATCCCGATTTATGGTATTTTGCTTACGAAAAACGAATTTTACTGATAAGCCCTACGAACTTAATTGCGGCTTTAAAAATGATTGCCAGCATGTGGTTGCAGGAGTATCAAAGCCAGAATGTGATGGAAATTGCACGACAAAGTGGTGCTTTGTACGATAAATTTGTGGGTTTGATAGACGATTTACAAGATATTGGCCAAAAGTTAGAATCTACCCGTAAAGCATATGATAATGCCATGAATAAGATTTCCACCGGAAAAGGGAACCTTATTTCGCGAGCCCAAAAAATTAAAGAGCTGGGAGCTAAAACAAAAAAAGAAATTCCACAGGACCTACTTGACGAATAAGCATTTAAAAGAATTTTTATAAATCAATCATATATTAAAATGGCCATAAAAGAAATTTTATTGATTGGAAATCCGCTGTTAAGAGAAAAATCTCAAAACGTAACCCATTTTGATTCGTCCTTAAAAAGGTTGGTTACCGACCTGAAAGATACATTAACAGATTTTCAACAACGTAAAAAGATTGGCCGTGCTATAGCAGCTCCTCAAATAGGAGTGTTGCAAAAAGCAATTTATGTTTATACAGCCAGCCGTTCGTTTGCACTTATAAATCCCAAAATAACATGGAAAAGCGATGAGACTTTTGAAGTATGGGATAGTTGCTTTAGTTTCGATGTTGCTTTTTTTGTTAAAATTGAACGATATCAATCAATCAAAGTAAAATTTAATGACGAACAGGGAAACGAATACGAAGAAACTTTTAAAGATGATTTGTCCGAATTATTACAACACGAAATAGACCACCTATATGGTATTCTGGCTACCGATCATTTAAAAAATAATAAAAATATTATTTTAAGAGCTGAATGGGAGAAAAGGTTTAAGTAGCAGATAGTTAATTGTTTAAAAGATATTCACTCCCTATGTTGATTATCAATAATATGAGTATTGTTAATTCGTTTATTTTTTATAATATCGCCGATTAATTAATAAATGGATGATAAGACATATATATATCGTAATTAGCCTGGTGATTATTAATTGGGATGTTGTTGATCCTTATTTTCAAACTGAATATTTCCGACAACAACAATTGGTAAATATTGATTTTTATGACTGGAAAACAGCATTAGTTGATTCATTCCATATTCCGGAGCCAGCCATTAATATGGCATTAAATGGATTTTATGATTTAGAAAGTAAAAATTTACTAACCAAAGACTCGTTACTTACAATAATAGATTTTAGCAGCCCTTCGACTGAGAAACGTTTATATATTTTAGATATAAAAAACCAGAGGGTATTAAAACATACTTTGGTAGCACATGGGATAAATACAGGGAATGTTTTTGCCGAATCATTCTCTAATGTTCAGGAATCCAGGAAAAGTAGTCTGGGGTTATATATAACTAAAGATACTTATTTTGGCCAACATGGCTACTCTCTCCGAATACAAGGTATAAATGAAGGAATTAATGATAAGGCAGCAGATAGAGCTATTGTTATTCATGGTGCCGAATATGTTAGTCATGATTTTATTGAAACATATGGACGCATTGGCAGAAGCTTCGGGTGTCCGGCATTGCCTATTGATGAAACCAATGAAATTATTGATCTAATTAAAAATGGCTCTTGTTTATTTATTTATCATCCATCATTAATACCTATATCTCCATCCGATCTGGAAAAATTTGATTAATCTCTTTTCGATCCAGATTATAAATATCATTAAAAAATTCAAGATCGGATTGGCTATCTGCAGAACAAGTGATATATTGAATATGGATATCTATTTTTTGTGGTAAGTCAATGATATAATGTTCTTTTTCACTGATTAAAGTACTGAAATCAGTTTTATCTTGAGAAAAATTCTTGTCGATTAAATATTGTGCAAGTTTTTCCGGGTTTTGGAGCCGTATGCATCCATGCGAATAAGTTCTTTTTGTAGATTTAAATAAATCTTTAGAAGGTGTGTCGTGCAAATAAATGCTATACTTGTTAGGAAATAAGAACTTAACTTGACCCAGTGCGTTATACGAACTGTTTTTTTGTCTTATCCAATACTGGTTTCCCAAAGGGTCAGGTTTCGACCAGTCGATAATCGAATCAGGCATCCTTTCTTCATTATTATTAATGATAAAATATCCGTTGCGCGATAGATAACTTGAATCTTTTCTGATTTTATAAACCATCTCTTTATTAACAATACTTCTGGGTACCGTCCAGTAAGGATTGGCAATAACTTTTTCCAGGCTGCTCGAAAAACTTGGGGTGGGTGTATGTTTTTTGCCTACAATTACATTAAAAACTTGCTTAATCTGATTTGATTCAATAACCCGAAGTTTAAATTCGGGAATATTTACAAATAAATAACTGTCACCAGAATGATTTAATTTTCTTAACCTGTGTAAATTTAAACAGGCCTGGACATATTTCTGTTCCAAAAGCAACACCAGTTTTTCGTGAGTAGCATGATTCAAAACCGAATCGTGAGGCAAATTATATCGATCTTGTAATTTATAAAGTACATTCGATTTTTTGTTGGTATTGTTAAATTCGGGCGATTTGCTAATTCCAGCATAAAAAAGGCTTTGGGCAAGTACCTTGTCGTCAATAAATGATGGGGTAGTATATTTTATCGATAAATTCATATCAATAAAATAAGACATTGAGTGCATAATATTTTTATATTGTACTATTTGCGGCTGAACAGACTTAATTTTTTGTTGAATATTTTTTTGCTCTATTGCTTCGTTTAAAAGATAAGGTAGGCCTTTTACAAATGATTGGTTAATGGCCGAATCCGTTTTTACAATTCCTTGATTTAAGAAAATTAATATTTTTAGAGCAGAAAAAGTAGTGTTTATCTCTAATTGAGCTAAATCGTCCTGTAGCATTTTAGTACCCGGATGATTTATTTTCTTATGGAATGATTTTATTTCCTCAAAATAAAAATAATCGAATGGGAAGCCAAAATATTTTGCACTATCTAACAGATTATAGATGATATTGAATTGGGCAGTGGGTTTAAAATTTTTTATCCATACTGGCTCAAAATTTCTTATCTGATAAAATTCTATTAACAGGCTCTTTACCTGGTCATCGATATTTTTTATGGAAACACTGTCATCAACTGTTAATTGAGCACTTACTTGTGAAGAAATTAGTTCTGCCAACCGGGTATTGTTTTGAACAGGATAAGGATGATGGTAACTTAACATTAAAAGTAAAAACAGAAGCAGCAATAAATTTCGAATCCCTGTAAAAAAATACTTTTTAAATCTTTTTTCTTCAGGAAAATAAAAATCTAATAATTGATCTTCTGTTTTCATTTTTTAAGAGCCTTTATTTAATTCTACGGATAAATTTTAAAAAAGAATTATTTTTTAGATGAACTACCCGAATATTTTGATAAACAATGTTGAAATGTAAACAAGTGGTTCTTTTGATTTTAAGTAGCTGATAACTAATTTATTGTTTAATGTTTTTATGATGGATTGGGAGTTTTAAGCCTAATTTTATAGAAAAAATACTTTGTTACATTCTTTATTTTAGCATTAATTAATATATTTGGTTTTATTTATCAAATGCTATGACTCGAAAACCAATTCTTATACTGTTTATACTTCTATTTTTATATCAATGCTCAATTTCTTATCGAGAAAAAAAGAATCTCGAAAAATTAATTCATGGTTATGTTAAATGGGGATTTGAAGAAGTAAAAGATGCGTTTATCAACAATTTTATGTATGGAGCAGCATGTGCTATCTATTATAAAGGCGAAAAAGTAGTTGATCTTTGGGGTGGATATAAAAATTCAATAACCAAAGCACCATGGGAAGAAAATACAAAAGTTATTGTTTTTTCAACAACCAAAGGGTTGGCTGCTATGTCGCTGGCCATTGCCCATTCAAAAGGTTGGCTCGATTACAATAAAAAAATTTCAACTTATTGGCACGAATTTGCTCAAAACGGAAAAGAGGATATTACGGTAAAACAATTACTGGCTCACGAAGCTGGTTTGTGCCTTGTTGATGAAAAATTTGAAATTACCGATTTACGGGATTTTGATTATATCACCGAAATAATGGCACGGCAAAAACCATTATGGGAGCCAGGAGAAAAACATGGTTATCATTTGGCTACTATGGGTATGAATATGAACGAATTAATCTGGCGTGTTGATCCCAAAAATCGTTCTATCGGACAATTTTTTACCGAAAAGATAGCCACCCCTCTGGATTTAAATTTTTATATCGGTTTGCCCGATTCTATTCCCGATGAAGAACTTGCTAGGGTAATTATTCCTTCGGCCTGGCAGGTAATAGCCAGTTACGACAAAATACCCAAAAAAATGTGTAAGGATTTTAGAAAACCAAATTCAATTTTATCCCAGTCATTTAAAATACCTGAAAAATTTAATCCTAACAGTCGTACTACGCTGAGTGTGGAAATGCCATCAGCCAATGGAGTGGGAGATGCACGTTCTATTGCAAAAGTTTACAGCGAATTTGCCCTGGGAGCAAAAGAGTTGGGATTAAATAGCAATACATTTGAGTTATTAAAAAAAGATGCTTTAGTACCACCAGCAGGAGCTTTTGATATAGTGATGGGTTTGGATGCTTACTTTTCATTTGGGTTTTTAAAACCCATGCACGATTTAATGTATGGCAGCAGCAGGAATGCTTTCGGAACTCCTGGTGCAGGGGGCTCTTTCGGATTTGCCGATCCGCATAAAGAAATTGGTTATGCTTATATTATGACCAAAATGGGAGCCTATTTAGTAAATGATCTGCGTGAGATGGCTCTTCGTGATGCCATGTATCGTTGTATTGAACGAATTGTGAAAAATAAAAACCAGGATTAAATTATTTGTTCTTTATGAAAAGTTCATATAAGTATTTATCTGTTTTTTTTTTAACGTTTATCCTTTATGGAAATACGTTATTTCATGATTATGCGCTGGATGATGCACTTGTTATTACTGAAAATGAATATACATTAAGTGGGTTTAAAGGGATTGATGATTTATTTACCGAAGAATTTTTTAATGGTTTCTTCGATCAGAAAAATAAAAAGTTAGTTGCTGGAGGCAGATACCGTCCATTATCTATGGTTACCTTTGCTATAGAGTGGCAATTGATTATGGGAACACCCTTTGATGGAATTAATCATTTACTGTTGGAACGTAAGATGAATCAACAGGCGAATCCCAATTTTATTTTACCTTCCCAAAAATTATTAAAGAACCTAACGGGAACAATACATATTGAAAACGGCCAGTTAAGAAAGCAACAGCAAAACGTGATATTGGGAAATGCAGAAGCATTAAATTCACAGGAAAAAAATCTGATCCTCCGTAATCTGGAAAGGATGCATAACCGGAGGCCGGTTGTTTTATTTGTTAGTCATTTTTTAAATGTCTTGCTTTATGCGTTAACAGGCGTGCTTTTATTATATATACTTACGTTGCTCTTCCATCGATATAAATCCGAAAAATGGTTTTTATCCTTACCCTTTGTTGCCACACTGCTTTTTGTTTTACATCCAATTCATACCGAAGTAGTTGCCAATATTAAAGGGCGCGACGAAATTTTGTCACTCCTGGGGGCTCTTTTAGCCGTGTTATTTTCATGGAAATATATCCAAAAGCATAAGGTACGCTATTTAATATTTAGTTTCATTGCATTTCTGGGAGGATTATTTTCAAAAGAAGTGGCCGTTACTTTCTTAGCAATTATTCCATTGAGTATCTATTTTTTTAAAACAAAAATAGTTAAACCCAAAACTTTTTTTATAACGCTTATCCCACTTGTACTCGCAGCGATAATCTATTTTTATGTACGTCATTTAGTAGTTGGCGAAATGAAACTTGAACCAGGCAACGAGCTGATGAATAATTCGTTTTTAGGTATGAGCTTTAGCCAAAAATATGCTACCATATTTTATACGTTGCTGCTTTATATTAAATTATTATTTTTCCCTCATCCGCTTACGTATGATTATTATCCTTATCATATTCCGGTTATGAGCTGGACAGATATATGGCCGATTGTTTCGCTTATACTTCATTTTGCATTAGGTATTTATGCACTCATCGGAATAAAGAAAAAGAAATTAATTTCATTTGGTATTTTGTTTTATGTCATCGCTTTATCGCCAATGTCGAACATTTTATTTCCGGTAGGAGTATTTATGAATGAGCGGTTTGTTTATGTTGCCTCTATCGGGTTTGTCTTAATTTTGGCCTATTTAATGACGCAAAAATTTCCCATTTGGATTAAAAATAAATCGGTAATTGTAGGTTTGTTAGTGGTAATTTTTTCATTATATACGATTAAAACCATTAGCAGGAATAGGGCATGGGAAAATGATTTTATTTTATTTACTACAGATGTTAAAACCTCAGTGAATAGTGCAAAAAGTAATACATCTGCCGGAGGAAAACTGATAGAAGAGGCAGTTAAGCCTGAAAATAAAACTATGCGGGAGGAATATCTTAACCAGGCCATAGGCTATTTACACAAAGCCATTGAAATCCATCCGGAATATAATGATGCTCTTTTGTTAATGGGTAATGCTCAATGGGAGTTGCATCAAAATATGGATAGTGTTTTTAAATACTACAACGAAATTTTAGAACGTAATCCTGCATATACGCGTGTTTATAACAATATTTTTGACACTAAAATTAATAAAATCTTTGATGACCCTGAAAGGGCAGATAGAAATTTAAAGCTGCTTCACCAATTGGAAAAGTATCATCCACAACATGATGATGTAAATTATTACCTTGGACACATCTACGGGCGTTATAAGAATGATTTCCAAAAATCATTAGAATACCTTAAAAAAACGGCAAAGATAAATCCCAACAAGATTGAAGTTTATAAAGATTTGGGTGTTGTTTACGGAATATCCGGGAATTATTCCGAATCGGTTAAAGCATTAGCTAAAGCCCTTCAATTGGATAAAAAAGGCCCGGTGTTGAGAGTTAATTTGGCCATGTCGTATTTAAAATTAGAAGAGTACGAAAAAGCAAAGCGAATGATGGATGAAGCATATGAACTGGATTTTGACCCCAAAGATGCTTCTGCTTTGGTTAATCTTGGTTATCTTTATCAAAATTTTGGAGAACAGGAAAAAATGAAATCGTGTTTTGCTAAAGCCCGTAATTTAAATCCCGGTTTATTTAATTAATATGGTTGCTAACCAGAAAATAGTAGTGGTATTGCCAGCATTTAATGCAGAAAAAACGCTTGAAAAAACTTATAGCGAGATACCTTTCGATTTGGTTGATGAGGTTATTTTAGTAGATGACAAAAGCAACGATAAAACGGTTCAAAAAGCAGAGGAACTGGGTATTAAACATATTATTTTACATTCTGAAAATCAGGGGTATGGAGCCAACCAGAAAACCTGTTACCGCGAAGCCCTTAAGCGCGATGCTGATATTATTGTGATGTTGCATCCCGATTATCAATATTCGCCCAAATTAATTCCTTCGATGGCTTATATCATTGCCCATAATATTTACCCTGTAGTTTTGGGTTCCCGTATCTTGGGACGTGGTGCTTTTAAAGGGGGGATGCCGTTGTACAAATATTTTTTTAACAGGGTGCTTACTTTTATTCAGAATATTTTAATGGGAGCCAAACTTTCTGAATATCATACAGGTTACAGAGCATATAGCAGAAAGGTGCTGGAAACAATAAATTTCGAAGCCAATTCCAACAACTTTGTTTTTGATAATCAGATATTGGCGCAGATTTATTTTGCTGGATTTGAAATAGCAGAAATAACCTGCCCTACAAAGTACGACAAAGATTCATCATCCATTAATTTTTTCCAAAGTGTAAAATATGGTTTGGGTGTATTAAAAACTTCTTTTCAATATTTTATGGAGAAATCAGGAATTTATCATTTTAAAATTTTTCAAGAAAACTAAAATTTACCGGGTTTTTTTCAGATTTTTACAGTCAGATTTTAATATTCTAATAAAGAAAAGATGGGTAGAAATGTTTTGATAATACTATGTTTGATGTATTTTAGTATAACCGGTTATGCTCAACATTTGAATAAAATTGGAAAAATTGAAGTTGAGGTTATTTCATCCTTAAAGCCTTATCGTGTTGATTATGATGCACAGAAAATTTACACTGACTCCTTAACTTTCGAAGGAAATACCTGGTATACCATTGAAACGGGTTTTTTAACCTCCCTTGAGTTGGCAAATAATGAAAAAGATAAGATTTTTTATTATGATAAAAAGGGCAAATTAAAAGCTACTATTTTATCCAATAGAGTTATTAACCTGAAAGTTTCTAAAAAAGGGAATTTCATTGCCTGGTACGATAGTGAGAACATAATAAAGTTAAACCTTAATACTTTTGCGATAGATACCATACAAGGAACTTTTGTCTATGCTTTTGTAAATCAAGATCAACTTATTTATTATGATCCGAAACAAAAGGGAATTTATTTTAATAAACAAAAGGCCACATTAGCCGATTTCCCTGTGCAATTTGTGGAGTTTAATTCTAAAATCCTCATTTGCACAAAAAAAAATCTTTTTGAGTTGAATTATCAGGAGTTGATTGCTATTTATTCGTTTGAAGGTGTTTTTTTCGATTTAAAAGTAATTGATGATGAACTCTACTTCGTTGAAAAGAGCGAAAAGCGAAAAGAAACTGAATTCAGGCTTTTTAAAACGAAAGATTTTCATCAGGTAAAACTGGTTGATATGTTAACCATTGAGGATGATTAAAATCGAAGCGACAGGCAGCTTAATCCACCATCCATTTTTTGAAATTCCGATAGCTCAAGTTCAATGGTTTTATATCCCAGGTTCTCGATAGCTGCTTTGGTTTTTGGAAATCCGGCAGGAACCAAAACATAATCATTAATACGTAACGAGTTGGCTGCATACTCTTCTTTAGTATCAATGATAATCTGGTTATAGCTGGCTAAATCATCTGCAGAGCAAAACGATTGATGTAAAATGATATTATTATCGCCTAAATAATTTACGCCTGTTTTAAAATGCAGCATATTACAAACCGGAATGGTGTAAAGGTCAAAGTTATATTCTTCTAAAATAGTGCTTAATTGTTTTGCCCCTGCTAAATTTGTTCTGCCCGATAAGCCAATATAAAATTTATTTTCTGCCTGCATAATGTCCCCTCCATCCAAAGTTCCTGGCTCTTCTATATAATGCAAATTAAGGAAGGGTTTTAAAGCTTTTTCTATCGCAGTGGTTTCGCCCAGTCTTGTTTTATCTCCAGGACGGGTAATAACTCCAAAATCATTAGTAACAACGGCTGTATCTTCTACAAAACAAGAATCAGGAAAATCAGGGTCAGCTTCTAAGGTAGTTAATTTTAATCCACATTTTATAAGTGCTTCGCAGTATGCATCGTGTTGTTTTAATGCAAGCGTATAATCAGGTTTTCCAAGGTTTGAGGTGGTTATTCCGTGGGCAAAAGTTTTGGCCGGCCTTTTAACAATAGCTTTTGTAAACATATTTTTAGTTTTCCTTGCTGGCAAATATAATTTATATATCCCATAGTTTAGAATATTTTTAAATTACTTTTATTGATATTCGATAATAAACCTTTTGAATAATAAGAGGTCAAATTAATATGTAAAAACTTTTTTAATAGCAGAATTAAATTTTTAGATTTAATTATTAATTTGGGATTCACGAGAGGCTGCTTTATGCAGCCTCTTTAAATTTTTCACAAAGTTAAACTTTACATAAAAAATAAACTTTGTTATATTTTTGTATTATGATATGTATGGGCTTATATGCTAATAAATTTTTTTAAATTATTGGTTAAAATTTCATCCAGTTCGTTATCATTATCCTCCGGTGTTTCTGTAAATAACATACCAAAAATAGGATACTTTGAAATATCCGTTTTTCTGCATTCAATGACATGATTAAATTTTGAAATTAACGAGTCGTAATCAAAAAGTTTAATGTTATGAGCATTCATA
>JAXHVS010000103.1:0-11859 GCA_034189025.1 Bacteroidota bacterium
AAAAGAATAAAGATGCTTTTATTGCTTTATAGCCTAAAAGCATCTTTTGATTATATCATTAATATTTTAAGATTTCAGGTTATGAAACCAATTCATTAATTGTCTCTTTTACTTCATGGGTAAGTACTTCAAAATCACGCCCTTTTGGATAAACAGGCTTTAAATATTCAACTTCAATTTCCCGAAATGGTTTAGGAAACTTTGACCCTGCAGGTAAAACATCATAAGCTCCTTTAATAACAACGGGCACAATAGGTACATTTAACTCTTTACTAAGAATAGCAAAAGTTTTTTTAAATTCTCCCATTTCACCATTTATTGTTCTTGTTCCTTCGGGGAAAATGATGATTTTTTTATTCTCTTTTAAAACAGCAGCCATTTTTTGGATTGATTCCTTGATATCCAGATTCATGTCCATAATAATGACATTATTTCTGTGGGCCATAAATTTTAAAAAGCGGTTATTCACATGCTTTCTTTTGGCATAAAAATAGGTGTCTTTTATAGTTTTGTGTTTTAAACAGGCTGTAACAAATAATCCGTCAAAAAAACTTTGGTGATTAGGGGTAAGAATTGCTGCACCCTCTGGAATGTTCTCTAAACCTTTTGTTTTAAACTTAAAATATAGTTTAAAGAAAAATCTTGCTGATTTTATGATAAACGATTGAGTAGGCCATGATTTTGGGAGATTAAAATGAATTTTTTCTTTTAAAATTTCCGACCAGTTGGATAATTCAAAATTTTGAAATAACTTGTTTTCTTTCACATAATCAACCATATTACTTATGGATGGGAAATTAATCAATTTATCCTCTTCTATTTTAACACCAAAACTTCGCTCAATAAAATCAATCAAGGTAATTTTTTCTAAAGAGTCCATCGCAATATCAAATTCAAGATGATCTTCGGGTGATATAGTCATATCCACCTGGGATTCAATATAGGTTTTTATTACCTGATACTCTTCTGATACAGGTTCAGCCAGTTTATCGCTTACTTTTTGTTGAGTTTTAGGATGTTCAAAAATTTCATTCAGTTTAAATCGTTGAATTTTTCCCAATCGTGTCCTTGGAAGTTCCTCATTAATCAACATAATTTTCATAATACGCTTATAGGATGTTAGGCGTTGATTGAGGTTTGGTATAAGTTCTTTCTTAAAATAGTTTTCAGGGTCATTCACCTCCAGTTGAGTTAGTTGCTCAAAATCGGGGACGATAAGTGCATGTAACTTATCATTTTTTTGAAATACAGCAGCTTCTTTTACACATTCATAACTTTCCAATTTTGTTTCCAGTTCACCCGGATTTATATTTTTTCCATTTTGTAGTACAATAATTTCTTTTTTACGTCCGGTAATAAAAAGGTATCCGTTTTTGTCAATTCGGCCTAAATCACCCGTATATAACCAACCGTCTTTTAAAACATCTTGTGTTTCTTCGGGTTTGTTATAATATCCCTTCATGATGTTATCTCCTTTGGCCACAATTTCACCATCACGGATTTCCATTTTTAATCCGGGAAGTGCTTGCCCTGGTGAACCAATAATTCCTTTTCCAGGTCGAGTAAAAGTAATCATTGGAGCGGTTTCAGTCATTCCGTAACCTTCTAATACGTCAAATCCAAGTGTTTGGAAAAAAGTTCCAATTTTTTTATCTAAAGCGGCTCCACCTGAAACGAGATATTCAAGATATCCACCAAAACCCTCATGTACTTTCTTAAAAATTATTTTAGCCAGTTTCTTGCTTCGTAATGTTTTTATTATGCTATAAAAGGATCGGCCAATAAATGAAGCAAAAACTTTAGTTTTTAAGCTTTTATACAGCATATCGTATAAACGGGGAACGCCAATCATAATATTTACTTTATTATTTTTCAGCGTTTCCAAAATATCTGATGATTGCATGGAGGGAGACATAACTGATGTGCCACCAACATTTAATGGGGCAATCATTGAACCTGTTAATGGGAAAATATGGTGTAAAGGGAGCAACATTAAAACCTGGCGATCTTTGGTGTATATTTTAACTTTTTTTGAAACTCCTTCAACATTCGATAATAAATTTTTGTAACTTAACATTACACCCTTTGGATTTCCTGTTGTCCCTGATGTGTAAATGATTACAGCTGTTTTTTCGATATCGGGAGGGGTATCCCATTTAACCTTTTGATTTTGCTGAATGGGGGCTTCATTTTTTTTGTCATCTAGATTTGCAATTTCGGGGGTATACTCAATATCTTTAGTAATTGTATCAAATTTGGAAACAGTATTGTTACTAACAAAAAGTAAATCGGGTTTGCAATCGTTCAAAATATAGGTAACATCATCAGCAGAAGCTAAGAAATCTACCGGTATTACCGTACAATTATTTTTCCAGGCTGCATAAAAAGCAAAAATCCAGTCTGCCCTGTTTTCAGCATGAATAGCTACTTTTGAATATGAATTATTGCGAAAGTATACCTCAGAATAATAATCTATTTTTTGAAATAATTCCTGATAAGTGAAAGATTTTTCTTTGGTTATCAGTGCTATTTTATTTATAAAATTTGTATTTATCATCAACCGCTCTCCTAAATTTTAAACAACATCCTTAATGAAATTAATTTTTGATGAATCTTTAACAAAATAAGTTGCAAAGCTAAACAATTTTACGATACATGGAACAATAATATCTACATATATATAACCACAAACTAATCAAATTGTTTTTTTATTGACAGATGTCGATTAAAAGGTAGTTGTAAGCTTTAATTATTAATGTATTTTAGGCATTGAAATGTAACTATATTATCTATTACTCTATTCATTAAAAAGATTTCCGGGCAACATTTTTAATTTTACCGATTAGCTTTATATATTTGTTGAATAATCAATCCTTAGTGCAATGAAAACTTATCTTTTCTTTTTATTGTTGGTTCCTTTATTACTTTTTTCTTGTAATAAAACAAATCAAAAAAAAGATGTTGAACAAACCATAGTAAACGATAACGGGCCATGGATAAAAAAAGCTTATTACGATAACGGAAATCTAAAATCGGAAATTACAGTTAAAAATAAAAGCAAAAACGGGCCTGCAAAGAAATATTACACTACCGGCGAGTTACATACTGTGGTTCATTATGTTAACAATAAAAAAGAGGGCGAAGCAATATGGTATTATAAGAATGGGCAACCTTATCGAATTACCCGGTATGAAAATAATAAAATAGAAGGTGTTAGGAAATTGTTTTACGAGGATGGTACGCTAATGGCTGAAATACCTTACAAAAATAATGAGCCACAAATCGGGCTCAAAGAGTATAATAAAAACGGAAAGTTATTAACAAATTATCCGCATATTGTTTTTAATACCAATGATTTAATAAGAGAGCAAAATCTTTTTATTTTTACATGTCAGTTGTCCAACCAATCTAAAAAGGTTATGTTTTATCAAAAGCTAAAAGGAACTGATGGGAAAGAGCGTTTATTTGAAATCCCGACAAAAAACGGAATCGGAAAATTAGAATTTAACATCCCCTCCAGAGTAAAAGATACTAAAACTATTACAATTTATGCCCATATGAAATCATCGATGGGAAATCCTTGCATTATTAAAGATTCCTATACATTTTCTTTGGACACTTACTAGCATGGATATGTTTTTCGAATCTTAAAGTTTACGATGAAATAAAATCAATTAGTTCAGGGTAATGATAGTAAGCAATTATCTCCGGATTAGATGAATCGCCGGGTTTTGCAGGCATAAAATTTTTGATGGTATGTGCTTTCATTTTTGATTCATCTACTGGTTGCATCATTTGTTTTATATCTTTTTCAGATGTGTTTTTATCAATCCATTTTAAAGCTTTCTCAGGCTCAAGAATTAATGGCATTCGTTTTTTTGTATTATGGATTTTGCCTACCAGCTCATTGGCCTCTACCGTAATTACTGCATAAGTGTTGATTATTTCGCCGGTTTCAGTATCGGCCCATGATGACCAGATACCGCCGAAAACGAATATCTCATCATTTTTTAAACTGATGTAATATGGATATTTTTTGCCTTTTACTTTTCGCCATTCGAAAAATCCCGAGCATAGAACCAGGCAACGTTTATTTTTTATAGAATGCTTAAAAGACGCTTTTTCGAAAATGGTTTCCGATTTGGCATTTAGCGTGTTATTTCTTATGCTGTTGGCTGTTTCCTTATCTTTTACCCAGAAAGGTATTATTCCCCATCTAAAGAACTGTATTTCATTAGGTTTTTCATCTGTAATTACAGGCATGGCCGGATGTTCAAACCCATTAACCAAAAAAGTATCGTTAAACAGGCTTAGCTGTTCTTCTCGGATAACTTTGTTTTCAATTAATTGAGCCGGATTTTTTTTGGTTAAACAGTAGTAAAAACACATTTTTCTTTTTTTTTATTAAAGATAATAAAAGCAAGCTGTTTATCCACATTTTATTTTTAATATATCGCTCCATTGGGTAGTGTACCTGCCTGAGAGTTTTTCCTGTTTTAGTTTCCATTCTTGTCCATCACCCTGAACAGCTAATTTTATTTTATCTCTGCCATATCTTTCGTTTATACCATCCATGGCTTTTGATAACTGTTTATTGGTATTTATATCCATATCATAAAACAAACTGGTTTGTATGCTTTCTTCGCTTTCAATTCCGCTGACAATAACGCCCGCTTTTTTATACCGCAAGCCTTCCTTGTAGATTAAATTCAGGGTTTTTAAAGCGAACTTTACCAGTTCTTTCTGGCTGTTCGTAGAAAATCCCAAATTTATGGTTTTCGACAGGTAATGGTATGTTTCATTATCGTTGAATGGATCGGTATGGACAAAAACCGTAAGAATATTGGCTACCGATTTTTGTTTTCGTAATTTTTCTGAACAACGTGTGGCATAGGTAGCCACCGCTTCCCTGATCTGTTTTTTGTCGGTAATAATTTTACCAAATCCGCGCGTTGTGGCAATGGTTTTTTTTGCCGGAAGAACACTTTCTAAAGGAATACAAGATATTCCTTGTAGCTCCTTTTTCAGGCGTAAGCCTGTAACGGTAAGATTTTTTCTCACCCAGTTATCGTTCATACAGGTAAAATTAAAAGCTGTAAAGATTCCTTTTGATTGTAGAAATTTATAATATTGCCTTCCAATACCCCAAACATCATCAATGGGAGTGTTGCGTAAGGCCAGGTCAATGTTTCGTTGATTATCAAGAACGGTAACTCCGCTATATTGTTTCTCTTTTTTTGCTATTCTATTGGCAATTTTTGCTAGTGCTTTGGTTGTACTAATACCAACACTAACAGGGATTCCGGTGTGTTTGTAAACCTTTTTTTGAATGCTTTTTCCTAATTGTTCATAATTAATCTGATAAAAAGCAGATAAATCGATAAAAGACTCATCGATAGAATATATTTCAATGGCAGGTGAAAAAGTTTTAAGCACCTGTGCCACTCGTTTACTCATATCGCCATATAAGGCATAATTAGAACTAAATATGTGCACATCATGTTTTTGTAAAAATGCTTTTCTTTTAAAAGCCGGTTCGCCCATTTTCAGGCCTAATGCTTTGGCTTCGTTCGAGCGGGCAATAATGCAACCATCGTTGTTTGAAAGCACAACCACAGGTTTCCCGTTAAGCTCAGGCCTGAAAGCCCTTTCGCAGGATACATAAAAGTTATTGGCATCCACTAAAGCATACATCTTGTTAATGTTTATGTATGGTATACGTTACTACTCCCCAGATAATGAACTGATTGTGCCGGTTTACTTTAATGGGTTCATAATCCGGATTGTCCGGCATTAAATAGCCGGTTTCGTCATCTATCTTTTTAAATCGTTTTAGCGTAAATTCTCCATCAATACTACACACCAGGATAGAGTTGTTTTGTGGCTCTAAAGACTTGTCAATAACCACGATATCTCCATTGTGTATTCCTGCATTTTCCATCGATGAACCGACAATTTGTGCAAAAAAGGTAGCTCCCGGATTTTTTATCAGCTTTTTATTCAGGTCGAGTGATGTTTCTAAATAATCATCTGCAGGCGAAGGGAAACCGGCAGGTATATTCGTTGCTGCAAATGGTATTTCAAGGGTTGTTTTCGTATCAGGAATATGAATGTTAAGCTGAGTCATAAAATTTCGTTTGTTGTGTTTAAAAAAGCGGGTTGAATGAATAGGGGAGAAGATGCTTCGCAAAATGTTTATTATACAAAATTTTTTATTGTGTATAGCCGGGGATTGTTGTTATGACCACTCCCTGTACTTTAAAATCTTTAGAGAGAATAATAGGTGTATGCTCCTTGTTTGATGAGTGTGGCAGTAAAATCACATTATGCTGATTTACTTTTAGTTCTTTAATGGTAGCCTCATCATCAATAAGGGCAACAATAATGTCTCCGTTTTCGGCAGAGGATTGTTGTTTTACCAGCACCAGATCCCTATCATTAATCCCTTTTTTATCCATAGAATCGCCTGTAGCCCTCAATAAAAAATATTTATTGGTTGGTTTGGCTATTTTAGTTGAAACAGCAATCATAGCCTCGATGTTTTCTTCGGCTAATATGGGAATGCCGCAGGCAACGGTCCCTAATAGCGGAACTTTTACGGTTTGCTCACTGTCTGTTTCGTTTTCAAATTCGTATTGGGTAAACTGTAAACTCCCATCTTGTTTTTTGTCCAGGATTTTTTTGTCGATAAGTTGTTGCAAAATAACTGCAGCCGAACGTGGCGATTTATAGTTCATTGCTTTCATTAACTCACGAACACTTGGCATACGCCCATTTTTCATGAGAAAATTTCTCATTGCCCGCAATGCAGCAATTTCTTTATTTGAAATAGAATTAAGCATACACAAAAATACACTAATTATACATTAAAAACAAAAATGAGTAAATGAAAATTTTTTAAAAAACATTTTTTCGTATTTACTGTTAGAATAAAAAATCATCCATGTCTAAAAAGCTCTGTAAAACAAATAAAAAAGAGAAGAATCAAAATCAGGGAAAAGTGAAATCTCATACAAAAGCTGTGGATTGCAGTCCAGGAAGAAAAAGAGTTTAAGTAAACCCGAGAAATTATAAATAGTTTTACTATTTTCGAATTCTTATTTTTAAAATTTACGATTATGCGCTATTTATCTATAATTATTTTAGGCCTATTTTTGGGGATTATTAACTTTTCATGTAATAAAAATTCTGATAGTGGGGTTGATAATAACAATCTTCCGAAAGATAGTTTAGTTGAATTTACCATTTTTTATACCAACGATGAGCATGGTTGGTTGGAAGCAACAGAAAACTCTTATGGTGCAGCCGGTTTAGCCGGTATGTGGAAGGCCGAAGCGGATTATGATGGTTCAGAAAATTTTTTAATCTTAAGTGGTGGTGATAACTGGACAGGCCCTGCAGTTTCAACGTGGTTTATGGGTGAGCCTATGGTTGAGGTAATGAATTCGCTTGAATACGATGCAAGTGCGATTGGAAACCACGATTTTGATTTTACCATAGAAGTGCTCGAAGAACGTTTGGATCAAATGAATTTCCCATTTTTAGCCGCTAATATTATTGAAAAGAGTAGCGGAGAAATCCCATCGTTTGTTAAACCTTATATCATCAAAGAAATTAGTGGGGTAAATATAGGAATCATCGGGTTGGCATCATTATCAACCCCTAATACCACTTTTCCTAAAAATGTTGAAACATTAGAGTTTTTGCCTTACGATCAGGCAATTAATACGTATGCTCCCCAAGCGATTGCTGAAGGGGCCGATTTTTTAATCCTGGTTGGGCATATTTGCGAGCATGAAATGGAGCAATTGGTTGACGTAGCCAAAAATCATAATATAAAAATTATTGGAGGAGGACATTGCCATCAGCTATTTGCAAAAGAAATGAATGGTGTTGTTCTTATGCAGGCTGGAGCAAATATGGAACGGTATATAAAAGTTGAATTTTTATATCATACAGGTAAAGACTCTATACAAGATTTAAGCTATTCAATACATAAAAACGATAAAGGAATTATTGATGAAGAAATTTTGGCTGTTGTTGAAAGATGGATAGAACAATCCAATGCCATTTTAGCTGAAGTGATTGGATATGCTGATGCTACGATACATCAACGTTCGGTTGAAATGGGCAATATGGTTGTAGACTCGTGGTTACAAGCATTTCCCGAAGCGGATGTTGCCTTAACCAATTCCGGAGGTATACGACAGGATATACCGGCAGGAGAAATAACGCTGGAAACTATTGTCGGTTTATTGCCTTTCGAAAATAATATTATTCAGATGGAAGTTACCGGTGCAGAATTATTGGAAAGCGCTCCGTATTATTTGCATGGAGGGTTTTCTACTATTGATGGGAACTATTTAACGGATGGCACTCCCATACATAGCGACTCAACGTATACTTTGTTAACGATTGATTATCTTTATTCATTATCGAACAATAATTTTTCTGATTACGATGAAGAACCCTACATTACTTCTGTTCATTACCGCCAACCGGTTATAGATTGGATACAGTCGTTAAATACCAGCCAAAGTGATCCGTTGAATAATTATTTGGACGATGTTCCGCGGAAGTAAGAAAAGCAGCAGTTGGCAGTTTACCTGCCGGAGGCAGGCAGCAGGAGGCAGAATGCAGTAGACAAAATGAAAATTAAATGATAAAATAAATACCCGCTGAAAGTATGTTCAGCGGGTTTTTTAATGTTTTATAGTTCAGGATTATTTAGTACATCGGTCATTCCTGTCCGATGATATTTCGTGCTTCGGACATTCCTGTCCGATGATTTGTTAGCCCAGTATTATTTCACCTCTTTTTCAATCCATCTCGACCGGTCAGGGTCCGCAGGACGTTCTGGTTTTTGTACAGGATTTTCTTCCAGTTGTTTTAGTAATACTTCAACGGCTTTTTCTATACTGGGGTCATTTCCTTTGGCCAGCTCATGAGGTTTGTCTACTACTTTAATATCGGGGTAAACGCCAACTCCTTCGATAATCCATTCCCCCTTTTCATTATAGATACCAAATCGTGGAACAGCAATATATCCGCCATCAACTAATCCTGCATTACCGCTAATTCCAACCAATCCACCCCAGGTTCTTGTTCCTATTAAGGTACCCAGCTCTTTTTTCTTGAAATAATAAGGTAAAGCATCACCACCGGAGGATGCATAACCATTAATAAGCATGGCTTTTGGCCCGTCGTGGGCTACCGAAGGTGAAATCATCGGATCCAGCTTATTTCGGTGCCAGTAGCTTAATGTATTACGATCAAGCATTTCAATCATATACGCGGGAATAAATCCACCGCCGTTATATCGGTCGTCAATAATTAATGCTTCTTTATTGTGCTGCTCGTACATTCCGCGATAAAGTTCATAATTTCCTTCAACAGCAGTATTGGGAACATGTATATAGCCAATTCGTCCGTTGGATAGCTCATCAACCATTTTACGGCGTTCATTTACCCAGTCTAAGTATAATAATTCAATCTCACTTTTTATGGTTTTAATAGTATACTTTCTGGCACCTTCGGCCGATGGTTTTGAATTTACTTTTATCTCTACATGTTTATTCGCGCTGTTTTCTAAAAATTTGTAAGGATTATCTTTGGTAGTAACCTCATTTCCGTTAATGCTAATCAGGTAATCCCCTTCATTAACATTAATACCTTGTTCGGTTAACGGCGAACGGCGAGAATCGTTCCAGTTTTCACCATTATAAATTTTTGTAATGATGTACCGGTTGCTGTTTTTATCAGCTGTAAGTTTAGCTCCCAGCAGTCCGCCATCAATGCGTTTTACGCGTTCAAAATCGCCAAAATTGTCGTAGGCATGTCCGGCATTAGATTCTGCAATAATTTCACTTAAAATATAATCTAAATCGGCTCTGTGACTTACATAGGGAACTAATTGAGCATATTTGGCTTTTAGGCCTTCCCAGTCTACATTATGTAAGTTTCCTACATAAAAATAATCTCTAAAGATTCTCCATCCATCGGTATAAATTTGTTGCCACTCTTTTTTAGGGTCAATTTTCATTTCCAGGTTGCTGAGGTCAAGTTTTCCGTCGCCGGCTTTTTGGTTAGGTGATAATTCAATAATTCCCCAATTTTTACCCGAACGGTACAGTAATTTATTCCCATCAGCGGATAGTATTCCCCATCTTACGCCTGAAATAATTAATTCGTCTTTTTCTTTGGCAAGGTCATATTTATGCAGCCCGTCTTCGGCGCCATAAAGGATTCCTCCTTCAACAGCCTCCAAAAAACGGTAATTCCCATCATCCATCGGAAAATCCATTATCCTGCTTTCTATACCATCAAAATCAATAGCAATATTTAGTTTATCCTTATCGGTATCTGATTTTTTCCCTGCTTGTGATTCATCTTTTATTGCTACCACATCATTTTTAAACTGGAAAAGTTTTGGACTGTCTTTTCTTAGGGCTAAAGCATATATTCTTGTAGCATTGTTATAATGATAGGTAAATTCAAAGCTGGAAAAGCTTAGGTTAAAATCCCTGTTGGATAAGAAGAAAATGTAGTTTCCATCTTTTGAGAAAACAGGACTGAATTCGCTAAATGTATCATTTGTAACTTTGTGGTTTTGAGCTGTAGCAATGTTATAAACCCAAATCGCACTATTCCCATTATCGCTGTTATTGGTATACGTTACCCATTTTGAGTCGGGAGAAAATTTATAATCTCTTATTTCGTCTGATGTTGCATGAGCAATGATTTTTTCGTTACCTGATTCAATATCAATATATTTAAGATTTAAGGTACGGTCGAAATAAAGCAGATACTTGCTGTTTGGTGACCAAACGGGTTCGTATTTCCAGGCTTTAGAGTTAAATGTTAACTGTTTAGGTTTTGCACCTTCTTTATTTTCTAATAAATAGATTTCGTATTCGCCTGTAACATCGGAAAGATAAGAAATATATTTCCCATTAGGAGACCAGTTTGGCGACATCTCTCTGATACCTTGTGTTTTGGTAAGGTTGGCAGTTAACCCATTTTCTGCAGGCACGGAATAAATATCGCCACGAGCGTCAAAAATAGCACGTTTTCCTGAGGGGGAAATGGAAGCACTTTCGATAAATTCACTTACATTCTTGAAATAAGGCAGGATGTTTGGGTTGTCAAAATTAATATTTACGGATACTTTTTCGGTATTTCCGTTTTGCGTATTTAACTTGTAAATATACCCGCCATTTTCATAAACAATCATTCCGTTGTGCCCTGATGGCCACATTACGTCAAATTCTTCATGTGCAGTTATTTGTTCTGTTTTTTTGGTGTCAATATCGTAGCTATAAATATTTAAGGTTAAATCTCTGTCAGAGGCGAAATAGATTTTATTATCGTGCCAAACGGGTATTTGATCCGTACCCACAAAATCGGTAATCTGTTCTGAATAATCTTTTTCCAGGTCATAAACCCAGATATCCGAAGCACGCCCCCCTTTATAGCGCTTCCATGTCCTAAACTCCCTGTCAACGGGTGTAAAAGCTAATTTTGAAGCATCCGGCGACAGCGCAGCAAAGCCACCGTTAACAATTTGTAGTGGCTTTTCTAACCCACCATCAATACTTACGAGGTAGTATTTCCCGTTTCTTACACCAAAAGGAGTTCTGTTTGAGCGAACAAGAATTTGCTTACTATCAGGAGTCCAGTCCAGCACAACATTATCCCAACCACCGCGTGGAGGCATTTCTCCAACATCGTTGTAATAAGTTAATTGTTTAGGTGTTCCTCCCTCTGAGGGCATAATATATACCTGTCTGCTACCCGAATATTCAGCAGAAAAAGCAATCCATTGCCCGTTGGGTGAAATTTTGGGGAATAATTCCATCC
>JAXHVS010000104.1:0-8325 GCA_034189025.1 Bacteroidota bacterium
TTTTAAAACACGAAGGCCAAAAAAACGAGAATATTACTCAATTATTAGGGATACATGAAGATTCTATTGCCGACTGGACCAAAATATTTTTACAAAAAGGGACTGAAGGGCTACTAAAATTAAAATACAGTGAGCGCCGGAAGTCAAAATTAAATCCCTACAAACATCAGATTAAAGGAATGGCTTCGGCAAAAAGTGTAAAGACCATTGAGCAACTGAGGCGTAAGGTAAAAGAGAGATATCATATTGAGCTGGAATACAGCTGGTTTTTTCGCTATTGTCGAAAAAATGGTATTTATAAAGTATTAAAAGAAAAATCCTAAAAATTGCATTATTTAAAAATTATCGCTGGCGGACAAACCGGTGTTGATACTGGTGCTTTGGATTTTGCATTAGATAACCATTTTCCTTGTGGTGGGTATTGCCCTCAGGACAGAAAAAATGAAAATGGTAAAATACCACTTAAATATCCGCTTACCGAAATAAATAGTAATAACTATATCGACAGAACGTTAAGAAATGTAATCGAATCGGACGGGACACTTATTATAAAAGATAAACTGCCATTAAAAAAAGGAAGTGTGGATACTATTGCTTTATGTAAAAAATATAAAAAACCATTTTTTATTGCCGAAATAAATCTACAATCAGAAAATAGGGATCAAATCATTCATTGGCTGGAAATAAACAATATAAAGATACTAAATGTTGCAGGAAACAGAGAAAGCCAGAGTCCGGGCATTGCAAAAAAAACCTATACCCTCCTTAAATTTCTCTTTCAACATGATTAACCCATATTATTAATACAAACAACTGTTCTTTTTATATCAATTTTATATCAATTTATAATTGATAAAATGAAAATTTTAATAGTCGGAAAAATAAATTAATTTCGCAACATAAAAATCAGGTTATTCATTAAAATCAAACATACATTATGAAATTTTTTATTGACACGGCAAACCTTGACCAAATAAAGGAAGCCCAGGATTTGGGAGTACTTGATGGTGTAACAACCAATCCATCGCTAATGGCAAAAGAAGGAATTAGCGGCCAGGAAAACATTATCAATCATTACAAAGCTATTTGTGAAATTGTTGATGGCGATGTAAGTGCAGAAGTAATATCTACCGATTTTGACGGAATCATTAAAGAGGCGGAAGAACTGGCTGCCCTTCATCCGCAAATTGTAGTAAAAGTGCCGATGATAAAAGAGGGCATTAAAGCTATAAAATATTTATCGGATAAAGGAATAAAGACCAATTGCACTTTAGTTTTCTCGGCAGGGCAGGCATTGCTTGCAGCTAAAGCCGGAGCTACTTATGTTTCGCCATTTATTGGCCGGTTAGACGATATTTCTACCGATGGGGTGGAATTAATTGCACAGATTGTTGAGATGTACAATTATTATGGGTTTGAAACACAGGTACTTGCTGCTTCAATTAGGCACACCATGCACATTATTCAATGTATGGAAGCTGGCGCTGATATTGCTACCTGCCCCTTAAATGCTATTTTAGGCCTACTTAAACATCCTTTAACAGATATTGGCCTGGAGAAATTTTTAGCGGATTATAAAAAAGTTAACGGATAAGTTAAATCAAATAATATAAAAAAGGTTGCTTATGCGAGCAACCTTTTTTTTGGATATACATCCTTATTGTTAGAATATAATTATTTTTGCAAAAAATTAAAACAGAAAGGTATCCATCATATGTTATTGCAAATACATCCGGATAATCCAAACCCACGCGAAATGGCAATGGTAATTGAGGCGCTCGAAAACGACGGTTTAATTATTTATCCTACTGATACGGTTTATGGATTAGGCTGGAGTATTAATAGCCCTAAAGCGTTCGACAAAATTGTCAGGATTAAAGGGAAAAAAGCGCTTAAAGAAAACTTCTCCATTATCTGTAGTGACATCAGCCAGGTATCTCAATTTACTATGCATATTAACAACCCTACTTTTAAATTATTGAAAAAGAACCTTCCCGGGCCCTTTACTTTTATCCTTAATGCCAATAGCAATGTTCCCAAATTTCATAAAACAAAAAAGAAGACTGTAGGAATCCGAATACCGGACAACAATATACCCATTGAGATTGTAAATATGCTGGGACATCCTATCATGACAACTTCATTGCATCATGATGATGAAATTCTGGAATACCTTACCGACCCTGAGCTTATTCACGAGAAATATGAACATTTAGTAGATTATGTTATTGATGGAGGATTCGGAAATAATGAGGCATCAACCATTGTTGATTGTACCGGCAAAAATCCAGAAATTATCCGGCAAGGTATTGGAGAACTCATTTTATAAAAAATATCTTTCGACTAAACAAACTTGTTTCTATTTTTTCCAAAAGGCAGGAGAAAACAAAATTAATACGGTAAACAATTCTAAACGGCCTATTAGCATTAAAAAAGAAAGAAACCATTTACCAAATACAGGGAAGTGTGCATAATTTTCTACAGGGCCGACACCTCCTATTCCGGGGCCAATATTACCTATAGTAGCAGCTACAGCGCCTACTGAAGTAACTAAATCATATCCTAACGAAGAAATAATGATGGTACCAATAATCGTAATGAGCATATAAATAACGACAAATGCCAAAATGTTTGTAATAATTTGTTGTGGGACAGCTTTTTTATTTATCCTTACAGGAATAATTGCATTGGGGTGAATAATCCTTTTTAATTCCTGATAACTATTTTTTAATAATAAAGTTACCCTCATAATTTTTATACTTCCACCGGTTGAACCTGCTGAACCACCGAAAAACATCAACGAAAATATCATAACAGTAATAAAGGGCAACCAAAGTAAATAATCGGCTGTTACATAACCTGTTGTGGTAATTATAGAAACTACCTGAAATAATGAATCTCTAAAAGATTGTTCCAAAGAAAAATCATGAAAATACATTAACACTCCGGCTATTAAAACGGTATATAATAATATAAAACCTACATAATATCGAAACTCTTCATTTTTAAACACCTTATTAAATTTAAAATGTAGCGCATAATACGATAGGGTGAAATTGGTACCGGCTAAAAACATAAAGAGAATAATCACATAATGAATAAATGGTGATTGAAAATGTGCAATACTGGCTTGCTTTGTGGAATACCCACCGGTAGCCATGGTGGTAAACGAGTGATTGACAGCATCGAACCAGGTCATACCACCAATTTTTAAAAGAATGGTTTCGGCAAATGTAAATCCGATATAAATGATCCAAAGGCGTTTAGCCGTTTCTTTAATGCGGGGATGTAATTTATCAGGCGTAGGCCCTGGAACTTCGGCAACAAACAACTGCATCCCTCCAATTCCAAAAACAGGTAAAATGGCTAATGATAAAACAATTATTCCCATACCACCCAGCCATTGCGTAAGGCTTCGCCAAAAAAGCAAGCCATAAGGCATGCCCTCAATATCGTTTAAGATTGATGCTCCGGTAGTTGTGAATCCGGAGATGGTTTCAAAAAAGGCATCGGTATAGGATGGAATAGCTCCGCTAATGACAAAAGGCAGTGCTCCAAAAACTGAAAACACTACCCAAACCAGGCTTACAATAATATATCCATCGCGTTTATTAATTGTTTTTGACGCTTTTTTAGTAGTAAGCTTAATGATTATTCCAAAAATTATACAGATTAATGCCGTGATGCCTAAGGCAAATTTATCATATTGATTAAAATACATGCTTACAAAAAATGATAAAGTAAGAAATACTCCTTCAATAATAAGGAGTAAACCTAAAACCTGTATAATAATCTTTTTATTGATCATCTCAGTTAAAGAAATTATCCATCTTTTTAACAGCAGAAGGCAAGGCAAATACAACAACTCTGTCGTCAGCTTTTATATGTGTATCGCCTTTGGCAATCATTCCTTTATCTTTTCTAATAATTCCACCAACAATGGCATCTTTAGGAAATTCTATATCGCGTAAGCGCCCATGGGTAATTTTGGAGCCAGGCTTTGCAACAAACTCTAGCACCTCAGCATCTGAACCGGTTAAACACTTCATCGATTCCACTTTAGCACTCATGGTGAATTTAAAAATACGGCTAGCAGTAATCAGTTTTTTATTGATAATGGTATCAATCCCCATATTTTCAGCCAAATCAATATAGTCGATATTTTCTACCTCAGCGATAGTTTTTTTAACGCCCATTCGTTTGGCCAGCATACACGAAAGAATATTAACTTCAGAATTTCCGGTAACGGAAATAAATGTATCCATATTAGGTAAACCCTCTTCAACCAGAAGGTCGATATTTCGCCCATCCCCATTAATTACCAAGGCATTGGTTAAATAATCGGCCAGTTCAGCACTTTTTCCTTTATCAATTTCAATTAGCTTGATATTAAAGCGGCCTTCGAGCGATTTGGCTGTTCTTTTTCCAATCCTGCTGCCACCCAAAATCATCACATCTTTAATATCCAGTTTCTTCTTACCTGAGTATTTTAAAACATCGCGAATCCCTGATCTATTGGTAACAACATATACCAGGTCATTTACCTGGAAATAATCATGCCCGCGCGGAATAATGGTTTCTCCATTACGGGTAATGGCTACTGCTCTAAATTCAATTTCATCATTCTCTTTAATCACATTAATTAAGGTCTTATCAATAACCGGAGCATTTTCTCCAAGCTTCAATACATAAAGGGATAATTTACCTCCGGAGAAATCCACAAATTCCGAAATCTCTGCCTGTCCTAATAAATGTACAACCTCTCTGGCAGCAATCCGTTCGGGATAAATAAGATAATCAATCCCCAAACTTGTAAAGTAAGAAATATTTTTCGGCTCAATGTATTCGTTATTATCTACCCGGGCAATGGTTTTTTTAGCACCCAGTTTTTTAGCAAGCATTGCTGCAGTTAAATTTGTTTCTTCAGAATGGGCTACCGCTATAAATAAATCTGTTTTCTTAATTTTTGCTTCTTTCAGCACCTCTAAAGATATTGCTGAACCTGTAATCGTTAATAGATCCAGTGCATAATCAATATCTTTAAGATTATCAACATTAGGATCAATTACTGTAATATCATGATCTTCATTATTTAACATCTTTGCTAAGTGTGTTCCGACCTCTCCTGCTCCAGCAATTATTATCTTCATAGTCAAATTAAATTTAATCGGCAAATGTAAATAAAAAAGCAAAGTAACATAATCATTTTACAAAAAATAATGAAACCTGCCTTTTTTATAATTATTAAAGAAATTATTAAAGAAAGGATGCCTGTTTTTTTACAAAAGCTCCTTGTTCTGTTAAATCATAATAATTAAGGCCTAACTCCTGGCATTGTTTTTTCCATTTAGCTATGGAATAGAAATTATTAGAGGAATCAAAAATTAACATTTTAAAATGTAAATTTTTCGTAAGATTTTTAATATCAAGACGAGGATTTTCTGATAAAATAACATAATCTACAGCGAGTATCTCATTGGATGGATAACGAAATAATGAGTTACTATTTACTTGTATAATCTTTTGATTTTTAAAGCAATAATAATGACAGGGTTGATCGGGTAATATATGAATTGTTGGTTTTTGTATTTTCTGATTTTGCCAAAAAGGAATGATGTTGTATTTTATAAAACTACTATCAGTTGTTGCTTTAGTATTTATAAACAATTTATTCTTATTGTATTCAACAAAATCAATAGCTGAAATTTTTGGTATATTATAAACAATAAAATAAGCCTCTTGCGATTTTAAATATTTGGTTATTAGGTTATAACAAGGGATTATAAGAAGTATAACAATAGCTAATCTGAAGAAATGGATTCGTTTTGTAAGGATAAAAAAAGATATTAGGAAAATAAGAAGAATAAGAGTCATTACTTCAAACAAATCTAACTGAATGTTATGAATTTTTGAAAAAGGCAGTTCGCTGATGGTTTTAACTGCATAATTTAAACCGAAAGTAATATATTTAACTGCTGGTGCAAGAAAACCAACGATAAAATCTGAAAAAGAAAATAAAAAAAGAGTAACTGCAGCATAAATTAAAATGATGGCTATAGGGATAATAAAAATATTGGCCAGGATAAAATATACTGGAAACTGATTAAAATAAAACAGGGTTAAAGGGAATGTGCCTATTTGAGCAGCTATTGCTACAGCAATAAGTTGCCAGATTTTATCGACTAAGGCATACTTAACTTCTATTAATGAATAAATTTTGGGATAAAAGAAAATAATACTAAAAACGGCAATATATGAAAGTTGAAAACCAACATCGGCAATTGAATATGGATTTGCCAGTAACATAATAAAAGCCGAAAGGAAAATATTATTATAAATATTGGATTGCCGGATAAATACTTTTCCTAACCCTACAATAGAAAACATGATTGTAGCCCGCAAAACCGAGTTAGAAAGCCCCGTTAAAAAAGCATAAAAGAAAAGGGCTAAAATAATCAGCAGCGATTGAATTATTCGCCCATATTTATTTCGTTGTAAGAAAAATAATATACGTACTAAAATGATATATATGATACCGACATGCAACCCTGAAACAGCCAAAACATGCATAGCCCCACTTGATGAAAAGCTTTCTCTTACATCAGCGCTTAATTCCTCTTTGTAGCCCAATGTTAAAGCTGATAAAACCGCAAACTCATCTCCTGTAATATTATTTTTTTGGTAGATATTCAACAGGTTGTTTCTTAATTTATTTGAAAACTGATAAAGCGCTGGCCCTTGCTCTTGGTTTAAAACTTCAAACTGTCCGGATTGGACATATGTTTGATAATGTATATCACGAAAAGCTAAATATTTCTTATAATTAAATGTTTTAGGGTTACCACTATGTATTACCGGATTGATATATGATTGTAAAATTAACCTATCGCCATAAGCAAGCTTTTGTACATTCGTGTCTTTTTCAAAGTAGGCTAAGATTTTCCCATCTTCCCGTTTCCAGCAGCAGGAATCTTTTACATAATGAATCGACAATGTAGTTTGGTAACTATTGGTTTTTTCCGTAGGTTCTTTTATTATTGTAGCAATATAAAATTTTTGGTTGGAATCAAAATTTGGTTTTGCTTGCTGTTTGCTTTTTACCAATTGTATTCCCAATAAAAAAATAAAAAACGTAACCAATATTCCCCAAAGCCTATTGATATAAAAATGTTGTGTTTGCTTTGTAACTTGCAAACCAACTATAAAAATAAAAATAATCAAGCATAGAAGTTTTGTCGGAAGACTTGTTTGCGGAAAAATAATCTGAAAAACTATACCGGTTATCAAAGGGATGGTAAACCGAAAGAAGGGCGTTTGATGTAAAAAGCGTTCAAACATATTCCAGTCTTTTTTTTTAAACTAAAGTTAAGAAATCAAAGAATAATCTAAAAACTAATTCAAAAAAATTTTAAACAACTTCCTTGTATAATGTTACTTAAAACAGATAAGCTAGCAACGTAGCTATATTCATAAAATAATTAAGCTGATATTATTTCATTGGAAAAACAATACATACAATCTCGAATTGTTGAGTATTTAATGAGGCATATAAGCCGAAATCGAAGCTAATTTCATTGTTGTAAATTTTTTATTAACCGATTGAGTATAATCAGCTAAATCAAACAAAACCAATAAGATATCAAAAAATAAAATTTGAATAGGAAGTCTCTAATTCACACAATAATTTAAAGACCAAAATTATACCCTATATTCAGTTCCAGTGTAGGTACAAAACCATCATTTTCTTTCGTGTCGAAATAATAAACAAATCCAATATCGAACAGCAGATTAATTTTGCCAAAAGATCGTTGCAAACCCCAGGTAGGGCCAACTGCAAAATCATAATTACTTGTCCGGGTAAAGTTTGAGCTTAAAGCTTTTCCTCGTGTAAGCATACGTAAACCACAGAAATTATCCGCATTATATTGAATGCTCTTACTTTTTTTTAATCTTTTATCAAGATTATAATAATTTCGAAAATGGATATCTGCAAAAGGGGCAATTAAATATAACCACCCCGAAGCATACGTTGTTAAGTTGGGATGCGAACCACCATATCCTATTCCTAAGTTAATTAAAAATGTGGATTGTTTAAAAAGAGGAGCTTCATATTCAATCCCAGGATTTATTGCATTAATCCTTAACACTTTACTTGTACGAACAGATTCCTGGGAAAAAGATTCGGTAAAAAAAATTGGTTCTATTGTTAATTTAATGGGTAAAGATATAAGCCACCATGAAAAAATAGTATTGCATTTCTGAAATTTTCAAATCTTCTATACCCTCCTCTTCCACATGCTTTTACTTCTTGTATTTTACCATTTA
>JAXHVS010000105.1:0-46359 GCA_034189025.1 Bacteroidota bacterium
GCATTTGAAACAACAATACCTTTTTCATGGCACACATCCATTGCAATATGATCAACGCCGGCAAATGCTACTGAAATCATTTTTAAATCAGGACATTGTGAGATGACATTGTTGGAAAGTGGCAGATTACTTAAAATGATAACATGGGCTTTTTTAGCTCTTTCAATAAGCTCTTTTTCATTTTGTGGCTTATGATCATAATAGATCAATTCATGCCCTTCACGTTTAAAATTTGTTTTTATTTTTTTCAGATCATCAGGACCGATACCAATGGGTTCTATTTGAACAATTCTCATCGTTAAGATATTTTTATTTCGTGTTAAAAATAATGAATAAAAAAAGGAGCTCAAAAAAATGAACTCCTTTTTATATCAATGCAATTTATTATTGTTTAATTGAGTATCTTTTGAAAGCTTTAATTGTAAGCTCTTTATCTGCTTGTTGCAGATACTGCTTAATCGACATTTTACTATCTTTGATAAAAGCCTGGTTTACTAAAGTATTCTCTTTGTAGAATTTGCCTAGTTTACCCTGGGCGATTTTATCTACTAAATTTTCGGGTTTGCCTTCAGCAAGTGCCTGGTGTCTGCCAATTTCAAGCTCCTGATCAATAACTTCTTGAGGTACTTGATTTTCATCAACAGCTACAGGATTCATTGCAGCAACTTGCATAGCAACGTCTTTTCCAACTTGCTCGTCAATACCTGCTTTGCTAAAACCTACTAAAGCAGCTAGTTTTTTGTCGCTATGGATATAAGCAGAGATATATTCAGCTTCTAATTTATCGAAGAAAGAAAGTTCAATTTTTTCTCCAATAATGCCCGATTGTTCAACGACAATATCTCCAATAGTTTTACCGTCTAATTCAATTTGCTTTAAAGCATCAATGTCAGCAGGGAAATTTTCAACCGCTTTATTTAATATCTTTTCAGCAATAGCAACAAAATCATCATTTTTAGCAACAAAATCGGTTTCGCAATTTAAAGAGATGATTACGCCTTTCGTATTATTGTCATTTGTTTTTGCTAGCACAACACCTTCGCTTGCTTCTCTGTCAGAACGTTTGTTGGCAATTGCCTGCCCTTTTTCTCGTATAATCTGGGTTGCTTTATCAAAATCTCCGTCAGCTTCCACAAGTGCTTTTTTGCAATCCATCATTCCGGCACCGGTACTTTTTCTTAACTTATTTACTTCAGATGCAGTTATTTGAGCCATATTTTATATTTTTTACAATGTTAACTAATTATTCTTTTGTATCTTCTTCTGTATCTTTAGCTTCTTTATCCTCTTTTTTTGTTTCAGCAGCTTCAGCATCAGCTTTTTTAGCTTTGGCTTCAGATTTTTCTACGTCTTTATTATCTTCTCCTTCATTTTTTGATTTTCGTGCGCTTGATTTTTTAGCATCACCTGCAGGTTTTTTGGTGCTTTTTTGCTTTTCTTTAGCACCGCCCTCTTTTTCTTTCTCCATCTTTCTTTCTTCCAATCCTTCTTTTATTGCATCAGTTACTTTATCTAAAATTAATGAGATCGATTTGGATGCATCATCATTTGCTGGGATCGGGAAATCAATATTACTTGGGTCTGAATTGGTATCAACAATGGCAAAAAGAGGAATGTTTAGTCGTTGTGCTTCACGAACCGCAATATTTTCTTTCAACACATCAACAACAAACATTGCTGCCGGGAGGCGGGTCATATCGGCAATACTTCCTAACATTTTTTCGAGCTTTGCTCTTTGTCGGGTAATTTGCAACTTTTCTCTTTTGGCTAAGTTGTTAAAAGTGCCGTCAGTAGCCATCTTGTCTATAGTCGACATTCTTTTTACAGCTCTTCTGATAGTTGGAAAGTTCGTTAACATTCCACCGGGCCAACGTTCGGTAACATAAGGCATTTTTGTTGGAGCAACTTTTTCTGCTACAATATCTTTTGCTTGTTTTTTGGTGGCTACAAATAATATTTTTCTACCTGATTTTGCAATTTGTTTTAAAGCATTACATGCTTCATTTAATTTGGCTTCTGTTTTTTGCAAATCAATAATATGTATCCCATTACGTTCCATAAAAACATATGGAGCCATGGCAGGATTCCATTTTCTTTTGAGGTGTCCAAAGTGTACACCTGCTTCTAACAATTCATTAAAACTTGTTCTTGACATTTTTTAAATTTTTTCGTTTACATTCTTAATTTAGCAATTATTGAGTAACTCCTTTGCGGAGGTCTCAACAATTTAGATACTAAACGGATAATTATATAATTATTATCGTTTACTAAATTGAAACTGCTTTCGCGCTTTGGGTTGTCCAGGTTTTTTACGCTCTACTACTCTTGAATCGCGCATTAAGAATCCAGCTTTCTTTAGCGCATCTCTAAATTCAGGATTTGCTTTGTTTAAAGCTCTTGAGATTCCTAATCTTACCGCTTCGGCTTGTCCTTTTATTCCACCACCGTAAATATTAACTTTAACGTCATATTTACCCTTTACTTCTAATAGATTTAGTGGTTGATTAGCAATATACTGTAATGATTTTGTAGTAAAGAAATCTTCAATTCCACGGTTGTTAATTGTGAAATTACCTTTTCCCTCGCTTAAATAAACCCTTGCTACAGCGGATTTTCTTCTTCCTAAAGCATTTATTACTTCCATACTTATTATTTAATTGAATTTAAATCTATTTTTTTTGGTTTTTGTGCTTCGTGCTGATGTTCGCTGCCTTCATATACATAAAGATTTCTGTAAAGTTCGCTTCCTAATCGGTTTTTTGGAAGCATCCCTTTTACAGCCTTTTCAACAACTTTGATCGGTTGCTTTGAGAACAACTCCTCAGGGGTAGTTGTCTTCTGGCCACCCGGATAACCTGAATGACTAACATATTGTTTTTGTGTCATTTTGTTTCCTGTTAGCTTTACCTGGCTAGCATTAATAATAATTACATTGTCACCACAATCAACATGTGGTGTAAAAGAGGGTTTGTTTTTACCCCTTAAAATTTTTGCAACCTTAGAAGCTAACCGGCCTAGAACCTCATCTTTTGCGTCAACAAGCACCCAATTTTTTTCTACAGTAGCTTTGTTTGCTGATACTGTTTTGTAACTTAATGTATCCACTTTAAACTCCTAACTTTTTAATTAATACCTATATACAATTATACAAGCTGTATTTTGCGGATTGCAAAAATACAATTATTTTTTATAAATCAAGAAAATATAAACAAATTATTTGTTAATCACTTTATTGATGTAAAATGTAAATAGAAAATAAGCGAAAAAACAAAGCGCAAAAATAATGATTTAGTTTAATATAAAAAGGATTTTTTAATATGATTTTGGCGGAAAATTATCTTCTAAATAGAATTGTTGTTGAAGTTTTCTGTTTCCCCTCAATTCGTAATTTGTCAGTAAATTGATATGCAATTTTTTTCCACACAAAGTGTTTTTATTTTTATATTCGTAAGGATCATTTTTAACCACAAAAATCTTTTCTTTATCTTTATGCGGTAATTAGGCTAATTAATGAAAATTTTTAATCTACATATTAACCACCATAAGCTATATTATATCAGCCTGCTTTTGGTTGCTGCTTCTTTGCCCCTGTCAAAGTTTGCGGTTAGTGTTTCTATGATTACCCTGGCCACAAACTGGGTATTGGAAGGCCATTTTGCAGAAAAAATGAAAAAACTGAGGGATAATCCTTCTATTCTAATTTTTTGTGGAATTTTTTTAGTTCATCTTCTATGGCTGCTTAATACCTCTAATTTTCAGTATGCATTACATGATTTGAAAAATAAATTAATTTTAATTGTTTTCCCAATAATTGTTGGTACATCCCCAACACTTAAAAAATCTCAATTTAAATTTCTCTTGCTTCTGTTTTCGCTTTCTGTATTTATATCTACCCTGATAAGTACTTCTGTTTTATTGGGTATTATCGATTACCCAATCAATGATATACGTGATATTTCAATGTTTTTTTCTCACATCCGGTTAAGTTTACTTATTAATGTGAGCATCTTTTCATTGGCATATTTTTTATTTTCAAATAATTTTAATAAAACCCGTTTTGAGTTTATTGCCTATAGTTTAACTATTTTATGGCTTGTATTTTTTTTATTTATCCTTAAATCTTTGACAGGGATAATAATATTTTTCATACTTTTTTTTCTTTTAGCTGGATATTATTCATTCCGCATTAAAGAGTTAGTTCTTCGATTATTTGTCCAGGTTTTAATGGTTACCATATTTTTGTTGATTGCCACATTTCTTACACATGCTATATCAAAATTTTATGCTGTTGAAAAGGTTGATTTTGAGAATCTGGAACAATTTACAGCTTCTGGTAATCCTTATCAGCATAATACAAAATTGAAGCAAATTGAAAATGGAAATTATGTATGGCTTTATGTTTGTCCGCAGGAGTTAAAAAAAGAGTGGAATCGCATAAGCGAAATTGCTTATAACGGGAAAGATAAAAAAGGACAACAGATAAAAACAACATTAATAAGATATTTAACATCAAAAGGTTTTCGGAAAGATTCGGTAGGGATATCAAAACTAACTTCTGTGGATATAATGAATATTGAAAATGGTGTTGCTAACTATATTTTTACTCAACGATATGCTTTATATCCTAAGGTTTATCAGATAATATGGGAGATTGATGTTTACCGGAAAGGGGCAAATCCGACTGGGAACTCGATAACGCAACGATGGGAATTTTTAAAAACAGCTTCCTCAATCATTCAAAATAATTTTTGGTTCGGTACCGGCACAGGCGATGTTCAGGATGCCTTTAATGCGCAGTATGAGATGGATAAAAGTTTACTCCCTCCGGGAAAAAGATTACGAACGCATAATCAATATGTAACTTTTTTTGTTTCGTTTGGTATAGTGGGATTTTTAATAGTTATATTTTGTATGTTTTTTCCACCCATAAAACGAAAAGGTTTTCGTAATTATTTGTTTGTGGTATTTTTTTTAATTGCGATGTTTTCTATGCTAAACGAAGATACATTGGAAAATCAAATTGGGGTCACATTTTTTTCTTATTTTTATGCGCTATTTTTATTTGGAAATAGATTTAAACTGAAAGAGAATGATGAATAACGAAGATTTTATGCGTGAAGCCGTTAAGTTATCGATTAATAATATTAATGAAGGTGGTGGGCCGTTTGGAGCCGTTATTGTAAAAGATGGAGAGATAATTGCTAAAGGAGCCAATCGTGTTACAGCGAATAATGATCCCACAGCACATGCCGAAATTAATGCAATACGTGAAGCTACAAAAAAACTGGGAACCTTTGATTTAAGTGGATGTCAGATTTATTCATCCTGCGAACCCTGCCCTATGTGTTTAGGGGCCATTTATTGGGCCCGGCTGGATAAAATATATTTTGCCAATACCAAAACCGATGCCCGCGATATTGATTTTGATGATTCGTTTATTTACGAAGAGCTTGAGAAACCTATTGAAAAAAGAACAATTCCAACCAAGCAAATACTCAGAGAAGAAGCAATAACGGCTTTTAAAAAATGGAGACAAAAAGAAGATAAAATTGAGTATTGAAAATAAATGAAAAAATTAAATCGTTTAACGACTGATTTTTTTCACCGGGATGTTTTAGATATTGCCCCTGAGTTGCTAGGGAAATATTTGGTGCGTAAATTTGATGATAACACACTCCACAAATATTTAATTACCGAAGTAGAAGCCTATCGAGGAGAAGAAGACTTAGCATGTCATGCCAGCAAAGGGCGTACTCCACGAACAGAAATAATGTATCACCAGGGAGGGTATATTTATGTTTATCTGATTTATGGGATTTATTGGATGCTAAATATTGTAACCGGAGCTGAAAATAACCCGCAAGCTATTTTAATAAGAGGAATCGAGGGTTTTAACGGCCCGGGCAAAATCACTAAAAATTTAATCATCGATAAATCCTTTTATGGAGAAAATCTGGTTACATCCAATAGGTTGTGGATAGAACATCCAACAAAACCTCAAGCAATTAGTTTTAAATCATCTCCTCGGATAGGGATTGATTATGCTGGCCATGTTTGGAAAAATAAACCATGGAGGTTTATTTTAGATTAGTGTTTTTTTATATTTTTAAGGAAAAAGTTTTCCTTAAAAATAATAACTAGCCCATAGTTGTATTCAAAATTACCGTTTAGCAAATCAAAGTAGGGCTCGAAACGCATATCTAAATTAATTCCATTAAATATATTTTGATGATAATTGATTTTAGCTATGATTAATTGCCGAACAGGTTCTTCAACAAAAATATTAGTTCTTGAGTACGTTTCGTATAAAGGATTACCTAGCGGGGCAATAAACTGTTTTCCGTACCAATAGCCTGTTAAAAAATTAAATCGGTTGTTCAATATTTCCAGGGTGGTATAACTACCTGTTCCGTCGATAAACATTTGTTGTTTATTGGGTGATAAATCCTGATAATTAACAATATAAGAGCTTAATTGAAATTGATGTACAAATTTACCGGAAAATTCTTTTTTTACTTTTAGTCCTGTAGCATTATTAAAAATGGTTACCAGTGGTTCATTGTTGCTGTTAATCTGCCCACCCTGATGACGGATAAGGTTCTGAAAAGGAACAGAAAGAGAATAATCATTTTTTGTAAAAATTTTATAATCTAAAGAAAAGCCGACATTAAATTTTTCCTGAAAAGGGTCGTTATAAAATATCTGCTGTTCCCAATCAAGCCATAAATCCGCAAAAAGTTTTTCGCTATTCCATGAAAACTGAATGCCATTTTCGATGTTGTGGGTTAGAATTCTTTCGTAGTCGAATAAAGGTTCAATAAGGCGATGGTTTAACGTTCCATTTATATTACCGAGCGTTAATCCTAAATTTTTATGAAATTGATATTGAAAAGAGAGTATTAATGAGACCTTCATTTCATCCTCTCGTCCATAATAGGATAAAAGTTGTGTGCCGAATCGCAATTTAGTTTTTTCATTTGGCAGGTAAATAATTTGAGGTGTAAGGTGAAAGCCAAGCAACGTATATCCTTTAACAATATCTCCAAAATACTCGTTATTTTTAAAAAAGTTGGTGTTATCGATTTGTAAAATAAGTTTATTGCTTTTCGTAGAATCAATTTCTTGACGAAAAAAATAAAATGACGGGTAGCTTTGTGAGTAACACTGAGCTAAAGCAAGTGATATAAAAATAAATAATAAAAAAACCTGCTTTCTGTTCATTTTAGGGAATTTATGTTTTCGAAAATAAGAAAAATGCGTTAAAAAGAATCTTGAAAACAGTTATTTTTCAAATAAGCTAAAATAATATTTTAAAAACAGGGTTATTTATTTATTTTAGAGTTTTATTTTGATGATAAAATATAGTTTCTTATGAAAAATTTCCGGTTTTATAATAATCTGGCAGGATGGTTAACCTTCTTAGTAGCTGCAATTGTTTATATTTTAACCATTGAGCCTACAACCAGCTTTTGGGATTGTGGAGAATTTATAGCCACAGCATATCGTTTGGAGGTAGGGCATCCACCCGGAGCTCCTTTTTTCATGATTTTAGGACGATTTTTTACGCTATTTGCCGGAGATCCGGCTAATGCAGCTCAAATGGTAAATTTAATGTCTGCGTTGGCCAGTGCATTTACTATTATGTTTTTGTTCTGGACAATTACACATCTGGTAAAAAAAATTTTTATTAAAACCGATGAGTATACTATCGGAAATATAGTTGCTATTATTGGTAGTGGTTTGGTTGGTGCCCTGGCATATACCTTTTCAGATACTTTTTGGTTTTCAGCCGTCGAAGCCGAGGTGTATGCCACGTCATCATTATTTACAGCAGTTGTGTTTTGGGCTATTTTAAAATGGGAAAACGAATCGGAAGATAAATATGCCAACCGTTGGCTTATTTTAATTGCTTATTTAATGGGGCTCTCGATTGGGGTTCACTTGCTTAATCTATTAGCCATTCCGGCTATTGTATTTGTGTACTATTTTAAAAAATATAGGGTTACTAAAAAAGGGGTTTTCTATGCTTTGGTAATTTCAGGAGTTCTGCTCGGATCAATAATGTATATTCTTATTCCTGGTGTAGTTAAGGTTGCCTCATGGTTCGACCTGCTTTTTGTGAATGGGTTTGGATTGCCTTATAATTCGGGAGTAATATTTTATGCGATTATTTTAATTGGCTTAATTATTTGGGGATTGCGTTATACACAACAAAAAAAGAAAGTAGTTTACAATACAATTTTATTGGGAATAACCGTAATTTTAATTGGCTACTCTTCTTTTGCGATGATTGTTATTCGTTCTTCGGCAAACCCACCCATGGATCAGAATAATCCGGATAATGTTTTCGATTTGCTCTATTATATAAATAGAGAACAATACGGCGACAGGCCCTTAATATATGGCCATACTTTTGATGCACCCATGGTTCGTAATAAGCAAACAAAACCCATATATGTTAAAAAGAATGGACGCTATGAAATTGTTGATTATAAAATGGAAGTAGAATACGACGATCGGTTTACTACCCTCTTCCCCAGAATGTATAGCAGCGACCCCAAACATGTTAACGAATACAAAAAATGGGTTAATCTGGAAAGAAAAGAGGTTAATGTTCAAAATCCAGGAGGAGAAAATGAAAAAAGAATAAGGCCTACGTTTGGTAATAATTTAGCTTTCTTTTTTAAATATCAGGTAGGACATATGTACTGGCGTTACTTTATGTGGAATTTCTCCGGCCGGCAAAATGATATTCAGGGACATGGCAATGTCCTTAAAGGAAATTGGATAAGTGGCATTCCATTTGTTGATGATGCACGTCTGGGAGATCAGGATAAGGTACCCGAACATCTTAAAAATAATCCGGCACGGAATAAATATTATATGTTGCCTTTTATTTTAGGATTAATTGGATTGGGTTTTCACTATAAGCGCAACAAACATGATTTTGTAGTGGTTATGATGTTGTTTATTCTAACAGGAATAGCCATTGTGATATATTTAAATCAATATCCAATACAACCCCGCGAAAGAGATTATGCGTATGCCGGATCGTTTTATGCTTATGCTATTTGGATAGGAATTGGTGTAAGTGGAATTTTTGATTTCTTAAGAAGAAAAATACCCGGTACTTTTTCGGCCATTTTAACAACACTTATTACATTAATTTTTGTTCCCGGAATTATGGCTAAAGAAAACTGGGACGACCATGACCGCTCTGGAAGATATACTGCGCGCGATTTAGCGTATAACTATCTGAACTCTTGTAAAGAAAATGCCATATTATTTACCAATGGCGATAACGATACATTCCCGCTTTGGTATGCACAGGAAGTGGAAGGAATACGTACCGACATTAAAGTGTGTAATTTGAGTTACCTGCGCGCTTCGTGGTATATTGAACAAATGAGCAGAAAATCGTACGAAGCAGGCCCTATGCCTTTTACCTTAACACATGATAAAGTTCATCGGGGAAATCGCGATATTCTTCCTATGATTGACCGAGTAGGACGGCCGGTTGAAGTAAAACAGGTTATCGATTTTGTTGCAAGCGATGATGACAAAACAAAAATTAATTCGCCTTTTGTGCGTAATGAAAGAATTAATTATATCCCTACCAAACAATTTAAACTTACCATTGATTCGGCAACAGTTATCAAAAAAAATATTGTGAACGAAAAATATTCCGATCGGATTGTGGATGAAATGCAGTGGAATCTTGGAAACAGTTATTTATATAAGGATGGCTTAATGTTGCTCGATTTGCTGGCGACAAATAATTGGGAAAGGCCAATATACTGGGCGATGACCGTTACCAGCACAAAGTATTTTAATCTTCAAAAATATTTTAAACTCGATGGGTTAACTTATCAACTTGTTCCGGTAGAAGCAGATTCCGAAAGATTTTATGTTGGCGAAGCAGATGCTGATGTAATGTTTGATAATATAATGAATAAATTTAAATGGGGTGGTATTGGAGAACGTGATATTTATATGGATGAGAATAATATACGGATGTTTTCGAATATGCGCAGTAACTTTGGACGCCTGGCAGAGAAATTAATTAAAGAGGGCAAAAAAGATTCTGCCCTTATGGTTCTGGATCGATGCATGGAACTATTTCCTGAAGAAATTATTCCTTTTAACAATACTCTGTTATCAGTTATATCGGCATATTATCATGCCGGCAATAATGAAGTAGCTACTCAGTTGGTTAAAAGATTAAATGATATTGTTGTTGAAGAGTTGGATTATTATTTTACCCTTGAGCCCAAATATAAAAATGGGCCTCTTGAAATTAATAATGAAATCCAAACAAACCTTTATATATTACAAGAACTTTATAATATCACTTCAAAAAATAACCAACAAGCAATGAGCAAGCAAATTGAACAACATTTTCTAAATTACATGCAACAATATAGGTAAATGTTTGTAAAAGAGCGCTTTGCTGCCACATTTTTTCGTCAGTTGATTTGGTATTTTCCTCAACGGAAGAATGAAATTTTTTTGACTTTCGATGATGGGCCCACGCCTGAAGTTACTCCGTGGGTCCTTTCTATTTTAAAAAAATATAATGCCAAAGCAACTTTTTTTTGTGTTGGGCAAAAAGTACAAAAAAACCCTGCGCTTTATCAGCAAATAATAAACGAAGGGCATGTTGTGGGAAATCATAGCTATTCTCATCTTAGCGGATGGAAAATAAAAAATCAGGAATATTATAAAGATATCTATAAAGCTTCTGGATTGATCCATTCAAACCTGTTCCGCCCTCCGTACGGAGAAATTACGTTGCAGCAGATTAAACAGTTAAAAGATGAGTATCGTATAATAATGTGGGATGTTTTAAGTTATGATTATCATCCGAAAATTACTCCACAAAAATGTTTGAGAAATGTGCTCCAAAAAACCTCTTCTGGCTCTGTTGTTGTTTTTCATGACAACCAGAAAGCCCTAAAAAATTTACAATACACCTTACCTTTGGTATTGCAATATTTCTCCGAAAAAGGATTTGTATTTAAGCCTATTACTGTTTAAACCATTTTTTGTGGGTTAACCCATTGATCAAAATCTGTTGACGAAATATATCCTGATTCTACGGCTGCATGTTTTAAAGTTTTGTTTTCCTGGAAAGCTTTTTGTGCAATTTTTGCTGCCTTGTCATAACCAATATGAGGATTAAGTGCGGTTACCAGCATTAATGAATTTTTCAGATGTCTTTCAATATTTTGGATGTTAGGCTCTGTTCCAGCTATACAGTTATTGGCAAACGATAACGAGGCATCGGCAAGTAAACGGGCCGATTCCAGAAAATTTTTAATAATGACCGGTTTAAAGACATTCAGCTCAAAATGGCCGTTCGATCCGGCCATATTGATGGTTACATCGTTTCCCATAACCTGTGTACAAACCATGGTAAGCGCTTCGGTTTGTGTGGGGTTTATTTTCCCAGGCATAATAGATGATCCTGGTTCGTTGGTTGGCAGGTTTAGTTCACCAATTCCACACCTTGGGCCTGATCCTAACATACGTATATCATTCCCAATTTTCATCAGGCTTGCAGCCAGTGTTTTAAGGGTTCCGTGTGAGGCGACAAGTGCGTGATGAGCAGCCAGAGCCTCAAATTTGTTTTCGGCGGTGTGAAATGGGTATCCTGTTATTTGTGCTATTTCTTCAGCAACTATAGCGGAGTAACCAGCGGGAGCATTTAATCCCGTACCCACAGCCGTTCCGCCAAGGGCTAATTCGGAAAGATGCTTCAAACTGTATTTTAAAGTTTCTAATCCGTGATCTAACATAGATACATACCCCGAAAACTCCTGCCCAAGGGTCAATGGTATAGCATCCATAAAATGTGTCCGCCCTGTTTTAACCATATTTTCCCATTGTTTACTTTTGGATGATAACTCGTTTTTAAGCTGTGTTATGGCAGGAATTGTTTTTTCTGAAAGTATTGAATATGCAGCAATGTGCATTGCCGTTGGAAAAGTGTCGTTAGATGATTGTGATTGGTTAACATCATCGTTCGGGTGAATCATTTTTTCTCCATTGCCCAATTTGTTTCCCAGCAATACATGAGCACGATTAGCAATCACTTCGTTGATATTCATATTGGTTTGAGTACCCGAGCCGGTTTGCCATACTACTAATGGAAAATGATCATCCAGCTTTCCCTCTGTGATTTCATCACAAACCTGTGAAATCATATCCGCTTTTTCTTTCGATAAAACACCCAGCCGGTGGTTTGTTTTTGCTGCTGCTTTTTTAAGTATCCCATAAGCACGAATAACCTCAACAGGCATTTTTTGATAACCAATTTTAAAATTGTTGATTGATCGTTGTGTTTGTGCTCCCCAGTATTTATCGGCAGGTACCTTTATGGTTCCCATGCTATCTTTTTCTGTACGAAACATTGTTTTTATTTTTCTAACAATTTAGCGGTTAAAAGGTTTGAATTGAAGCATAGAAATGAGATAAGGGAACTAATTCGGGACATAAATCATAAGTTTATAGCTATCGATAGTTCACCCATTCTCTTTTTCGGTTTGTTTTTGAAAACAAAACTAACCATTTAAAACATTTTGCTAATCTAAAGGATAGCTATCCGGGAGGGGAAAGGGTCAAGATACTACAAAATATATTCATCATTTTTTCAGTTAAAGTCTTTTATTTTATTCTATTTTACCCCTCTGCCTGTCGGCATCTCCCCTAAACAGGGGAGAATGCATTGCTTATGTTTTACTACTAAAAAATTAAGTTTGGTAGTACTTTCAAACAAAGAATCTTTCCCTTTTTTAGGGAAAGTGGCGACAGCCGAAAGGGTCAAAAAATACTAAACTCATTTTTTATTTTAGTTAACACATTTTCAATATTTTGCAACTCTTCATTTTTTATTCGTAAAATTTTTATTCCTAAACCACTCAATATTTCATCACGTTTTCTATCTCTTCCTTTTGAATAATCATGTATCTTTCCATCTAATTCAATGGCAAGTTTTTCTTTCTCACAATAAAAATCAGGGACATAAAAGAAATGTTCTTTTCCGACAGATTCATAAATAATTGCATGTTGCCTGAGAAATTTTTTTCCACTTAATTGTTTTTTTCTTAAATATCTCCACAATATTTGTTCTGAATGAGTGGGATTATTTCTTAATTTTCTTGTTAATTCTTTTATTTCAGGATAGGTCATATTATATTATTTATTCAAATTTATTTTACCCCTCTGCCTGTCGGCATCTCCACTAAACAGGGGAGAACGCATTGCTTATGTTTTACTACTAAAAAATTAAGTTTGGTAGTACTTTCAAACAAAGCTACTAATCATTTAATGAATTTGTCTGTTGCTTCTCCAATATCAAAAAAAGCGAATGTCAACCTGAGCCTGTCGAAGGTTGACACTCGCTTTTTTTAGTCTGGCAGAACTTCCAGGATTAATAAGTGAAACAATTTATTTACTACATACTGTAAAAATCATTTCCTTTATCATCCACAAGGATAAATGCCGGAAAATCTTTTACTTCAATTTTATAAATAGCCTCCATACCTAGCTCGGGATATTCTATCAACTCTACTTTTTTTATATTTTTTTCGGCAAGTATGGCTGCTGGCCCTCCAATACTTCCCAGATAAAATCCTCCGTATTTTTTACAAGCATCGGTAACGGCCTGGCTTCTGTTTCCTTTGGCTATCATAATCATGCTGCCGCCGTGACTTTGAAACAGATCAACATATGGGTCCATTCTTCCGGCTGTAGTTGGCCCGAACGAACCTGATGGTTTACCTTTAGGCGTTTTAGCTGGGCCTGCATAATAAATCGGATGGTCTTTAATGTATTGAGGTAAGCCTTCACCGTTATCAATTCGTTCTTTTAATTTAGCATGTGCAATATCGCGTCCCACAATAATTGTCCCGTTAAGTGAGAGTCTTGTGCCCACCGGATGCCTGGATAATTCGGACAGTATTTTTTTCATGGGCTTGTTCAGGTCAATCGTAACTGCTCCTCCTTCTTCCTCCTTACGGTATTTTTCGGGAATAAACCTTCCGGGGTTATCTTCCATTTTTTCGATCCATATACCGTCTTTATTAATTTTAGCCTTAATATTTCTGTCGGCAGAGCAAGAAACACCCATTCCAACGGGACATGAAGCACCATGTCGTGGCAGGCGGATGATTCTAATATCGAGCGCAAAATGTTTGCCTCCAAACTGTGCGCCTATGCCAAGTTTGTATGCTGCTTTTAATATTTTTTGTTCCAGCTCAATATCCCTAAAAGCTTGTCCATGCTCATTTCCTTTGGTTGGCAGGTTGTCGTAATATTTTGCCGAAGCTAGTTTTACGGTTTTTAAGTTGGCCTCTGCTGATGTGCCGCCAATAACAAATGCAACATGATAGGGAGGACATGCTGCAGTACCTAGTGATTTAAGTTTTTCTGTCAAGAAGTTTTCCAACTTTTCAGGATTTAATAAGGCTTTGGTTTGTTGAAATAGATTGGTTTTATTAGCAGAACCTCCTCCTTTAGCTACAAAAAGGAATTTATATTCATCACCGTCGGTGGCATGGATATCAATTTGCGCTGGTAGGTTTGTCCCCGAATTTTTTTCGGTATACATATCCAGTGGCACGGTTTGAGAATAACGCAGATTGTCTTTTGTATAGGTTTCGTACACTCCTTTAGACAGGGCTTCTTCGTCACCACCACCGGTCCATACCTGTTGCCCTTTTTTGGCTATAATGGTTGCAGTACCGGTGTCCTGGCAAAAAGGTAATTCACCTTTTGCCGATATTTCTGCATTTTGTAACAAGGTTAAAGCAACGTATTTATCATTATCGCTAGCTTCAGTATCTTCAAGGATAGCAGCTACTTGCTTAATATGATCGTTCCGTAACTTAAAAGAGGTATCATGAAAAGCTGCACGGGCCACTTTTACCAATCCTTCCGGATCTACTTTTAAAATGGCCTTGCCTTCAAATTGGGCAACCGATACATAATCTTTGGTTAACAGATAATATTCGGTTTCATCTTTCCCTAAAGGGAATGGATCTTGATAATAGAATTTTGGTGTTGACATAAGATTTTTTGTTTTTTCTGCCTCAGGCAGTTTGTTTGTAATTATGGTTATGTAAAAAAAAACTTAATCAACTCAAAAGATACAAAAATTATAGTATGAGATCAATATTTTCTACAGGATCACCAACTACGGCTTTGTTATCTTTAACAATAATAGGCCTTTGAATTAACTTTGGATTTTTTACCAGAATTTTCACCCATTCATTTTCGGTAAAATTTTTTCCTTTGTAGTTTTTTTTATACTCTTTCTCTTGGGTGCGAATCATTTCCTGAGGTTTTAAATTCAGTTTTTTTAAAACTTCCTTAAAACTTTTCTCGGTAAAGGGTTGGTCTTTCAGGTATTCAATAATTTCTGGCTCAATTCCTTTTTCCTGAAGATATTGTAAGCCGGCACGGCTTTTTTTACATCGGGTATTATGGTAAATTCTGTATGACATAATTGTGGTTATGTTTTATTCAATTAATAAAAAGATTTCGTCTAATGATTTTTTAGGTTTCGATTGTAAATTTTTGGATGGTTTACCCACAGCTACAAATGCAATAAGGTGGTAAGGATCTTCGATGTTGAGAATTGTTTCCAAATTTTCTTTCGCCATCATGGGGGCGCTAAGCCAACAAGCGCCGTATCCCAGATCAACTGCCGAAAGAAGTATGTTTTGAATAGCTGCTCCTGCACTTTGCATATCAGGGAAATTTCGTAATTTATTAATCTCTTCGTGTGATAAATGAACTCCTTTTTCCAGTACCGATACATAATCTTCCATGGCCATAGCAATAACTGCCGGGGCATTTTCAAAAAAAGTAGCAAACCATTCTACCTGCGATTTTACATTTTTCGAGGCGATGGATCGATTTTCGGGTAGCTGCTTTATTTTTTCAGATACTTTGGTAGCCAGTTTGTTTATTATCTGCTTATTGGTAATAGCATAAAATTTCCAGGGTTGAAAATTGTTTACACTCGGAGCCAAACTTGCTCTTCTTACCATTTCTTTTAAATCTTTTACCGGAACTTGTTCATCGGTGAAAGTTCTTATACTTGAGCGTTTTTCAATAGCCTGTTTTAATTCCATGAGGTTGGGTTTTATTATTTAAGTTAAATATAAATATAAAGATTAATTTTTAGCCGGTAAATTTTTTAGGGTATTTTATTTATTTTTTTTTGTATTTGCTGATTTTTAAGATAGTACAATAAGGCATTGATTTTGTTCATTGTTGTTTGCTTTAACCGGCTGTCACAATAGCTCCGTATATCTGTAAGTTAGGTAATGTTTTTTTGAACCATAAAGCTCCTCAAAGGAGCACACAATCTTTTGTACCAACCACAGCAGGTAAATTGGCAAGCAGGGTTTCATAAAACGAAATCTCACCAAATATTCGAATTTTTTTGAACCGGTTTTAGGAAGATGTCCTAAATTATCTGGATACATTAAAATTTCATTTACCTTTGTAATACAACCAACAATTATGAACAAAAAACATCATTATAAAGCCTTTGGTTTACAATTTATATCTGATTTTGAAATCCCTGAATTGATAGAATCTTCAGGTGAGCCAGATGTGTTTGTTAGCATTGGTAACGTACCAAAACAAATCAACAAAATAATAAAAAAAGGGGTTCGCTATCAGGCCGGGAAAAACGAGTTTTTGTTAGTAACCGATCAGATTGCCAAATTTTATATCAAAAATGGGAATAAAATTATTGTAGAGCCGTATAAAAAAGAAATTGATAAAGAGGTGCGGCTATTTTTGCTGGGATCAGCTTTTGGTGCCCTGTTTTTACAGCGCGGATTGTTGCCCATTCATGGCAGTGCTATTCAATTTGGACATTCAACCTCCATATTTACAGGGTTAAGCGGTGCCGGAAAATCTTCAATTGCCGCCTGGTTTGTTCAACAAGGATATCAAATTCTGGCTGATGATATCAGTGTAGTCAATCATTCGCTTGAAGTAGAACCGGGTTTCCCAAACATGAAAATTTGGAAAGATGTGCTTGAAAAACTGGGAATATCAATAGATTCGCTCTCTTCTATACGGCCTGATATTCAGAAGTATAAATATTCTGTTGAAAACAACTTTTGTCCTCAGCCATTGCCTGTAAAAAATATTTTTATTATTCATCCTAAAAACACGCCGGGTTTTGAGTCGGAGGAATTAACCGGTATCGAAAAATTTAATGCCTTAAAAAACAATACCTTTCGCTACCGTTTTGTGGAGGGGCTGCAAAAGCAGCAAGAGCATTTTATGGTGATCAATCAATTAATACAACAGGTTAAGGTTTACCGGATTAAAAGGCCACAAGCGCCGGTCATGCTTAAAGAATTTGCTGGCTTTTTACTGCAAAATTTTGATTTAGATGCATAAGAAAAATATCATATGGTTGGCCAGCTATCCCAAATCAGGCAATACCTGGTTCCGTATTTTTATTACTAATCTGCTCAGTGATTCGGGCCAGCCAGCCAATATCAACGATTTAAAAGAGACTACCATCTCCAGCTCGCGCAAAATTTTTGACGATTATACCGGGTTGTCCTCTTCGGATATGACCTTTGAAGAGATTGACCGCCTACGCCCCGATGTGTATAAAATGCAATCGGAAGAATCGGAGGAGCTGCTGTTTAAAAAGGTACACGATAAATTTTATTATGTCGATAAGCAAAAGCCGCTTTTCCCGCCCGAAATATCGAAAGGATGTTTCTATTTTATCCGAAACCCGCTGGATGTGTTGGTATCTTTTGCCTACCACAGCGCCAAGCCGATAGATAAGATGGTAAAAATTATTAATAACTCCGGTTATGCATTTTGCGACCGCAACGACCGGCAGGTAAATCAGCTCAGGCAACTGCTGGGTAACTGGTCTGATCACGTAAAAAGCTGGACAGAACAAACATCGATTCCTGTTCATGTGATGCGCTATGAGGATATGGTAAATAATACTTTCGAAACTTTTGCCCAGGCGGTTCGTTTTTTAAAATTTGATTTTAGTAAAGAAATAATTGAGGAGGCCATCAAAAAAAGTGATTTTAATATTCTTGCCCAACAGGAGCAAGAGCAGGGATTTAAAGAAAAAATGATTAAATCAAAAAAATTTTTCCGGAAAGGAAAAGTTGGCGACTGGCGGAATCATTTAAATGAAAAGCAGGTGAATGAAATTATTCAAAACCATCGGGAAGTAATGAAAAAATTCGGATATTTGGATAAGCTTGATCGAATTGTATTTTAATATAAATTAATAAAAGCGGCAGTAAAGAGCAGCAGGCAGTTTCTCTGCGATATTTTGCGAAAGACTTTGCGTCCCGATAATTATCGGGACTGCGAGAAAAAAATAAAATAAACGAATTATTATAAATGAAACTAACAAAAGAAACCATTATCCAGCGAAACATCGATATTTTGGCTAGCGATATTGATGGCGAAAAAGTAATGATGAGCATTCAGCAAGGCGAATATTACGGGCTGGGAAAAACCGGCAGTTTTATTTGGGATAACATCGAGAAACCAATCACGATTAATGATTTGGTAGATTTAATTACTGAAAAATATAAAGTAAGCAAAGAACAATGTTTAAAGGATATTTTACCTTTTTTAAACGATTTGGCAGAAAAAAAGCTTATTGTTTGTTCATGAGTCAGCGGAGGAGTCTCCAATAAAATGAATTGTTACCTTAAATGCAACGGGTTGTTAATTAATAATTCATCCGCTGACTTTTGAGGATAGTTGAAAAAAGTATATAGTTATAAACAAATAATGTTTATTAGTCAGCGGACGAGTTTGGAGTCAAGTACATTGTTGCTTTAAATACAAATGGTTGCTAATTAGAAATTCATCCGCTGACTTGAAAGAAACGTTTAACAAAAAGAAACTTTTGGTGTTTAAATTGTTTATTAAATATTTTAAAACCACACCGATGGAAAAGCGGTTGCTCTGGCAATCTTTTTACTGGCTGGTGGTATCGTTTGTTTGGGTACGGTGGTTTCCGCTGCGTTGGTTTTCCAAAAACCTGGGAACATTTCGTAAAGAAATGGATAATGAAATACAGGAAGGGCAGGAGGAGTTGGTTCGCAAAACAAAGCACGCCCTGCGGCGGCTAAAAAGGCGTTTGCCCTGGAGCGTAAAATGCTTTGAAGAAGCTATTGCGGTAAAAAAAGTACTCCGGTTTTATGGAATAGAAAGTACCTTGTACCTGGGTGTAAAAAAAGACGAAGAGAAAAACTTAAAAGCCCATGCCTGGCTTAAAGCAGGAGGCAGGGTAGTAGCTGGCGAAAAAGGATATAAAGCATTTACGGTAGTAGGGTTTTACAGTTAACCCTTTGATTTTAAGTTTAGTCTATAGAAATAGGCTATTTATCAATAATTTAACTAAAAACTTTGAAATAATAAAAAACAGTAATAAATTAGCTATAAAATAAACAAATTCAGGTACAAAGTGTATCTTTGCACCATTTTTGTTATTAAATATTTAAAATGTGAAGATATGGAAGAGAAAGAGAGAAAAACAGAGGAGAGAAAAGATCAAACCAAACTGACCTGGGAAGCACCTAAGCTTTATGCGTTGGATAAGGGGAAGACAGAGGGAGGTACAGGTACAGAACCTACAGAATCAGGTTTTTATTTTAGTTAAATGATTTTATATGAAAAAAACATTACTCTTTCTGCATTTATTCTTATTAGTTACTTCAATAACAGTTGGGCAAACCTGGAAAAATTATATAGAAGTTAATTCATCCGGAAATGTGAGAATTCTTTCCAATGACATTGATGAAAATGATAATATATATATTGCTGGACATTTTCAAAACAGCTTAGGCGATACGATAGATTCCAATGGCGGTTTTGATTTCTTTTTTTCTAAATTTTCTAATGACTTACAACCTATTTGGATAAGGACTATTGGGGGCGAAGGAAACGAACTATTATATATTGATTTGAAATTAGATCAAGAACAAAATATCTTTGTGACCGGAATTTTCCAAGATACATGTTATTTTAATGAAAATGAAGATTCTTTAATCAGTGATGACGGTTCTTATGATGTGTTTTTGGCAAAATATACCAAAAATGGGAGATTTTTGTGGACTAAGAATATCGCCAGGGGGAAATCTACACAATTTCTAAACGGAATTGATATAGATAAATCAAACAATATTATACTGGTAGGTGATTATGTCGATTCTCTAATTTATAATACTGATACCTTAAGAGGTACAGGGACTAATAATTATATTTTTAAATTTGATAATGATGGAAATTATTTGTGGATTAAAAATATACTTAATTCTTCTGGTAATGCAAAACTAACATCAGTTAGTGCTTTTAATGACGGTTATTATTTTAATGGAAACTTTAAAGATGAATTGTATTTAGATGTTAAGACTTTAAATAGCTATGACCCAGCAAAGGGTGATGTTTATCTCTACAAAACTGATTTTGATGGCAATGGGTTATGGGTAAGGCAGTCCTATGGGAATAACAATGATTATACAGGCACAATTACCCAGGATGATTATGGAAATATTTATTATACCGGATATTTTAGTGGGACTGAATTTTTTGCAGATTCCACCGAAACCTTAACAAGTAATGTAACCTTAAGCACTAGTGGCTCAAATGATATTTTTATCCATAAATATAATAAAAATGGGAATCTTCTATGGTCTCGTGGTTATGGTGGAATAGGAAATGATGTAGCCAAGGTAATCCTTTCTCATCGAAACAAGTTATATATTTCCGGTTATTTTTCGGATGAATTGATTTTTGGAGAGGATACGATAAACTCAAGCTCCTCATCTGATATAGATATTTATGTTGCAGGTTTAGATAATTTAGGTAATACTTTGTTTGCTTCAAGTTTATATGGCGAAGGAGAGACTGATCAAGGAGACATTCTGGAAATTTCTTCTGATGGTATAAACATCTTTGGTGGTGCATATAGAGCAGCAAGTTTACAAATTGGAGATGATATACTTTATAATTCAACCGGAACTTATAATGGAATTTTGGCCCAGTTCATCCCGGAGTTGAATGCCACTTTCACCCAAAAAACCAACCCTACCTGTAACGGAAGCACCGATGGCGAGCTTGTGGTTACGCCTTATTTTGGTGTTTCGCCGTATACGTATTCCTGGAGTAACGATCCCGGGTTAAACGATTCTACCGCTACCGGGCTGGCCGCCGGAACTTATTCGGTTACGGTTACAGATAATCTCGATTCTACAGCAGTGGCACAACATACTTTAACCGAACCAGATTCATTTATTTTCGATCCGGCAATTACTCCTGTTACAACTTGTAGTTATAGCTCCGAGGGAGCTATTGATATAAGTGTTACCGGTGGTAATGGAGGAAATACCTATTACTGGTTCGAAAGCGAAGGTGGCTCGGGCGTTAGCTTAACCTCCGAAGACCAAGTTGATTTAACCCCCGGAACTTATTGCGTTACCGTTACCGATAGCGAAGGATGTACTGCCGATACAGCTATAATTCTTACCGGTCCTGAGCCTATAACCTTCGGGGAATCGGTAGTAACCCACTATACCGGACCTGTCGGCCTGGGTGCCATCGGCCTGGTGTACCTGGGAGGAACAGGAACGGTTGCTTTTAGTTGGGAGGGGCCTTCAGGCTTTACAGCTACTACCGAAGATATTACCGATTTGGATCCCGGAAGTTATTCGGTTACCGCTACCGACAATAATGGATGTGTTTTCGATACCACTTTCAATGTATTAGATCAGACTACGTTTTATGCTTATATTTCCGAACAAAAAGATGCATGCCTGGGAACCACCAATGGACGAGCTACTGTAAGCTATTTTTCAGTAGATGGCCATACCAATATAACCTACCAGTGGGATGCTAATGCCGGTAGTCAAACCACTGCCGAAGCAACCAACCTGGCTCCCGGACAAACTTATTCTGTTACGGTTACCGATGTGGAAGCCGAACCCGACCTGGAGGATGTGGTTGAGGTTACCATCGGTGAGCTGGGCTATACCTTTGCCGGGGAAATCGATCCCACGTCAACCAGTCTGCTCGACTGCTATGGCGATAGCAATGGTTTTATCGATGTGAATATTTCATCAGCCGGAGAAATGCCTTATAGTTATAGTTGGAATACCGGAGCTACCACCCAGGACATGATCAATGTAGGCATTGGAACCTACAGTATTACCGTAACCGATGCCAACGAATGTGAGTTTACCGTTACCGGCTATGAAATTACCCAGCCCACCGAAGTGCTGGCCACTGCCGAAGTGGTGAGTACCCCCACCTGTAATGGCGATTATGACGGAGAGCTAACGGTATCCCGCAGCGGAGGAATTGAACCTTATAGTTATCTATGGAATGACCCGGGGAGCCAGAGTACCCAGAATGCCGACGGCCTGGATGCGGGATTTTATACCGTTACGGTTACCGATGCCAACGGGTGTCAAAAATCATCGAGTGTAAATTTAACCGAGCCCGCTGCCATACAAGTGGATAAAACCGTGTATAATGTATCCTGTCATGGAGGCAATGATGGAGCGGTGCAACTTGCCGTATCCGGTGGTACGCCAAGCTTTACCTATTTCTGGACTACCAATGATGGTTCGGGGTTGGTTCCTACCCAAAAAGATCAATCGGGATTAACTCCCGGAACATACTCTTTTACTGCTACGGATGCCCATAATTGCATGTACGAAGAGAGTGTGGAAGTTACCGAACCGGAAACCTCGCTTACCGTTGAAATAACAGACATAAATGATGCCCTGTGTCATGGTGTTGATGATGGAAATGTTGATATTACAGTTTTAGGAGGAACACCTCCTTATACGTTTGCCTGGACCACAGATAATGGTTCCGGCTTAGTTACAGATGCAGAAGATCAAAGTGCTGTGGGAGCAGGGACATATTACCTGACAGTTATTGACAATAATAATTGTGAGGCAACCCTTTCAGTTACGATAAATGAACCCGAAGCAATAGCCATTGTTTCTGAAGATGTTGTGGATGCTACGTCAGAAGCAGCATCAGATGGCTCTATTACCATAGAGGCAACAGGCGGGACAGGAACATTATCCTATACCTTAACACCCGGAGATATTGTAAATGAAACCGGAGTATTTGAAAACTTAAGCCCCGACGATTATACGATTGAAATTACAGATGATAATGACTGTGGGCCGGTTACAAGCAATCTTACGGTAAGTTTTCCTGATGCAATCAACAGCCCAAGTTTAGCCGATAATATTAGGTTGTATCCTAACCCTACTTCGGCAAATTTAACCCTAGAGATAGATGTTCAGCAAGAGGAAACATTTACCATTGAGATATTAAATATTGCCGGCCAGCGATTATTTAAAGAGATAACACAGGCCAATAGGAAATTGAAGAAGGAGTTGAATTTGTCGAATTATGCCAAAGGAATTTATTTTATAAAAATTAGTACTGAAGATTTCTACTACCAGGAAAAAGTAATTTTCCAATAAAATGTTGATAGTTTGATTTTTAGTAAAGCTCCTGACAACAGGAGCTTTATTTTTTAGTAAAAATTTATCAGATAATTCATAAGATTTTATATGTTTACATATAAATAATCAAGGCTTAAAAATTTTTATTTTATGAATGTACTTCTTATCGGCTCCGGAGGAAGAGAACATGCTCTTGCATGGAAGATAAATCAAAGTAATCAATTAAAGAAACTTTTTATTGCCACTGGAAATGCAGGAACAATGAAGGTGGGAGAGAATGTTTCTTTGGCTATTAATAATTTTGATGCGGTAAAAAAATTTATTCTGAAGAACCATATTGATATGGTTGTTGTTGGCCCTGAACAACCTTTAGTGGATGGTTTTCATGATTTATTCCTTTCTGATTCGGTATTAAAAGATATTCCGGTTATCGGCCCTGTTAAGGCAGGAGCTATGCTAGAGGGGAGTAAAGATTTTGCCAAATCTTTTATGCAGAAGTACAAAATACCCACAGCGATGTATCAATCATTTACCCTGGAAACGCTCAACGAAGGGAGACGATTTTTAGAATCGTTAAGGCCTCCATATGTTCTTAAAGCGGATGGGCTGGCAGCAGGAAAGGGAGTGTTGATTTTGGGAGATATGGATGAAGCTAAAGTGGCGTTGGAGAATATGCTGAAAGGCCAATTCGGAGAAGCAAGCCAAACGGTGGTTATTGAAGAGTTTCTTTCAGGCATTGAACTGTCCGTTTTTATTCTTACGGATGGAATATCCTATAAAATTTTACCCGAAGCCAAAGATTACAAACGAATTGGTGAAGGCGATACCGGGCTGAATACTGGTGGAATGGGAGCAGTTTCTCCCGTACCTTTTGCTGATAAGCAATTTATGGATAAGGTGGAAAGGAAAATTATTATACCTACCCTTTATGGACTACAACAAGAAAAGATTGAGTATAAAGGATTTATATTTTTTGGGTTGATGAATGTTGATGGTGAACCTTTTGTTATTGAGTACAATGTAAGGATGGGGGATCCTGAAGCCGAGGTTGTTATTCCGCGTATTAAAACAGATTTGTTAACCCTGTTTAAGCATGTCGCAGATAAAACTTTAAGAGATGCTTCTTTTGAAATGGAGGAGAAGGCTACAGCCACGATAATGCTCGTATCCGGAGGATATCCAGGGAGATATGAAAAAGGAAAAAAAATACAATTTTTTGATATGGTGCAAGATTCCATTATCTTTCATGCCGGAACAACCATGAAAGATAAAACACTTGTTACCAGTGGGGGGCGGGTAATGGCTGTTACTTCCTTTGGAGAAAACATCTTTGATGCATTGAAGCAAAGTTATACAAATGCTGAAAAAATTCAATTTGAGAAAAAATATTATCGTAAGGATATTGGATTAGATTTAAAATAATATTTATGATAAAAATTTTAAAAAGCAACAGGCCCTTTGTTATCTTTCTTATTATTATATCAGCCATTGCTTTATGGATAGGAAATTTTTTATATCCTTCCGTTGATTTATTTTCTTTTGATAATGAGCCGGTTTTGTTTTACAAATGGCTGAATCATTATTTTACCTATAATTCTTTCGTTTCCCTATTTATTAGTTTACTTCTTCTACTTATACAAGCATTTTTACTGGTGCAATTTAATCGAAAATATATACTTATAAATTACAGAACCTTTTTGCCTGCCTTTTTTTATGTTTTAATTGCCGGGAGCTTTGTCCCGTTACAGCGAATAAACCCGGTACTTATCGGGACTTTATTTATGTTTATTGCTACTAACTATATTTATGATGTTTACCGCAGGGATTATGCTTTAAATCGATTATATATGGCAGGATTTTTTATATCCGTTGCCAGTATGTTTTGGCCGCCATTTGCTGTTTTTTTTGTGGTAATTTGGATTGCTTTAATTATTTTACGCCCTTTTGTTGGGCGTGAATGGGTGGTAAGTTTATTAGGTTTTTTTACCCCGTATTTATTTGTTTTTACGTATTACTATGTTTTTCTTGATATTGTAAAACTTGAAGCGTTAGCAGAATCATTTTTAGGTTATTTTAATATCCTACGCATATTTGACCCCATGCATTATGCATATTATATCTTTTATGCTTTGCTATTTATTTGTATAGTTTTGGCAAGTTTTGTGATAATAACTGATTTTCATAAAAAGAAAATTAAAAACCGGAAGTATTTTGAAATTAACTGGTGGTTATTTTTAATTGGCGTTTTATTATTTATATTTTTTGAAAACGTTAGTTATGAAATTATTTATTTTATTGCCATCCCTGTTTCATTTTTGCTTACAGAGTATTTTTATTCCGTGCGTAAACGTTGGATTTTAAATATCCTTTTATTCTTTATTTTAAGTTCGATTGTATATATACAAATAATAGCCCATGTATAATAGGCTATTACTCCAAAAAATTTATTGTTGATATTATAATATTTTTACATAGGAAAGCATTGTAACAGCTAATCCTTGTTGGCCTTCTTTAAAGGTAACAAAAATATGATATACTCCGGTAGAAGTACATTTAAAATCAAAGGATGGATAAGTTTTTCCTGTGGCCACAACAAAATTGGTTCCCAGTAACCGGTTATTGTCGAAAAGTTGCAAAATAGCTTGTCCTGAATAATCTTTAGAATTACATACAGTAAATCGGTATTGTGTATTTTTGTTTAATACAAAGGAAAATCTTGATGTTGGTGGCTCTTCTCCAGGTTTTGCCGCATCAAGTTTAACCTGAAAATCTTTTAAATAAGTTACTTCTTCTCCGGCAATCATACTGCAAATATCAACCAGTTCTTGTCCCGACTGGGCCTTTGCTGTATAAAAATTCCCTAAAATAAAAATAGCAAGGAAGATAAATATTGCAGATATATTTTTCATATTTACAAGTGTATTATTTTATTACGTATTTCAGCAGTTTTATCTATAATTCGCATCATGGTTTCATTGGATATTTCAATGAACTGTTTGTCATTTTGTTTAATAACAAGCATTCCATCTTCTTCAACTGCCTCAGGGTCTCCTTTTTCATAAGTAATGGTTACATCTCTATAAATAGTTTGTATCTCGTTTAAATCATTAATAAGATCTTTAAATTTGGGATCACGATCGTAATTTTTTAAGAGCAACATTAGGTTACTTAAAATTATTTTTTGTTCTCCAATTTTTTCGGCTAATTCAGCACTGGGAGATTCTTTTACTACACCTCCTAAAAGATACATACTTTCTATCCAAATACCAGCAACGATTAAAGAGCTCAAATTTCCTCGGTTATTTTCACGCAAATATCGGTCCATTTGGTTAAAATTTTGTACCGAAATATACATTAACGAGTCAAGATTCTGGTTATTAGTAACTAATCGTTTTAGCGTTGTAAAATCAAAGAATTGTCCTACACGAATACCGTCGGCAAGGGTCTTAATGGCTGAAATATAATCTAATACCGAGCTGGTTTTATTATACATATTCTGATATCCCAAATCCGCACCATAGATTCCCAGCCCCAGGGCCATTTTGTAGCTTGTATTATAGCTATCCACATAATCTGTTGTGGCAAGGTAATCTTTAGAGTAGGGAACGCCTAAACTTTTTATTAAGGCTGCAATTTCAACAGGCGATGAAATATTTTGTACGATTTCTTCCATTGCCTGCTCCGAAATTTCGAGATTGCCATCATATATCACTGAATCAGGAATTTCAAATTCTTGTGAAAAATCACTTTCTTTTTGCTTATCTGATTTGCAAGCTGAAAAAAGAAATAACGGTATTAGTATATAAATCAAGTATTTGCTCATAATCCTTTCTGTTGAAATTCTTTCTAATGCAAATTTAACATATCTCATAAAGATATAAAAATAATCTAAATCCCGAAAGTTTATTTTTTAAACTTAATTTTTTCAGGGAGTTCAAGTAATTTTTTTAATATATCATAATATAAAGTTAAATAAAGAAATGCTGTTAAAAACCATACAAAGGTTAAGTTAAACCAATATGTATCGAAAAATTTGCCCGCAAAATATTTTCTGGGTGCAAAAAAATGTGATCTAAAATTGAGAAAACCTTCAATATCCGGATCTTTATATATTGGATCAATTTGTTGGATTAATTCATAGTTATATTCAATGATTTTGTTTTTCTCAAAAACTTTTTTTACCTGATCGGCTACACTCTCGTTATGATATGCATTGCGTTTGTTCCGATATAATTGGGGGTTTGTATTTAACAAATAACGAATAATATTTTCTTTTTCGTTATTTGCTTTCTGAAATTGCATGGTATAAAATGAGTTGAGCTTTTCTAAATAATTTTGTGTTTTATTTAATATTATTTCATTAAATAATGCTGTGTCGAGTTGATGTAGAGACTCAAATTCAAGGCCTGTTCGTACTTCTTCTTTTCCAATTTCGTTTTTTAATAATTTTAAATTATCCGTAATATCTTTTTTTATCTCGGCATCTTTTTCAAATTTATACCAGTTATCTTCAATAAATTCTAATCGTTTTTCCAATTCGGGGATATAATAAACTTGCTTGAAATCGGCATTACTTTCACGCTTTTCAATCTCGAAAAAGTTTTTTTCGAATTCATTATTTTTAAATTGGTTTACCATTAGAGCTTCGTACGACCATTTGGTGGGCATTATTTCGGCAATTAGCGGTACTTTTTTCACACTCCCGATGCTACGGTTTAACTTGTCGAAAGGAAACATGGCACCACTTAAAACCATCATTGGAATCATTAATAGTGGAATTAAAATGTAAATGGTAACCGCTGAGTTAAATGAAGCTGACACATTTAATCCTAACATATTAGCAAATGCTGCAGTAGTGAACAGGGCAAACCAATATTCGAAAGTCATGCCCTTAATCCCCAAAATATTATTAGCAATAAGAATAAATAAAATGGATTGTATGGCAGAGATGGTAAATAAAATAAATATTTTAGATATTAAATAGCTCGATTTGCTCAAGTTTAGAAATGCTTCTCTTTTTAAAATTTTGCGGTCTCGAAAAATTTCTTCGGCACTTACAGTGAGCCCTAAGAAAAGAGCCACAATAAGGGCCATAAAAATGTAGATGGGAATATTTTCATTTTCGCGGAAAATATAAACATTTGATGTAGGGTCGGCGATATAGCGGATGATATATGAAAGTATAAAACCTAAAATTGGAGCTTCTAATAAATTAAGTGCAATATATTGTTTATTACTTATTTTTGAGAGAAAATCCCGAATGGTGTAAATTTTAAGCTGTTTAAACCATGATGGAATACTTAAGTTTGATGGAGGCGAAACATCAACGGGTTCTACTTCTCTTAATTTTATGTTTTCTTTAAAGTTTTCTTCCCATTTCTGTGGAGATATTTTTCTTTTGGGGGTATAGCGGCCATATTCGTCTACCACCTTTGCTTCGATAATATTAAAGATAAGTTCTGGGTTAACATTACCGCAGGTAGGACATTCGCCCACATCGCTATTAATTTGTGCATCGAGCCGTTTAAAATACATTACCCCCTCAACCGGATTACCATAATATATCATATAGCCACCTGTATCTAGGATCATCATATTATCAAACATTTTATAAATGTCTGATGATGGCTGATGGATAACCACAAAAATAAGTTTTCCTTTTAAGGCTAACTCGCGCAATAAGTCCATAACATTTTCAGAGTCGCGGGATGAAAGGCCTGAGGTAGGCTCGTCAACAAAAAGGATGGATGGTTCTCTGATAAGCTCCAGGGAAATATTTAATCTTTTGCGCTGTCCGCCACTAATCATTTTATTTAAAGGGGTCCCTACTTTTAAATCTTTTCGGTCGTAAAGGCCCAGGTTGTTTAATGTTTTATTGACCAGTTCAACGATTTCTTTTTCCGATTTATCGTTGAAACATAATTTGGCATTATAATAAAGATTTTGGAAAACAGTTAGTTCTTCAATCAGCAGATCGTCTTGAGGAATGTATCCAATCACTCCTTCGAGTTCTTCATTTTCGGCATGAAGATCGATTTCATTAATTAAAATTTTTCCGGAGGTGGGTTTATTTAACCCTGCTAACACATTTAAAAGGGTTGTTTTCCCGGCACCGCTGGCACCCATGAGGCCAATAAGTTTTCCCTGATCTTCGGAGAAGTTAATATTTCGTAAACCTACATCGCCGGAAGGAAAAACATAGTTGATGTTTTTAGCTGTATAAGAAATTTTTGTTGAGGTACTGTCTGCCAGATAATGGGCAACGATATCGCTATAATAAATGGGTTTGCCTTTGGGAAGCTTTATGGTACCTCCATTGGCAAAAAGATAAATTCGTTTATTATTTACAGGTAATCCATTTAAGAAGAGATCTTCGTTGCCGTTGTATCGCATAAAGTAAAGATCTACACTTTTTACCTGCAGGATAAAAATATTCCCATCAAGTGCTTCAACTTTTACATGTTTGGCATTTTTGCATTGATCTTCTTTATCATTAATAATAAGGTTGCTTGAATTATCCAATTCATTAATATCATTATTAATTACGAAACTTTCAATGCTTAAGAATTCTTCTTTTGTAAGTTTAAATACTTCGGCAACGGTATTAATGATTGCCATTCGTTGTTCGGAAAATTTTCGGTCGGCATTCACTAACTCAAATAAACGAACCAACACAATTACCTTTTGTTTTTGCGTAAGGGTTTTGTTAATTTTTTTACAAAGGCCGAGTATTCGTACCGAATCTTTTACTGATGTAAGTTTGACTTTTTCGTTTTCCGCTTTTTCCGTTTTTTTACCGGTGAACCCCGCTTTTTCATCAAAAAGTGCTAAATATTCGGGCACTACTTCATCATTAATTTGTTGTGTGAGGAAGTTTTTAACATATTCTCGTTCATTGGATTCTACACCTTCGTCCTGTTTTGCAATAATTGCAAACAACTGCATTAGGGCTTTTAAAATCTCTTCACTCATAATTTAATCATCAATGATGAAAGCACTTTCTTTATTATTATTATAATGTATAACCTACTTGCTCGAATGGTACGTCAACGATATCGGCATATTCTTCACCGGCTTCTTCCATATCCTCGTCATCTTCGGGATAGTACCATTTGATCAATACTTCTTTTCCATTTTCGTGCATTTCTTCCAGTTTCATCAAAATGTCGAGGATAAGTTTTGATGATGCAGTGTTGAAATATACTAATTTAAAGGCAAATACGGTTTTTGAATTGGCCTCTTCCTGATAGTCATCGAGCCAGTTAAGAATAGGTTCATAAAAGGTAGTAACATCTTCAGGAAGTGATCTGCCTGAGATTTCAAATATTCCATTTTCTTTATCAAGTATAATGTTTGGAGTATCGTCGGTACCTTTGATCTTTATTACTTCCATGGTTATTGTTTATTATGCGTTTCTAGAAATTGATGATGTTAATAGGAAAAAAGAACTTTCTTCGTCAATAGGTAAAAAGTGGAATTCTAATTTTTTTCCTGTTTTACGGGCAATATCAATAAATCCCAGTCCAGCTCCACCTTTTTCGGAGAGTCTTCCTTCTTTCATCTGGCTTTTATAGAGTTGTTTAAGCCCTTCTTTATCTAAGCTATTGATATGGTTGAGCATTTCGGTAAGTTCTTCGATTTTATCATTTTCTATCACATTGCCTGTAGTAACATGATAATCTTTTTTTCCTTTACTTACCATAAATATTCCTCGTCCTGCAAAAAGAAAATCATCTGAGCCAAATGAATCGGCATGTTTACTAATATTTTGCAGACATTCAACCATAACATGGAACACTTTTTTCTGCACAGAATTTGCTTCTGATTCTTTAGCCATATTTGATTCTGTCAGTGATGTGAATGCTTTGGTAATCTGGTGTGTTATTTCACCTTCGTATACCAAAGTAATTTCGTGTGCTTTCATAGACCTGTAAAAGTCATAAACAAACTCCAGAAAGCCTTTAACATTACTTTTGTCCATAGGTTGTAAAATTAATATTTATTAAAGTTAATAAAAAATTAAAATTCAATTCCAATTAACAATACATCGTCAATTTGTTTATTATCCCCTTTCCATTTCTTAAAGTCGGTGGCAAACAAATTGGAATATTGTTGCATGGAGAGATCTTTATTTTCTACGATATTTTCTCTTATTCGTTTTGACATATATTTTCTGCCTTCTGGGCCGCCAATCTGATCGGGCATTCCATCAGAAAATATAAATATCTTATCTCCTTTTTTTATTTCAATTACATGATTAATAAAGTCTTTTTCGGGTTTCTTTTTATGTGGAATTCCACCAATTGCTTTTCTGTTTCCTTTAAACTCGTGCAGTTCGCCATTTCTTAAGAGATATAATGGCCTGTGAGCACCGGCATATTGTAATTCTTTTTTCTTAAGATCAATACGACAAAGAGCAATATCCATTCCGTCGCGGGCATCGGCATCAATCCGGTCTTGTTTTAGGGTGCTTCGAACACCATAATGTAATTTATCTAAAATTTGTCCGGCTTTATAATTAACGTCATGGTCGACAATATTGTTTAATTGGAAATAACCGATAAACGATAATAGTGCTCCTGGGACTCCATGCCCTGTACAGTCAACAGCAGCGATATATAGAATGTCTTCTTTTTTGAAAAACCATGGGAAATCGCCACTAACAACATCTCTTGGGATATAAAAAATAAATGATTTGGGTAAATATTCCTGTATGATCGCTGTGTTGGGTAATATAGATGATTGTATCCGTTGAGCGTAGTTTATACTTTCATTAATTTTTTTGTTTTTATCTTTAATTTCAAGCTCTATATGTTTTGCTTCGGTGATATCATGACCTACAAAAAGAATTGTTTCGAGTTCATTTTCGTTAAATTCAGGTATTGCACTAAAACTCATTATTCGCTCACCTAGTTTAGCGGTAGGTATATTAATTTCTTCATTAAATTTTTGATTGGTTTTTCTAATTTTTCGGATTGAATCTTTAAAGAATGTTGCTAAAGTTTCTTGAACCTCCAATTCGTCAAGTTTTGAGTTGATTAAATCTCTTGGGTTTAGGCCGATATAATCTTCAACCATTGGGTTGGTATAAAAAATTTGACCTTTGGTATTCATTCGTAAAATCAAATCGGGACTGTTTTCAGATAAAGATTGCATTTTACTTTTCATCCGTTCCTCTTTCTCGGCTCTTTTTCTTTCAGTAATATCCTGTGAGTTTAGGATAATGCCATTAATTGCAGGATCATTGAGCAGATTCCGTCCGGTTGTTTCAATATGTATTTTTTTACCATTTTTTTTGATGTAGGTATATTGAATGGTTTGAGGTGTATGAGGATCTTCGAGCAGAATTTCAAACATCTCTTTAATAGCTGTTTCGCCTTTAGCTGTTAAACGATCCATATCTTTACCGCTCATCATTTCTTCGGGGGTATAACCTAAAATTTTTGTTACAGATGGGCTTTGGTATTTTAGTTTAAGTTCTTTATCGTAAATTGAAATAACCTCAGATGCGTTTTCAAGTAATGAGTGTAATCGTTTTTGGGCATTTTCAACTTCCTTAATTTGCATTTCGAGCTTTTTATTGGATATTTCCAGCTCTTCCTGGGTTACCCTCATTTCTTCTGCATTTTGTCGCAACTCTTCTTCGTTTTCTTTTAATTCTTCGGTCATTTGTTGCGATTCTTGCAATAAACGCTCGGTTTTTTGATTTAGCTTGAGGTTGTATAGCGTCCGGGCAATAATTTCGCCGAGTTCTTTAAGAAAATTTATGGTTAATGGGTGGAAATAGTTTTCGATGGATGCAAATTCCATTACCCCTTGTAGCTTTTCTTCAGTAATTAAAGGGACAATAAGTATACTGGATGGTTTTTTATCGCCTAATATTCCAGATGTTATGCTGGCATAATCTTCCGGAATTTCTGTTCGATAAACTATATCTTGTTCATAAGCACATTGGCCAATTAATCCGTGTCCGATTTTAAATTCCTGGTTAATATATCGTTTTCGGTTATAAGCATAAGTAGCTGTGTTAATTAGTTTATCTTCCTCTTCATCATAAATATAAAAAGCTCCTTGAGTTACATCAATATAGTTTATGAGTTTTACAATTACATCATAAGCTAGCTGATCAATATTATTATGTATGCGTAAGATGGCTGAAATAATATCTTTACCCTCAGAAATCCAGTTTTGTTCTTTTTCTTTTTTATTATTTGCTAATAGGTTGTCGCGCATTACGAGTAATGATTTTCCTAGAATATCATTCTCATCTTTTACCTCATAAGTAATATTGTAATTTCCCTGCCCAATATTTTTAGCAAAGGTTGCGTTGCGGTTAATATCTTCGTTGCGTTGTTCAATGATTTTTTTAAAAGCATTTTTATCGCGTTCGCGTTTTTTTTGGTATAAATAGATTACTAAGCCAACAATAAGTGGAAGAGCATCAATAAACCAGTGTATTGGATTGTTGATGTGCATTTGTTTAAATGTTGCAAAAGTAAAATTGGTATAGTTAAGGGTAAGGTCAATAATCCATGCAGCTATAGGCATAAGGAGAGATATTCCTATACCAATAATAATATCATTATATGAAATTTTAGTTAACTGGGTTTTATGTTTTTCTTTAATCATATATATATCAAATGCTAAATTTAATATTTACTTAAAGATTTTGCAATATGTTCGGAAATTTCTGACAACATATCTACAATCTCTTTTTTAAATTCTTTAAATGATGCCAACTCTATTACAGCAATGGTTTCTTTGTTAAAAATAACAGGTATAATAATTAAGTGATTTGGTGAACTGGCACCTAATCCAGAGAGTATTGTAATGTAATTTTCAGGAATTTCCGATAGGTTTAAAATAGTTTGATTTTTTGCTACCTGCCCTGAAAGTGTTTCCCCTAATTTAAAATTACGGGGTTCTGTTTCTCCAAAATAGGCGTATTTCCCAACAATTGTAAATTCGTCGGAATTTTTTATTCGATTAAATAATAATCCTTGGACGATATCCAGTTCTTTGGCAATGTTGCTTAATAATTTTTCCGAATATTTTTTAAGGTTTAATTTCGAATCATCTTTGGGTTGTATCTTATTTAAAAAAGTTTCAATGTCAATTTTTTTATCTTCTTTTTTATCTTCTTTTTCTTTTCTTATATTTTCTTTTTCAGATTCATCTTCTAATACTTTTATTTGATTTTCTGCATATAAATCTTCTTTTTCTTTTTTGTAAGTTGAAATAATGGATAATGAAAATAAAAGCATGGAGATTACAACCACAAGGATAAGTAAAATATAAGTGATGTTATATCCTTGGGTTATTTCATGCATATTTACCATATTTTTGATTCTGGCAAAAATGATCAATACAATTAGTATTTCTAAAACCAATGCAATTGATGCTAATATTTTATGTAATTTGTAATTCATGAACAAATATCATTTTAGGTTTAACAGAAATTTAATGATTTGTTGAGTTGTAAATATATGATCAACAGCCGTTAGTTTCAATGATGCCTCAGTCATGGTTTTTACCTGGCATTCGTTGGGGTCTTGCACAATTGCCACTCCTCCAAGTTGCTTTACTTTTTTTAATCCATATGCGCCATCACGGTTAGCTCCAGATAAAATAATGCCAATTAATTTATCGCGGTATGCCTGGGCGGCTGTCTCAAAAGTTAAGTCAATAGAAGGCCTGGAGTGATTTACAGGTTCTTCGGTTGATAGTGCGATTCGTTTATTTAATTCGATATACATATGATAATTGGAGGGGGCTAAATATCCAATCCCAGGTTTTATATTATCTTTATCATAAGGTTCGATAATAGGAATTCCTGATTTAATGGACAATGCTTCTACAAAACCCGAACGAACATGTTTTAAGCGATGTAAACATAATAATACGGGGATAGGAAAATTTTTAGGTAACGACATTAAGATTTTTGTAATTACCTGAAAACTACCTGCCGAACCTCCTATTACAACTGCTTTGTACATTTATTTTTGCAAATTATGACAGTTTCTTTTTATAAACACTTTCCGATTTACTTACCGTAATATAATCTTTATCTGAATTCCAATAATCGATTTTTTCATTATTGCCAATAATTAAATGTCCACCCGGCACTAAGCAATTATGCATAATTTTTAAAAAACGTTCTTGCAATATTTGATTGTAAAAAATCATTTGATTTCGGAATATAATTAATTTTATCCCTTTAGGATAATCATCAAATATAATATTTTGTTTGATAAATTTTGTATTCTCAATTAAAGAAGTATCCCAAAAAGCTTTTTCATTTTCTTGTGTATAAAAATCAGATAATTCTCCCTCGCTAAAAATGCGTTTGTAATTTGCATTGTTTACTTCAACTTTACTGGGATCGAAAAAACCGGCTTTGATTTTTTCGATATTTAATTCGCTTATGCTGGAAGCATAAAATTGAACATTTTGATTTAGGTTTAATTTATTCAATAATATAGCCATTGAATAGAGTTCCTCCCCTGATGAAACCTCAGGAAACCATATTTTGAAATTTGTAGCTCCGGGAATAATATTTACCAGTAATTCTTCTTTTAATAATCTCCACACCGAAGGATCACGAAACATTTCTGTAATATCAACAGCCATAAATTCCAAAAAACATTCAAATGTTTCTTGGTCATGTTCAATGCGTTGAATAAAGAATTCAGCATTTTTCAAATTATTTATACGAATAAAATTCTCAACTCTTCGTTTAAAAAACGTAAGTGCATAATTTTTAAAATCATAATCGTAAACATCTTGTAATATTTTTATGATGTTTCTTGTGTCAACTATGCCTAATTCGTATTTATTCATTGTCTAAACTATTAAATACTGTTTCATTTATTTTTTTCGATAAGATTGGCCTCTCTTTTCAAATTTTGAAGCAATTTCGCCTAACATGGTTTCGTGCATTCCTAACACCAGATACCCATTAGTGTACAAGTGTTCGTGAAAAAGTTTAAAAACTTTATTTTGCAAACTATATTTAAAATATATAATAACATTTCTACATAAAATAAGATCGAACTTAGCAAAATATAAATTGCCTCCTTTTACCAAATCGTGTTGTCTGAAAATAGGTTTCTTTTTTAAAAAATCGTTCATGGTAATTGTATCGGTTATCTTGTCAATTTTAAAATAATTGGTATAAGGGATCTCATTATATTCTTCGTAATTAAAAGGATTTTCTTTTATTACTTTATCGAAATTGTCAAGGTAGCTTATGTTGAACCTATATTTGTAAATTCCTTTTTTTGCAGCTTCAAGAGCGTCTGAATTAAGGTCGCTGGCAAAAATTTTAGCTTTATCGAGCAATCCCATTTCGTTAAGTAAAATCATCATCGAATATACTTCTTGTCCAGTTGAGCATCCTGCATGCCAAATATTTATGTTTTTGTTGTTTGCAAATTTTGGGAGTATTCGATAGCGTAAATTTTGCCAAATTTGAGGATCGCGAAAAAGTTCTGTTGTGTTTACCGTAATGTCTTTAACTGTTTTTTCAAGAAATATTTTATCGTTTTTCAGTTTATTAATTACTCCAACTAGGTCAAGGTTATTATCTATAAGAATTTTTTGCAGGCGCCGTTTTAATGATTTTTCCGAATATTCACTAAAATCATAATTTGATGCATTCTTAAGTGTATTAACAAAGAAGTGGACTTCTTGGTCTGTTAGAGTCATTTGAAATCTTTAGTTAAAAAAGTACTTATTATTACGATAAAAAAATAAATTTGTTTGTTTTAAAATGCCAAAAATAGCGAATAAACTCATATAGCAAAAAAATGATTAATTAAATCATATCAAATATTCTATTTAATAATTTATGATACAAAAATCAAAAGCCACTTTAGCAATCTACGGTATTAAAGATATAAAAAATTATGGATATCCTGTATTTGTTCACGATCATAACCTTGCTTATTTTAAAAATGGTAAAATAGTAAAATATTTGCAGCTTGAAAGAGTAACGCGAAAAAAGTTCGACAACTCAATGGATTCGACCCTTTTTAAGTTGTTAAAACAAGCCAAATTATTCAATGATAATTATGATTTGGTTTTTACCGATAATGTTATTGGACGTGCATTTATTGATCAAAGCGGCGAGGCACGATTTGAAGCTCCTTTAAACCAAACATTACAGAAGAACCTGGAAAAAGGAACAGCCTGGTGGTTTGGCAAGGAAAAAACAGCTTATATACTTAATCATGAGTTAGCGCATATTTATAGCTGTTTACCTTTTTTTGGAGATTTTAAAAACAATAGTTTACTGATACATTTCGACGGAGGAGCCAGCCAAAGTAATTTTTCAGCCTGGACATATCAAAACAAGGAGTTGCAGAAGATTGAATATCATTGGGACTTAAAATATTTATCGACGTTCTTTAATGCCAATGCCTTAACTTTTGGTATTATTGGTGCAAAAGAGTTTGAACAGCATTCGGTACCGGGTAAATTGATGGGATTTGCATCGTTTGGCACATTTAGACCTGAAATAGAAGATTGGTTAATAGAAAACGATTATTTTAACAATATATGGGGAAGAAAATCCATATTTTTTACCAAAGCAAAATCAGACTGGAATATTGATTTAAAAAGTTTTGATCAAAAGAACTCTTTTATTCAGGATGTTGCTGCTACTTTTCAGTATATTTTTCAGCGCGATTTCCTTGTCAAACTTAAAGAACTTCAAGAGAAAACCCAAACCGAATATCTTTATTATTCCGGTGGCTCGGCATTAAATATTTTAACTAACTCGGAAATTATAAAACAGAAAATTTTTAAAGATGTATTTATACCTCCCTGTACAAACGATTCGGGTTTGTCGATTGGTGCAGGTGCTTTTCTTGAGCAATTGAAACATGGAAAGATTGAGACACATCAACCCTATTTAAATAATTGGGGAATTGAAAACTATGAAGTAAAAAAAATTAATGAATTAAACGAAATTGCCGAATTATTAAATCAAGGCAAAGTAATTGGTGTTTGTAATGGTTTTGCTGAAGTTGGCCCCCGTGCATTAGGAAACAGGAGTATTCTGGCTAAAGCCGATTCTGCAAAGCTAGCCAAAAAGGTTAGCCAGTGGCATAAAAAGCGCGAATGGTACCGTCCGGTAGCGCCGGTTATGCTTGAAAAAAATGCCAAATATTTTACAGGGCTTGATAAAATCTATCATTTAAGTAAATTTATGTTGCTTGATTTTAAAATCGATCCACTCAAAAGAAAAGAAATTGAAGGAGTGGTACATGTTGATGGCACATCAAGAATTCAGGCCATTTTCAAACGCAGCGAAAATCCTTTTTTATTTGATTTATTAAAATTTATGGATGAAAAATATGGAGTTAAAGCTCTGATTAATACATCATTTAATGAAAAAGGCGAGCCGATTGTACATACTGAAGATGATGCATTACGTTCGGCAGAAAAAATGCGGCTTGATGGAATTGTTTTAAACGGGAAGTTTTATAAACTAAACCCAAAAAGGATATAATAGTTCTTGTGCATTGGGTTGGCTATAAATGTTGTTTGAACAGGAATTTCTTTAAAGTTTGTAATTTTAAAATAGTTTATAGCTGTAAGCCCTGTGTTAACAACTCCAAATTTATCGCCATAATATCCATCAAAAGCATTAAGCCCTAAAAATAATCGAATATCGGTTTGGTGTAGTTGAGTTTTATAACCCAGCTCAAAATAAGTTGAATAATAATTGTTCTGGTTCCTGGGATTTAAGTCGTCTCCAAAAACCATGGTTGCTATCAAAATCTGAAAAGGAAAATAAGAAGATCCATGGTAAGCAATATCTAATTCAATCGTATGTTTGGTTGTATGTTCATTAAAATCCGTAAATTCGTCATTTCCCGAAAATGAGGTTGGGCAATAGTAATCATAAACATTAAATGAAAAATTGCGGAAATCGTAATTAAAATAGATATCCATTTCAGAATAAGTTCCATCAATACTTTGAGCTGCCCAAACACCCATTGAGTAACTTTTTTTTGAAAACGTAACAGAAGGTTCCAGCGTAGGAACAGTGCTGGTTGCAATGCCTCTCCATACATGCATCGTTCTAAAATCAATACCTAAATTTACATCCGGAATATTATCCCTGCCGAATAATAAATTGGCAAGATGAATAAAAATGAATGCAAATGTTAGTTTCCTGTATTTTGTAAAAAATCCCTGCATCCCCTAAAATTTTGAGGGGCAAAAATAGCTAAAATGCAGTAATTTAAGCGCATAATTTTATAAAAATTAGTTAAATACGATTTTACATATAACTGGCTGATGATCAGTGTTTTTAAATTCAAAATGGTGCCCTTTAACAAAAATGGTATTTATGTTTGGCGACATAAGATAAAAATCAATAATGGGCGTTATGGTTTTTCCTTTTTCGTAAGGTGCATTTAAATACCTGTTAGTTGGGATTTTAGGATCGTAAACCCAGTTCCAGTCATTGGGTAAATAATCTTTTTCAATAGGATTTAAAACAAACCGTTTTGTGGGTGAATCTTTTTTTATATCTGAATAATCAATGTCGGGCGGATTTTGATTCCAGTCGCCACCAACAATGATATAATTACCCTGCTGGTATTCTGCTAATAAGAATTCCTTTAGATATTCCATTTGCTGCTTTTTAAGTGAACCATCATCGTAAGCTGAGTTGTGCGTGTTTATCACAATTAATTCTTTATGGTCTGTAGTTGGGAATTTTTTTACTAAAAAGCAGCGGTCGAGCATAAATAAGCTTACCGGCCACGAGTAGTTTCCCGGGAAAGAGTATCGAATAACACTTTTAGGTTGATATTTGGTAAAACTAGTTAATCCTGATTTTACCCTTCCCAAAGGATTGGTTACTGGTGATGGAACAAATTTTACATCGTAGTTGGTTGCAAAAAAAGGAAAATATTCAGGAAATATTTTTTTTAAACTATCGTATTGATTAATTCTGTAACTTCTTTTGGAGCGAATATCTACTTCCTGTAAAAGAATAAAATCCAGCGTATCGTTTTGTCTCAGGTAATTTTTTATGAAATTAAAATTTTGCTGAGTTCTTTCTTTGGTAGTTCTTACCTGTTTGCCACCATCATAAAAGAAATCCATATCATCGCCAAGGCCACTGTAACCAATATTCCAGATCATTAACGATAAATTTTTTGAAATGTTAATGGTATCAGGGTTTTCTGATTGCGAAATAGTTTCTTTTACATCTGGTTTGAAATCCGAAACAGTCGCATATATTAGAAACAAAACAAATAGTGCAATAAGGGCTAATAAAGTTCTAATAAGGTATTTAAAAATTTTCATAACCATTAATTTTTTATGCATCTTAAATATAATGAAATATTTTAACATGAGAAATTCATGAATCAATCCGGTTAAGTATCAATCTAAGAATTATTAATTTGTTGGTAATATGAAATAATTATATCTTTGGGCTGTTAACAATATCGTGTATGCATATAGCATTCTGTTTTAATGCACGATAGCTATGGTCAACCTCAAAATAGAAATAAATGAAATTTGGAGTAGTTATCTTCCCTGGTTCAAATTGTGATCAAGATATGATTTATGTGCTTCGCCATATTATGAAGCATGATGTTATTGAACTATGGCATAAAAACGGCGATTTACAAGGTGTTGATGCCATTATTCTGCCCGGGGGTTTTTCTTATGGAGATTATCTTCGTTCTGGTGCTATTGCCCGTTATTCGCCCATAATGGAGAAGGTTATTGAATTTGCCAATAAAGGAGGTTTTGTGTTTGGTGTTTGTAATGGATTCCAAATATTATGCGAGGCTGGATTATTGCCTGGCGCATTACTACATAATGATAATCAAAAGTTTATTTGTAAAAATATTTATATTACACCAGATAATAATGGCTCTGTGGCAACAGCGCTAATTGATAAACAAAAACCGTTAAAAATACCTATTGCTCATGGCGAAGGCCGCTATTACGCCAAAGAAGAAACGCTACAGGAAATGCGGCAAAACGGACAAATTTTATTCCGTTATTGCAATCAATATGGAGAAGTTACTTCTGCTGCCAATCCTAATGGGTCGGTTGAGAATATTGCCGGTGTTTGCAACAAAAAGAAAAATGTGATTGGAATAATGCCTCACCCGGAAAGAGCTGCCGATGATGAAATTGGGAATACCGATGGAAAGTTGATCTTTGAATCGATTATAAACTCTTTAACAAGAAAATAAATTAACATAAAATTTTAGAGTAAAAAACCCGGGATTTTTTATCCCGGGTTTTTTAATTTGAGGTAAAGCGTTCACATTTATTGTAATTTTGAAGCTACCACAACTGATTTTTTGTATTGTTTAACATTACCTTCCAGATCGAAAAGCTCAATAAAAACCACATAAACACCCATGGGTGCTTTTTGGTTTTTATCATCAAGCCCATCCCAGGTAATTGTTTGATTGATACCCAGCAACAGGTTGTTGGCAAGATATTTTATCAATCGTCCGCGGGTATCAAAAATTTTGATATTGGCTACATAACCAGATTCATCGAAATTAAAGCTAATATTGGCTACATCGTTATAACCATCGTTATCAGGTGAAAATATTTCAGGATCAATCGTAATTTTTTCTTCCATCTCAACCTGAGGATTAAACTGTGAATTTTCGTAGGTTGGCGTTGCAAACCCTACTACTTCTGAAGCTGAATGCCAGTTTGTTTTATCTTCGGTGGGCCTGTCATAATTAATTCTTTCCAGCGATACTCCTTTGTTTGAAGCCAACAGCGCAAAATGCATATCCTCGGTATAGGCAAAATTGTCGATGGCATTTTCGTTTTTTTCCATTATAATAACCCGTCCTTTATCCGAATTATATGCGGGCAGTGAACTAACTTTTGCAAAGTTATTTGGATTTTGTGTATAATATTGTTCCATTACAATATCAGGGTTTTCTGTAATTACCAGGTACTCTCCGGGAAAAATAAGATGTCCCTCGTCAGAGGCTTTTACAACACTTTTATACTCATTGGCCTCATCATCGTAACTGGCAATTCGTAATTGGTTTAAGTCAAAAACTTTATCCGACCGATTGTATATTTCCACAAAATCAACACCTCCTGCAAACGGGTTAAATAGAATTTCGTTAATTACCAGGTCTAACTCATCAGGGTTTTGCGGAACAGCAAATGTAGCGATGGTTTTACCACTGATAATATTTCCTGCACAATCGGTAATATCACCTGTAATTTCAACTTCGTAAATTGTGTTAGATTCAAAAGGTTGTCCAAAACTTAATAAAACAGATTTGTTTTCCGGTGTTATGATATCAATTGTATCAGGATTTCCGAACCCATGATCGATCTGGTAGTTGTTTTTAATGATTGCCGTTTCGTGATGTACGGATTCACTAAAAAATAATTGTACTGTATTCTCGTCTACAGGGGCAGCCCGGAGCAGCTCAGGAGATTCTGTGTCGGGATTTTCTGCATCAATAGAGTTGATTTGCCCGGGAGTTCCTCCCTTTTTGTTTTTTGAAGCTTCCCAGTTGTTCTCTTCACCACAAGGATTAAACGGGTCAATTTGTTCCAGCGACCATCCACCATCGGCTTTAAATTCATTTTTATACCAATGGTCGGAATATGTAACACTTGAAATAATTTTTCCATTTCGATTTTTAAGAATAAGAGCCTGTCCTGAATTTGTTAATACAGGAAAACTTGGTACAGCAATGGCCTTACCATAACTTTCTAATTCCACGGAAGCATCCTGACTGCATAAAATAATATATTCGCCGGCTTTTATTAGGGCAGGAGGAATATCTCTAACCGTTGAACCTGCAGCTATTGTCCAATCAGTAATTCCGATGTCGTAACCGGTTGTATTATAAATTTCTATGTATTCATATTCTGGTAATTCAACAGAGGGTTCCGGATTTGCCATAATTTCGTTAATAACCACATCAAAAGGTTTCTCAATATAGTAGGTAAAATTTAGAACCGTTGATGGCATTATATTTTCGCACCAGTCTATAATATTTTCTATGGTTAAATTTAATGCTGTTTCTTGCGGAAACTGGTTTAAAAATAAAAGGTCGACGGTCATTTTATTTTCATGGAGGAAAACCGAATAAGGATTTCCAATGGCTTGATCGACAGAATAATTGTTAATATTGGTTGCTGCAGAGTTTTTTAGCGGTTCGTTAAAGTAAATCCTTAATTGTTGTGATGTGATGATCTCAATTCTTTCCACCTGAGGTGGTATGGTATCCTGATTTGGCCCGAAAATGGAGTTTTCAAAACCCGGAGTTCCTCCATTGGGATGCTCTGAGGCTTTCCAGTTGGTTAAACCTGAACAGAAGTTTAACGGATCAATTTTTTCCAACGACCATCCACCGTCTTCTTTGGTTGGGTCATGATACCAATCCACAGTAAATGCCACCGAATCAATAACCATTTCTTTATCGTTTAGTACCTTCACCGTTGTTCCTGAGTTGGTAATAATGTTTGTAAACGATGAAAAAGCTATTACATTTCCATAACTACTTAATTCTTCGGCTGCCGTTTCTGAACATAATATTACATAGCTGTTTGCTTCTAAAATGTATGAAGGTAAATCACGATTGGAGGTTCCTGAAATCATCTCCCAATTGGATAAATCAATATCAAAATTTGTTGTATTGTATAGCTCAATATATTCTTCGTTTGGTAAGCTGTTAACCGGAGGATTGGGATCGGCCATGATTTCATTGATTACTACATGATGAGGTTCTATGATAAAATAAAGAAACTGAATGGTTGTGTCTGGCAGGACATTCTCTTCCATATCCGTAATATTTGAAATGTCGATTTCATAATAAGTTTCATTTGTAAATGCTGAGTTAAATAGTAATTCAACAACATTTTGTAATTTGTTAATTGCTATCGAATCCGGATTTCCAATGCTATTGTTTACAAGATAATTCATGGGATTAACAGCGGAAGAAGAATCGACCATTTCAGTAAAACTGATCTGAAGTTTTGTTGAATCAATAATTTCAAAGGTTGAAATTTGAGGAGGGATAGTATCTATAATTTCATCTCCAAAATAAATATCATCTACCCACAATTGCATGTCTTGTGCTGAAGAGTATTTATAAAATACCCCCCAAAAGTCTGTAAATGTATATTCTGGATCATTACCTGTTCCAATGGTATAGGCGTTGTCAAAATTACCTTCCGGATTAATTTTAAATTCCCAATTACCAGAGGTATTCCTTATTATTTCTAATGCCGGCGCTAAAGATTCTCCAATATCATTTTCCCAGTTAATACTTGTTGCAATGATTTCAGTAGCGCTTCCGCTGGTTACTTTCCACAAGCGCAATGTGTCATCTGAGCCGGTATAGTTAACGCCAACTGCATACCCATTTACATTGCCTCCCGGATACATTTGGTTGGCATCTGCATCACTTAATATAAATACACTCCAGTTATTTAATGATGATGGATTATAACCGTGCCGAATTTTAAATCTCCAGGTTACGTTTTGTTCAGTTAAATCGAAGGATGGCAGTTCAATGGATATCTGATCATTACCGGAATCAGGGTTGTCAAAAATATGGTGTAACGAATAATCCCCATTTATAGGAGAAATGTTTGATGCACCCCAACGTTCGGTATTACTTTGTGTCCAGGTTGAAATATCACCAACATTCTCAAAATCTTCAGTAAACTGAGCAAACACAAACGTTGGAAAGAATAATAAAATAAATATTAGCTTCTTCATCATGGTTTTAGTAAATATTTTTAATTTTGAAATATACAAAAAATGCTTGTTAGAACATTAATTGTATGAGTTTTATCCAGTAAATAAAATTGAAAAAATGAAAATAGCCATTGTTGGAGCTACCGGATTGGTAGGAAGTGTAATGCTTAAGGTATTAGAAGAAAGAAAATTTCCGTGTGAAACAATTATTCCTGTTGCATCGGAAAAATCGATTGGAAAGAAATTGCTGTATAATAACGCTGAAGTAGAAATTCTGGGAATAAAACAAGCTATTTCATTAAAACCCGAAATTGCCATTTTTTCTGCCGGGGGAGAAACTTCATTGAAATGGGCGCCCGAATTTGCCAAAACAGGAACGACTGTAATAGATAATTCATCCGCTTGGCGTATGCATGCCGATAAAAAACTGATTGTCCCGGAAATTAATGCTTCGCTTTTAACGAAGGAGGATAAAATTATTGCCAACCCAAATTGTTCAACGATCCAAATGGTGGTTGCGTTAGCACCTTTGCATAGAAAATATAAAGTAAAAAGAGTAGTTGTTTCTACTTATCAATCGGTTACGGGCTCAGGGGTTAAAGCAGTTCATCAGTTAGAAAATGAACGAAAGAAGAAGAATGGAGCCATGGCTTATCCACACGAAATAGATTTAAACTGTTTGCCTCATGGGGGTAGTTTTGATGAAACCGGATATACTTCCGAAGAGGTAAAACTATTGAATGAAACCCGTAAAATTTTAGGCGATGATTCCATTCAGGTTACGGCAACGGTTGTCCGCGTACCAGTATATGGAGGGCATTCAGAAGCGGTAAATGTGGAGTTTGAAAATGATTTTGATTTGTTAGAGCTAAAATCTACGCTTCGTAATGCCGAGGGTATTGTTTTAGAAGATAACCCCGATGATAATATTTATCCTATGCCCATAAATGCACAAGGAAAAGATGCTGTTTTTGTAGGTAGAATTCGCAGGGATTTTTCACAGCCCAATAGTTTAAACCTGTGGATTGTTGCCGATAATTTAAGAAAAGGAGCTGCTACCAATGCGGTTCAGATTGCTGAGTATTTGGTAAAAGAGAAGCTGGTATA
>JAXHVS010000106.1:0-17486 GCA_034189025.1 Bacteroidota bacterium
CCTATCGCTACGGTAAAGTCTATCCAGAGCAAACATGCTCCCTTTTAAGTATTCAGCTTGTACTACGTTTATACAATGTGTATGGCATATTATGGATCAGTTCATATTTCGGGTGGATAATAAATAGCTTATTTACTATAATTATATTAAAAGAATTATTACAATTATGAAACTCTTACTTTGATAAAAATAGTTTAGAACATTAACTTTTATTTTACTAAAATAACTCTATATACTACGCTGGTGACAATAAATAATGTATTAATGATGTTTATCATAAAATAATATTTGATATTTCCACCCTAATATTAAACTGATCCCTTTCATACACGACATTGTTTGTAGAGAATAATTCTCAGGGAATTTTTCTGCTAAAGAATTTATTAAGCGCAAGAACCAGGTTAAAAAAATGTTAAAATGTTTTATAATTTTCGATTAACGGTAAAATATTTTATAACTTGTAACAGTTTAAGAAGATATTCGTCAAACAAATACAGTGAACAATAAAATTTTTAAAAAATGATTATGATAAAAACAAAACAGCTGGTTAAAATATTTCGAACCGATGAAATCGAAACTACAGCATTAAACAAAGTTGACCTTGAGGTTCAGAAAGGAGAATTTGTTGCCGTTATGGGTCCATCAGGTTGCGGAAAATCAACGCTTTTAAACATTATTGGCCTTTTGGATAATCCCACAAGCGGAGAACTTTGGTTTGATGGTATTGAAGTATCCGGTTTTAAGGAAAGGCAGCGAACTGAATTACGAAAATCAAATATTGGTTTTGTTTTTCAAAGTTTTAATTTGATCGATGAACTTACTGTGTATGAAAATGTTGAACTCCCGTTGTTGTATTTAAAAGTTTCTGCTAAAGAACGAAAAGAAAAAGTTGAAGCCGTTTTGGAACGGATGAAAATTGGCCATCGGCGAAAACACTTTCCTCAACAGCTTTCCGGTGGACAGCAACAGCGAGTAGCTATTGCCCGGGCGGTTGTAGCTAATCCAAAACTAATTCTCGCCGACGAGCCTACAGGAAATCTTGATTCAGCAAATGGCGAAGAAGTAATGAAACTGCTTACCGAATTAAACAAAGAGGGAACAACCATTGTTATGGTAACTCACTCTCCTTCCGACGCTGATTATGCGCATAGAATTGTTCAGCTATTCGACGGACATATTGTAACCGAAAATATTAGTAAAATTTTATAATAAAACATCTTATTTAATAGTTAATATGAAGGGGCAAGTGATTTGTCCCTATATTTATTGAATAATAATGTATTTAAAAATACTAAATAAGAATATAAATTAGTAAGCTATGAAAACAAGAATTTTATTTGCTGTATTATTTACATTAACGGTTTATACAGGGTATACTCAAAACACAGAAGAAAGGAATATAGATTCATTCGACAAAATAAGTGTATTTGGAAACATCCAGGTTTTTTTGGCCAAAGGAGAGGTAGGAACAGTAAAAATAGACTCTAAAGATGTTGACCCTACTGAGGTAGTTACCGAAATAAAAGACAAACTCTTAAAGATTAAAATGAAATCGAATCTTTTTGATGATGTTACCGTTAAGGTTTATTTAAATTATGATGAGTTACGGGAAATATCATCGAATGCTGCTGCTGAAATTATAGTAAAAGATAAAATTGTAGCGGATAAAATTATTGCTACGTCTACAAGCGGAGGAAGAATAGAACTACAAGCTGATTTAAATGCTGTTGAACTTAAAGTTTATCAAGGCGGCCATATAGATATAACCGGGAAATCAAAACTACAAGAATCATATGTAAATACTGGCGGCATATTATCAGCCGCAAAATTTGAATGTAAAGAGGTTTTTATTAAAATGAACACCGGTGGTAATGCCGATGTGTTTGCAACCAAAAAAATCGATGCCAGGGTAAATACCGGAGCTAGCTTATCCGTTTATGGGGAGGCGAAACAGGAAGTCTTATCAACATCTCTGGGAGGAAAAATTATTCGATGGAACGAATAAAAACAAAAAGGGCTGAAAAACAATTTCAGCCCTTTTGTTTTATTGGTTAAAAATAAGGAGTAAAACTAATCATTCTAAGTTTCATCTTCTTCGTCGTCAAGAAAATCATCCTCTTTGCCGAATAAGTCAAGGTCCTCAAATTCTTCAATTTCATCAAATATTTCTTTTTTGAAATATTTTTCTTTTTTGGAGGCATTTACTTTTTTAACTTTCATTTCTCTTTCATCACCAAATGATTTGTTTTTCTTTGATTTCTGAAAATTTTTGTTTGATTTCATTGATACACAAATGTTTGTTAAAATTCAACAATAATTAAATTTTATATAAAGATTAATATTTTTTTGAAGAGTTATTACCTATATTTTTGTATTTTTGGAAGACTATCAATATACTCAATAAGGATTTTAGTTTAATCCGCAAGTTAAATATTTTTTTATTTTTTTAAAATATTTTTGGATTATATTTATTGTTGTTTTACCTGTTTAGCATCAACTACTTTATATAATTTATCCGATCTGCGGATAAGTTGTTTTATAGGTATTGAACATCTTTCGCCTTTCACGGCAGTATCTGTATTTTTATGATCTACGCGGATTTCTTTAACGGTAGTTTGCACTACCCCGGTTGTTGGGCCAGTTATTAGTATATCATCACCAACCGAAAGCTGGTTGGTTTCGATGAGAAATTCGGCTACTTTAATTTTGGTAAAATAGTTGGTTCCTTTCCCAATATATATTTTTCGTTTGGTAGCGCGCGAACCATACTTGTGGCTCCATTCTCCTAATCGTTGGCCCAGATAATAACCATCCCAAAAACCACGATTAAAAACGGTAGCTAATCGCTCCTCCCATTTTTTTATTTTTTCTTCGTTATAGCTGCCATCTAAATAGGCCTCAATAGCTTCGTTATAACATTCGCTAACAGTTTTTACATATTCTGGCGGACGAGCACGTCCTTCAATTTTTAACACCCTAACTCCTGCATCAAGCACTTTGTTTAAAAATTTAATTGTGCTTAAGTCTTTAGGAGACATAATATACTCGTTGTCAATTTCAAGTTCGTTGCCCGACTCTTTTTCTGTAACAATATAAGCCTTACGGCAAGTTTGTAAACAAGCGCCACGGTTTGCCGAATAATTTTTTTCGTGCAGGCTTAAATAACACTTTCCGGAAATTGCCATACATAATGCCCCATGAATAAAAAGTTCAATTTTTATAAGCTTTCCAGATGGGCCTGTGATATTTTCTTTTTTTATGGTTTGTGAAATTTCTGATATCTGGCCGAGGTTTAATTCTCTGGCTAATACAACTACATCGGCAAACTGGGCATAAAAACGAAGGCTTTCAATATTACTTATATTTAGTTGTGTTGAGATGTGTACTTCAACACCCTTTTTTTGGGCATAATTAATAACAGCTATATCAGAGGCAATTATTGCTGTTACATTATTTGCTTTGGCTGCATCAACAATTTCATGCATTAAAGATATTTCTTGATCATAAATAACGGTATTTAAGGTTAAGTAAGATTTTAGTCCGTGCTGTTCACAAATCGCCACAATTTTTTTTAAATCACTAAAAGTGAAATTGTTGGATGAGTTTGCACGCATATTCATTTTTTCAATGCCAAAATAAACGGAGTTTGCCCCACCCTGAATAGCCGCCATTAGTGATTCATAAGAACCAACAGGAGCCATTATTTCAAAATCTTCTCTTTTCATTGTTGCTGCAAAATAATTGTTGCAAATGTAAATCATTCTTATGATAATCAAATGAGATTAATAGAAAAAGAAAATACTGAAAAATGACGTAATCCAGACTTTTAATTTTTTTTTGAAAAAATTTTTAGGCAAACAAACCAATACTTCTGGTAAAGTATTTGATATACAATAAAAGGAATTTGTATTTTTGCAGGCATAAAAATAGAAATAGTGATACAAACAATTAAATCGATCGTTGTAGGGTTAATCTTGGGAATGATAATATTTCTTATGATTTCAGGATTAATTACTTATTTCTATAAAGATGAAGTAAGTTTATATTTTGTTGAAGAGCTTAACGATCATATTTCGGCCAAAATTGATGTTGAAAAAGTAAAATTTTCTGTTTTAAAAAAGTTTCCTAAAGCATCAGTAGAACTTGAAAATATAGTAGTTTATTCACCACAGGGATATTTTCCTAAAATCCAGGAGTTTAATACCGATACTCTTTTTGCGGCACAAAGTGTTTTTGTACAATTCAACCTTACTGATTTTTTGAACAAAAATTATCAAATAACCGACATTCATTTAAATCGTGCCGATATTCGTTTATTTATAGATCATTTGGGTGATGCCAATTATGTTTTTGGGAAACAAAAAAACGGAACGAAGAAATCGGATTTTAATATTGACTTAAAAGGAGTAAAGATTACCAATTCCAAGTTACTTTATTGCAACAATGTTACCAAAACAACTTTAATAACGGCAATAGATGATCTTGATTTTGAAGGTAATTTTTCTCATAAAAATTATTTAATGGAGATACAATCCGAGTTGTTTATTAATCAACTTGAAGTGGAGGGAATAAAATATTTTAAAAATAAAAATGTACAAACTGATTTAAAGTTAAATATTATTAATAAACTATATCAAATTGAAGATGGAATACTTACGATTGAAAACTTAAAGTTTATTGTAGCAGGTGAAATTAATAATACAGGAAATAAGCAAATTAATTTATTAATAAAAGGGAATAAATTACCTTTAAGGTCTATACTTCATAATTTGCCACCATCAGTAGTAAAGGATTTTTCTTCGATAAAGGGACAAACAGGGGATGTTTCAATTGACTTAAATATCAACGGGAATGATATAAACGTTAACCGCCCACAAATACAAGCCGGATTTTTAGTTGAAAATGCAAGTATTTTCGATAAAAAAAGAAATGTTGGCATCCATGATTTTTTTGTTGAAGGGAGCTATACTAATGGAGCGAATAAAGATCCTGTCTCTACGCAAATTATTTTTGAAAATTTTAACGCAACCATTAAAAACAGCCAGCTTAATGGGAAATTGAAGTTAACAAATCTTTACGATCCGCAGGTTAACGCAGAACTATTCACCAATTTAAATTTGGAAGATATTAATGTTTTTTTTAATGTTGATACAATTGCCTTGTTAAGTGGATATGCCGAAGCCGATATTAACTATAACGGTAAATATGCAAAGTTAAAAAACCTTCAATTTGCTGACTTGTTTACTCCGAATTATTCGGTTGATTTAACGCTTTCTGATGCCGATTTTCAAATTAAAGATAATCCGGTAAAACTTGAAGATATTAATGGAAATATTCAACTTTACCGGAATTTAAAAGCTCAAAATTTGTCCTTTAAAATTAAGGAGAATGATTTTTTAATCAATGGTTATATTTCACAACTTTTTGATTATTTCCATCATAAAAAAATGTTTAATGTTAAAGCATCTGTGGTTTCCAGTCATATTAACCTTAGTCAGCTTTCGCTATTGTTTAAAAAAGACGATGACAAAAATGCAGATCCTGTCTATCGGTTACCAGAGAAAGTTGCATTATCTTTAAAACTTGACATTAAAAATTTTGAGGTAGGGAAATTTTCTGCCACAGCTATTCGTGGAGATTTAAATTATAAACCACGAATGATTTCATTACATGAAATTTCTTTTTATTCAATGGATGGATATGTAAAAGCTGGCGGTGTTATTACCCAAAAATTCAATCATGACTTTTTGGTTAGAATGCAAAGCCGGTTAAATCAAATTAATATGTATAAACTTTTTTATTCGTTCAATAATTTTGGACAGGAATTTATTTCCAATAAAAACCTGAATGGGAATCTTTCTGGAGAGGTGTTTTTTTCCTCTGAATGGAACGACCAGTTACAAATCAATAAAAAAACAATTCGATCGGAAAATGATATAACCATTATGAATGGTGAATTAATAAATTTTGAACCGTTATTAGGGCTATCTAAATTTATTGATGTACAAGAGTTGCAACACATTAAATTTTCCACATTAAAAAATCAGATTACAATAAAAGATGAGAAGGTGTATATTCCTCAGATGGACATTGAATCTTCGGCAATGAATATTGCAGCTTCTGGCATACATGGGTTTGACAATAATTTCACCTATCGTGTAAAAGTGCTTTTGTCGGATGTTATTTCCAGAAGATTAAAACGATCGGTTAAACGACACAGTGAATATGAAAATGTTGAAGATGATGGATTGGGACGCACCTCTTTGTTTTTATTAATTGAAGGAAACCAGGATGATTATAAAGTAAAATACGACCGAAAAGCTGCACGGGACGAATTAAAACAAAATATTCAGCAAGAAAAATTAACTTTAAAACAGATTTTTCAGGAGGAGTTTGGTTGGAGAGAAAACGATTCTATCTTGATAAAAACAGATAAACAAACCAATAATAATTTTGAGATTGAATGGGAAGAGGACAAAGAAAACAAATCCGGAGAAAAAGAAACAATCCAGTATAATGAGCAAAAGTTTGTTATTGAATGGGAAGAAGATACTATTTTGTAAAAAAGTTATGATGGCTATATACTATTATGATTAAGTTTTCGTTACATTATTTATTAACCTTGTAATAAAAGATTATTGAATTGAACATTTACACCAAAAAACAAAAGTGGAAATTACTTCTTTTATTTGTTGCTATTATAATTGCTGTAGCATCTATATTTACAACTAATAAACTGGTAAAGCAATTATCAAAAGAAGAACGCAAAAAAGTGGAACTATGGGCATTGGGTATGCGCCAACTTTCCGATTTGGATAGCGAGGAAAAGAATTACACCTTTATCTTGGAAGTGATAACAAATAATGAAACCGTTCCGGTAATTTTAACTGATAAAAATGGGAATGTTGTTTCTACTCGTAATCTCGATTCTGATCGCGAAAATGACCCTGAGTATTTGGAGCTCCAGCTCGAGAAAATGAAAAAAGAAAATGAACCTATTGAAATTATTTTGCCCGATGGAAATAAAAACTATATTTATTACAAAGAATCTGTTTTATTAACCCGTCTGTTTTATTTCCCTATCATTCAGTTTGTGGTAATGATTATCTTTTTACTGGTAGCTTACCTTGCTTTTAGCACTTCGCGTAAAGCAGAACAAAACCAGGTTTGGGTAGGGATGTCAAAAGAAACAGCTCACCAATTAGGGACACCCACCTCTTCGCTTTTGGCTAACGTAGAGTTATTAAAACTAAAAAAGGTAGATCAAGAAATTGTTGATGAATTTGAAAAAGATATCAACCGGTTGGAAAAAATCACTGAACGATTCTCTAAAATAGGATCTGTCCCCAAATTAACAAAACAGGATATTATCCCGGTGCTTATTAATGCAGTAAATTATATTAAAGCCAGATCATCCGATAAAATTAATTTTCAATTTAACTTTCCAGCAAACGATCAGATCCTTCTTCCGTTTAATGCCTCATTGTTTGAATGGGTTATAGAGAATTTATGTAAAAATGCGATCGATTCAATGGAAGGGGTTGGAACATTGAGTGTAACTTTAGATGACAGGATACAATATCTGTATATTGATATAAAAGATCAAGGCAAAGGAATTCCTAAGTCGAAGTATACAACTATTTTTCAACCCGGATATACTACGAAGAAAAGAGGTTGGGGTTTAGGTTTATCACTTTCAAAAAGGATTATAGAAGCTTACCATAATGGTAAAATTTTTGTGTATCATTCAGAAATTAATAAAGGAGCGATTATTCGAATTGTATTAAAAAAACGATTAATATAAATTTTAAGAAAGAAAGAACGTTAAGCTTTGGCGTTTTTTCTTTTTTTATTCAAATATAAATTTATACTTTTGCACGATGTAAATTTTTGTGAGGTGGATTATTTGAGTAAATATAGAATTGATTTTCAGGGATTAAGTGAGGGTGAGCATGAATTTATTTTTAATGTGGATAATGCTTTTTTTCTAAGTATAGAATATTCTGACATTAAAGAGGGCTTGCTGAAAACGACAGTTGTTCTTACAAAAAAAACACAATTGCTTGAGTTAAATTTTAAGATTCAGGGTTTTGTAAATGTTATTTGCGATCGTTGCCTTGATGAATTTAAAATGCCCATAGATTTTGAGGGTCAGTTATTTGTCAAGTTTTCAGAAACAGAACATGAAGATACTGATGAAGTAATGTATTTAATGCCTGAAGATTATGAGTTAGATTTAGCTCATTACATATACGAAAGTATTCGTTTAAGTTTACCCTTAAAATGTGTTCATCCCGATGACGAAAAAGGGAATAGCACTTGTAATCCTGAGATGTTAAACAAGATTGAGAAATTAAAACCAGATAATTCTGCCGAAGATTTGATTGATCCAAGGTGGAGCGAGTTAATAAAACTAAAAGAAAATTAATAATAGTAGAAAATGGCACATCCAAAAAGAAAAACATCGAAGCAGAGAAGAGACAAGAGAAGAACTCATTACAAAGCAACAGCACCTACTGTTGCCACATGTTCCAATTGCGGTGCTACACACGAGTATCACAGAGTATGTCCTGAGTGTGGATACTATAGAGGACAGTTAGCTGTTGAGAAAGAAGTTAAAGCCTAATTGTAATACATCCGTATGAGAATTGGAATAGACATTATGGGTGGTGATTTTGCTCCTGAAGCAGCTGTTTTAGGAGCAATTTTAGCTCATAAAGAGTTGACATCCGACGATCGACTTGTTTTAATTGGGGATCAATCACAAATTAATGAATTATTAAAAAGGGAAAAGATTAACCCCGAAAATTTTGATATTGTTCATGCATCCCAGGTCATTGAGATGAGTGATCATCCTGCAAAAGCTTTCGCAAAAAAACCAGATTCAAGTATAGCAAAAGGGTATAAACTTCTTGCATCAGGAGAAATTGATGGTTTTTCCAGTGCAGGCAGTACAGGTGCAATGTTGGTTGGCGCAATGTTAGCTATAAAAGTTATCCCTGGGATTATTCGTCCCGTAATAACTGCAGCGATTCCAAAACCCAACGGTAATTATTCACTTATTCTAGATGTTGGAATTAATCCCGATACAAAACCAGATGTATTATATCAATATGGTATTTTGGGATCATTATATGCAAAACATGTGTATAATATTAATGATCCAAAGGTGGGATTAATGAATATTGGATCTGAAGAAAAAAAAGGAAATCTGGTGGTTAAGTCGGCACATGAATTGATGAAAGACACTACAGATTTTAATTTTATTGGCAACGTGGAAGCAAATGAGTTATTTGCAGGAAACCGGGTGGATGTTATTGTATGTGATGGGTTTGTAGGCAATGTTATACTTAAAGAAGCAGAAGCCTTTTATACACTGATAAAGAAAAGAAATATTCAAGACGAATTCTTTGAAAAATTTAATTTCGAAGATTATGGGGGAACGCCAATATTGGGAGTAAATAAAAATATTGTAATAGGCCATGGAATATCACGACAGTTGGCTATCAAAAATATGATACTCCACACAAAGGAAGTGGTTGAAGCAAAACTTTCTGATAAAATTAAGGAGGCATTTAAATGACAAAAATAAGAGCAACGATTACCGGTATTGGAGCTTATGTTCCTGATTATATTTTAACCAATGATGAATTGAGTAAGATGGTCGACACTTCGGATGAGTGGATTATGACCCGGATTGGAATCAAGGAGCGGCGGATTATTAAAGAGAAAGGCGAAGGTTCTTCTTTTGTTGGTTCAAAAGCTGTTAAACAATTACTTGAAAAAACCGGAACATCACCCGATGAAATAGACTTATTAATTTGTGCAACGGTTACACCCGATCATCAATTCCCTGCCACAGCAAATATTATTAGTGACAAAGTAGGAATAAAAAATGCCCATAGTTTTGATTTGAATGCCGGATGTTCAGGTTTTTTATATGCCCTAGATACGGCATCTAAATTTGTTGAAGCTGGCACGCATAAAAAAGTGATTGTTGTTGGCGCAGAAAAAATGTCTTCTATCGTTGATTATCAAGACCGTGCAACTTGCCCTATCTTTGGCGATGGTGCAGGAGCTGTACTTCTTGAACCCACAACCGAAGATATTGGTATTGTCGATTCGATTTTACAATCGGATGGTGTTGGAAGGATTCATCTACATCAAAAAGCTGGAGGATCTGTAAAACCTGCATCACATGAGACCGTTGATGCTCGCGAACATTTTATTTACCAGGAGGGACAACCTGTGTTTAAATGGGCTGTATCTAAAATGGCCGATGTTTCGGTAGAGATGATGAAACGACATGGAATTGCTCCGGATGATTTAAACTGGCTGGTTCCGCATCAGGCGAATATGCGTATTATTGAAGCTACAGCAAAACGCATGGGGATTAAAAGAGAACAGGTCATGATCAACATCCAGCGTTATGGAAATACCACAGCTGCTACATTGCCTCTTTGTTTATGGGAGTGGGAAGGACAGTTGAAAAAAGGTGATAATCTTATTTTAGCTACATTTGGTGCCGGATTTACCTGGGGCTCTATGTATATAAAATGGGGCTATGATGGAAAAAAATAATTGAAACAGAATATTAGTATTATAATAAGGAAACATCCAAGCTAAATAAAGTTTGGATGTTTTTTTATTATAATAATTTTTTTAACCACGAGGAGATTTAATAAAAGAATAGTAAGAATACTTACATCATATAAATGATGTATAACTTTTATAATCATTTAAAAATCAAACTTTAATAATGCTTATTTATTATGTATATTTGTAATAGGGCCATGGTTTTAACCTTATTAGATATGAAAAATTTGATTTTTATTTTATTGTTTTTTTCTCAAATTGCTTATTCTAATACAAAAAAAGACAGCCTATTTAAAGCCCTTCGTATTGCAAAACAAAATAAATTAACAAAAGAAGTAGCAAATACTTATAAAGAAGTAGCAAAATACAATTACTTTCAAGAATTTGAGTATGATTCAACAATAAAGTACAGCAAATTAGCTTTCCCTATTTATCAGAAACTAAAAGATAAACCAAACCAGGCCTATATATATAAATTAATGGGTTATGCTTATGTTGACAAAGAAAATTATAATGAGGGTATAGCCTATCTCGATTCAGCCTTAATCCTGTACCGTGAGACAAATGTTAAATTACCTATTATTCAGATTTATACCAATAAAGGAATTGCTTACAGCTATATAGGCAAAAATGAAAAATCAATTAAAGCTTTTGAACAAGCGATTGAATTAAGTAAAGAAATAAATGATAGCAATCAATTAGCAACGAACCTACTTAATATTGGAATTATTTACAGTTCATCAGGGAAGTATCCTTTAGCCATTGACCATTTGATTCAAGCCTGCGATATTTTTGAGCAAATACAGGACTCTGTAACCATAATTAATACTTATCTGGAAATTGGAGATGTATATCAGACCTGGGATAAAAATGATATTGCATACACTTATTATGAAAAAGCCAACAAACTCAAAGCCAAAATAAAAGACAAGAAAGTGTTAGCATCTCTTTACGATGCAATGGGTTATACCAGTGAAAAACAGAATAACATCGAAAAAGCGCAGTCTTTTTATAATGATTTATTAAAACTGAGTAAAGAAATTGATTACAAGGCAGGAATGTCCCAGGCTTATTATCGCATAGGTAATTTAAAGCTTAATCAAAAAGATTATCAGTCAGCAATCAATAATTATAATTTGTCTCTTGGAATAGAAAAAGAAATTGGTTCTATTCAGGGGATTGTTTATATGAAAAACCTATTGGCTTCAACATATAATAAAATTGGAGCTTATTCAGAAAGTTTAAGTTTATTAAGAGAATCACGTAGATTATGTTTAAGATATAATCTAACGAAAGAGTTTTATGAAAATAATAAAATGTTTTATGAAACATTTAAAAACATGGAATTAAGTGATAGTGCATTATATTATTATGAGAAATATGTAGCATTAGAAGATTCCATTTATGGTGAAAAACAAGAACTTCTTATGGAGGAGCTACGGGAGAAATATGAAACAGAGAAAAAAGAAAATACGATATTAAACCTTACCACCGAAAAAAAATTACAGCAAGAGAAGTTAGCCCGTCAAAGACAACGTTTTGTGGCTTTTATCGTTATTTTTGTTCTACTCCTTCTTACAGCAATTTTGTTTTATATGCAGCAAAAAAGGAAAGAAGAAAACCGGAAATTGCAAATAAAACAAAAGCTCTTACGATCTCAGATGAATCCACATTTCATTTTTAATGCATTAAATTCAATTAAAAATTTTATGCTAAATAATGAAAAAAATAAAGCTGCTGATTATATGGTTGATTTTTCTCAACTTATACGCCAGGTATTAGATGGTTCTATTGATGAACTTAAGAATCTTGATTCAGAACTATCATTAATTAAAAATTATTTAAATCTTCAACAGCTAAGATATAACCATGTTTTTCATTTTGAATTTTCAATCGATGATAAAATTCCAGTCAATAGGGTATTATTTCCTTCAATGTTTTTGCAACCATTTATAGAAAATTCTGTTGTGCATGGTATTTCTGGAGGAGGAAATAAGATAACTATTGAAATTTCTAAAAATCAGGACATTTTAACAGTTAACATTATTGATAATGGACCTGGATATATAAATACAATTGCCGAAGAAAATAAAATTCATAAATCAAGAGCTTTGGAAATTACCAGAGAAAGAGTCAAGATTTTAAAGAAACTGTATGGATGGAAAGTCCAATTTACTGTTATAACGTTAAAAGAAAACTCAAAAACAGGCACAATGGTTTCCTTTAAGTTTCCTTATAAAGAAAGTTGAAATTTTTCAAGTTGATAAAATTTAACTAACTTGTGTACAAAAAAGGGATATTAAAAAATGATTTAAATGAATAGTGTAGCCATTATCGAAGACGAAAAAGCCGAAAGGGATAATATTAAAAAAATTATTCCTCAGTATTTCTCAGATATTGAAATTGTTGGCGAAGCCGATTCGGTAGAATCAGGGGTTAAGCTTATTAAATCAGTAAATCCTGATATTCTAATTATGGATATTGAGATTAAAGGGGGGCGTTCTTTCGAGATCATTAAAAAGCTTGGAAAGGTTGATTTTAATATAATTTGGGTCACTGCCTATGAACAATTTGCTATTCAGGCTTTTAAATTTAGTGCTATTGATTTTCTGTTAAAACCCTACAAACCGGTTGAACTTGTTGAGGCAATTCAAAAAGCTACGGAGATAATAAATTATCAAATATATTTAAAAAAGTTAGAAGCTCTTCTTCACAACCTAAATATCCCTTTGAATAAACAAATAGTTATTCATACTACCGAAGCTTTTTTTATTCTTGAAGTTTCTGATATCGTAAGATGTATGGCTGATGATAATTACACTCATTTCATTATGGACAACGGTGAAAAAATCGTGGTAAGTAAACCGTTAAAAAAATACGAAAACTTATTAAAAGATTTTGGGTTTTGCAGGGTCCATCAATCTCATCTGGTGAATCTTAATAAGCTTGTTCGGTTTAATAAGTTAGGAAAACCTTCCCTGGTTTTAAAAAACAACGATGTAATACCCGTTTCCAAGGGGATGAGATCCAATATTGTTGATTTTTTAAATTCTTTGTAAATCAAATAATCGTTCATTATACTCAAATTCTTTCTAACGGATACTGTATTCTAATTCTTTTCAAGATATTTAGGATGAGATTGTTGTAAGTATTATTTTTAAATATAATTACAATCTATTATTAATCCTAAATAAAAAATCTATGAGAAAATTTATTTTTTTATTCGTTTGTGTTTGTCTGGGCTTAACTACAAAAAGCCAGATAATGGTAAACGATTTAATTAGCTCCGGAGGTGCCAGTTTCCTGTCCATGGACTGGTCTGTCGGAGAGTGTATGACCGAAACTTACGAACAGTCAGGAATTTTACTTACCCAGGGATTTCACCAGGGAAGTAAAAATCAGGAAACAGCTGTTCATGAAATGCTGGATATAGCCGGTAAAATATCTGTTTATCCAAATCCGGTGAAAGACAATATAAATATTGTTTTGGATACTGAATGTTTAAAAAACTCATTGATCAGTTATACCATTATCAATGAGAGTGGGCAGGCCAAACTAGAAGGGAAAAATCTTACCGAAACAAATGTGATAAACATTCAACAGCTGCCTCCTGGATTTTATATTTTAAATATTTTATCAGGCAAAAAAATTATGCAATCATTTAAAATCATAAAAAAATAACCACTAAAAACCCAAAAATTATGAAAAAGTTATTATTTACATTAACAATTGTTTTTTTTACTGCTTTATTAATTAAAGCGCAAACTCCCAATCAATTCAAGTATCAGGCTACTCTCAGAAACAGTGACGGCTCAATTATGGCCGAAGAAAATGTTGACATTGATATAAAAATACTGGAAGGATCTGAATCCGGAACGGCTGTTTTTACCGAAACACACAATGTTACAACCACAGCGTATGGTGTGGTTAGTTTAAATGTCGGAAGTACTGAAGATTTAACAGTAGTTAACTGGGGTGATAACGACTATTTTCTTGAAATCTCTGTTGATGGGACGGTAATTGGTACCAGCCAAATTCTTTCTGTACCATATACTTTATATTCAAAAAACTCAAACCAGGCTGAAAGTATACTTTTAAAAGGTGGAATAATGAAAGATTTTTTAGAAGTCCAAGGTACAACAGATCCAACGGATCCTTATCTGTATCTTGATTATCCTGAAGGATATTATAAGTATAACACACGAGTCTTATCTTTTGAGGTTCAATATATGGGACAGACCTGGATGGGAATAGGAAGAAATGGTGAAATATCGGTAGGGCTTGGCGAGACTTCAATATATCTTTATTATACGGATGCAGCAACTTATAAAAACAAACCTTTTCGTTTAATCATAGCTAAGGTTGAAATATAATTTTTTTAAGAGTATAAAACTTATCAAATGAAGAAAATATTAATAATTATTTGTGCCCTTATTGTTAGTAGTAACATAAGGGCACAACCCATGGAACTGGAATTTGATACCGAAGTGTCTCCAGGCACAACCATCACTCTTCCTCTTTATGGGATAATAAGTGTAACAATTAACTGGGGTGATAGTAATGAAGAAACCATAACCACAAGTGGAGATATTGAGCATATTTATGCTTCAGAAGGAACTTATCAGGTTACCATTAGTGGTTCTTTTTCTAAATTTGGAAAAGGCTCGGAAAGTTTTAATAATGCGGATAAACTGATTAAAGTTACAAGTTTTGGGGATGTCGGGCTGACAGACCTTTCGGGAGCCTTTCGGGATGCAGTTAATCTGATTGAACTACCAACACAAATCCCTTCAACAATAACGAATATGTCATTTATGCTTTATAATGCTTCCTCTTTTAATCAGGATTTGCCTTGGGATGTTAGCAATGTTACCGATATGCATGCAATATTTAGGGAGGCAACATCCTTCAATGGAGTTATAAATGATTGGAATGTTGAGAATGTTACAACAATGTCGTCAATGTTTGCCTATGCCGAAAACTTTAATCAGGACCTCAGTAACTGGAATGTAAGCAATGTAACGAATATGTATAGTATTTTTTATAATGCTACTTCATTTAACGGGGATATTAGTTCATGGGACGTAAGTAATGTGCAAGATATGAGTTTTATGTTTTATGGATGTGCTAATTTTAATCAAGCCATTGGAAGTTGGGATGTTAGCCATGCGGAAACAATGGCATATATGTTTCTTGAAGCTTCCTCTTTTAATCAGGATATTTCAGCCTGGGATGTTAGTAATGTTACCAATATGAGTCATATGTTTCGTTATGCATCATCCTTTAATCAGGATATAAACTTATGGGATGTTAGTAACGTAGAAAATATGGAGTATATGTTTAGTTGGGCAAATAATTTTAATCAGGATTTAAGCAATTGGGATGTAAGCAAGATTTCAAGTATGAAGAGAATGTTTTACGATGCATCGTCATTTAACGGGGATATTAGTTCATGGAATGTAAGCAATGTTACCAATATGACCTTTATGTTTTATAATGCCCAAAATTTTAACCAGGATATTGGCAACTGGGATGTTGGTAATGTTACCAATATGAGCCACATGTTTCTTTATGCAACTAAATTTAATCAAGACCTGGGAAACTGGGATGTTGGTAATGTTACCGATATGAGTTATATGTTTGCTTCAGCAACTAACTTTAATCAGGACCTGGGGAACTGGAACATGAGTAATGTTGAAGATGTAACAGAAATGCTTGCTTCAACAACATTATCTACTGCATTTTATAATAATCTGTTAATAGGATGGGCCGGTCAATCTTTACAAAATAACTTATCATTTAATGCGGGTAATGCTAAATATTCTCCCGGGGATGCAGCTACTGCCCGACAAGAAATTATTGATAATTTTAACTGGGATATATTGGATGGTGGATTATCGGAACTACCGGCAGTTGTTACTTCTGAAGTAATAAATGTTAATGATACATCAGCAGTAACCGGTGGCGAAGTAATGGCCGATGGAGGATACCCAGTCACAAGTATTGGTGTAGTTTGGGATATATCTGAAGAACCCACACTGTTGAATAATGAGGGATATACTGAAGATGAATATATAGAAGGAACATATGAGTTTGTAAGTGAAATGAATATGCTTGCTCCGCTAACAAAGTATTATGTCAGAGCATATGCTACGAATAGTGAAGGCACAACTTATGGAAATACGTTCAGTTTTACAACGACAAAAACATTAACTATTGCAGGCACATTTACTGTTTTTGATAAAACGTATGACGGAAATATGGAAGCTGAAATAGATGAGAATAATCTGACTTTGGAAGGTGTTAGTGGATCAGACGATGTTGAATTAGCAACAGTGGTTGTCGCATTCGAAACAGCAGAGCCTGGCGAAAATGTTTTAGTAACAATTAATGATGCAACCCTTGGAGGCCTTGATGCTGAAAACTATATATTATCTCTTGAAGGTTCGCCTACAACGGAAGCCCAAATAGCACGCAAGGAGATTACAATAAAAGGATCATTTACTGTTTTTGATAAATCGTATGATGGAACTACAGAAGCAGAAATAGACGAAAATAATCTGTTTTTAGATGGTGTTATTGCATCAGACGATGTTGAACTAACCGGCATACATGCTGTATTTGAAACAGCAGAGCCTGGCGAAAATATTTCAGTAACAATTGAGGAAGCAACCCTTGGTGGCAATGATGCTAATTGTTATCAATTATCCCTTGAAAATTCACCAACTACCGTTGCTAACATAACACAATCGGTAAATGTTGATAAAGCCTATTTTGATCATATTATTATTTATCCTAACCCTTTTGCTGATTATTTAACGTTAAAGAATGCTGAGGGTACATTACAAATTAGCATAATTGATGCTTTAGGAAATGTTATATTAAAGAAA
>JAXHVS010000107.1:0-7778 GCA_034189025.1 Bacteroidota bacterium
TTCCATCTCCCGCCTGATTTCGTTTTGGATATTTTCCAGCTGCTTGTTTTTATTTACTTCGCGCAATTTCTGAGCTGTTTTAGTAAAATACTGATGTTGTTTAATGAATTCAATTTGCATTTTATTCCATTCCATCATTGAGTCTATTTTATTTCGTTCGTGTAACTCTTTATATAAATTAATAGATACCGGAACAAAATCGGTACGCCCTAAGTAATCCAGGTCAGCATCGCACATAATTTCTTCCAGCAAGTTTTTTGGTTCGGGAGGCATTTGTGTTACTTTTATTAATTGGCAAATTTTCTCAATTTGTATTTTACTATACTGATATTTTGGAAGTATTTTCTTGGCCATTCTTATCCCTTCTTCTTCGTGGGTATCGTAGTTTATTAAATGTCCCATATCATGGAAGAGGGCAGCCGTTTTTAGCAACAACATTTCTTCATCCGATACTCCTTCAGAACGGCCAATTAGCTCTACTTGTGTTACCACATCTATAGTGTGCTTTACATTGTGGTAATAAAGGTTATCGGGCAAACCATCTTCAAGTTTGGTTAAAACAAATTCTTCCACATCGTTTACTCTAAGCAGTTGGAGTTGAATAAAAAATTTGTCGTTAGGATGTAGCCCTTTTAAATCAGTGGCAAACTCAGGTTTAAAACTTTCTACAAAATACATGTCGATTTCTCCTTTGTATTTAACCGGCATTTTACCTCGATATTTACAAATAAAGAAATCCTTAATTAGCATGTAGGTATTTTCGGTAATATTAATTTTTCCTGCCTGCCCGGATGCTTCCATTCGGCTGGCGGTATTAACTGTTCCTCCCCAAATATCATAGGTTATTTTTTTACGTCCTAATACTCCAGCTACCACAGGGCCGGTATCTATACCAATACGTAAATCCCATATTTGCCGGTTGCCATCATCGGTTTTCATTTTAAGCGATTTCATGTATTGTTGCATTTCCATGGCAGCAAGAACAACTTCGATTGGATTGGTTCGGTTTTTTTCGGGGATACCTCCGGCACACATATAGGCATCGCCAATGGTTTTTATTTTTTCTATGTTAAACTTTTCAACAACGGTGTCAAATTGAAGGAAAAATTTATCTAACTGATCAATTAAATGTTCTGAATCAAGTTGCTCTGATATTTTAGTAAATCCCTGAATATCGGAAAACAAAACCGTTACCATGTTGTAATGATAAGGCCCTGCCTTTTGTCCCGATTTTAATTCTCTTGCGGTGGATTTTGGAAGCACCCTTTCCAATAAATTGTCTGCTTTTTCTTTTTGGATGACAATCTCTTCGGTGCGTTCGTTAATAATGTTTTCCAACTTAAACCGTTCTTTGGCAAAATAGTAGGCTCTCCATTGAAAAATCAAGAGGATAAGAAATGCTATGAGTAAAAGATAAATAATATAAGCAACAAAGGTTCGGTAAAAAGGGGGTTTTATAAAAAAGGAATAGGTAATTTCCTTTGATTCTTCATTAAAAATATTTTTGGCACGGACATGAAATGTATATTCCCCTTCGGCTAAATTGGTATATTCCTTAAAATTAACCGAAGACCATTTCGACCAGGTAGTATCAAAGCCATCTAGCTTAAATTGAAACTGAAGCTGATTTTCACTTGCATAGTGATTAGCAGTAAATTCAAAATAAACTCTATTTAAATGATAATTGAATTTAGAAACTTCTTTCTTTTTAGAATTTATCTGAGAATAATAATATGGACTTAAAAAAATGGTTGAATCCTGTCCCAAAACTATTTTATGAAGGTAAGTGTTGAAATTTAGTTTTGAATTTGTTTCCCGGCTAAGGTCCAGACGAATAAGTCCTTCATGTCCACCAAACCAAACAATGCAAGAATCATCGGGGTGAATAGAGGTGATAAAAAAATCTTTTATACGGTTTACCGGTAAAGGGTTTATTGTTTCTACCGATTTCTTTTCAAATCGTTTAACTAGTGTTTTGTTACTGATATTCCCTTTGCTAATAATGTTTAACCATAAATTTTTTTGGTTATCCTCAACAATAGGGTAAACCCATTGAGTTTTTAGCTTGTTTTCAGCGGATAAAAGGGTTGTATCTTTATAAAAAACATTGTTTTTTTTATCATATCGTAAAATTCCTTGTGCGGTAGAAAAAAGCATATCATTTTGTATCGAATAAAGATGAACCCACTGAAGATTTTCAGGATAAACTGAATCATAAGAAAACTGAGTAAAAGGAAGGTCAGGATTGTACTCGTCAAATGGATCGATTTTATACAATCCGTTATGTTTTGATGCCATCCATAAGGTACCATCGGTTTCTTCAGCAATTGAACAAATTTTATCATTAATCCCTTTTAATCGTTTTTTAATAATCAGTATCCCTTGTTCGTATTTTAATGCTGACAAACCATTGGTATGCCCTAAGAAAATATAATATGGATTTTTTTTTGAATGTAAAACGCTTGTTATATCTAGAGATGCACGGTTATAAAATAAAAGCGATTTTGTCCCAGTAATTTCATAGAAGCCCTTTGCTGTAGATACAAAAAGATGATTATTAAATGGGTGGAAATGGTAACTGGAAGATTTTATACCCCGGATTTGCTTAAAAACCTTAACATGATCTGTTTCTGTGATATTGTTTTCATTAGCTAAATAAAAAACACCCAAACTGGTTGACACATATAATGTATTGTTAAACCGAATAACGTCAGTAACATTCCCTTGTAATCCATGGTTGCGAGAAAAATAACTGTAAGCTGAAGGATATTCAATGCGACTTATTCCTTGATCGTGAAGCGCCCATAAATTTTGAGATTGATCAACATATAGATTATTTATCGAAATGCTAAATAAACCTCCCAACTCGTTGATATGTTTAACAAGCGTTCCTGCTTTATCCATAATGAAGATTCCATTTAGCTTAGTTCCAAAAGCATAGTTCCCATTGGGCAAAATACACGCTGAGGAAAACAGGTTTTCATCAATTAAATGATTGACTTTTGTTTTTAGTGGTGTAACAGAAAAATGATCGAAAACATAAAAACCATAGTCTGTCTTTACCAGCAGTTGCTGGTTGTATGGGAGAATAGTATAAATTTCTTTGTCTTTAAATAAATTATCGGAGGAGGGGATGTTTTGAAATGATTGATGGACATATTCTTGTAAATCCTTACCCTTTTTTTTTAGAAATAGTTGATCTCCTGCTTTGTAAATATTTATTTTTTTTGAAGAAGAATCTAAAAAATCAATATTTTCTCCATCCCATCGGAACAGTTTATTTTTTGTAGTAAAAAAGATATTTTCTTCAAAAGACACCATATTTTCTATAAGGCCTATTTTTTGATCAGCAAATTCCGAAGAATCGATAATTGATTTAAATCTCAGTTTATTATGCTTTCCTGGATATAAGTATCCAAAATCATTGTAAGTGCCCACATAAATTTTTTGATCAGCATGTAAGGTTAAACAGGATTCTTCAGGTAATTTTATAATTTCCCAAAAAGATCCATCGTATTGTAATATTCCGTTGGAGTTACTAATGTACATAATACCATATTGATCCTGAATTATAGAAAAATTATTATTTTTAAATCCATAATTCTCTAATAAAATTTTTTGTATGTAGGGAGCTCCTTTTTCTTTGGTAAAGCCTGGATGTAAATCAATTAAAATGAAAAATGTAATTAGGATGGGAAAAAAATGTGTATTTTTACTAAAGTTTCTGATAAAATCCATATCTTGGGTCGGTATTAAAGAATGACCTGATTTATTTCTTTGAAAGATAATATTTTTTTGGAAAAGAAATATTGAAAATAAATAAATAATTTGATTTATGGGAAATAAAGACCATATTATTTTAATACCCTGGGATTTTACTCCTGTTGCTGAATACGCTTTAAAACACGCTTTTAAGTTTGCCGAAAAGGCAAAAAGTAAGAAAATTGTATTACTTCATATTATTAAGTCGGAAAAAGAATACGATGATGCTTTTAGCAAGCTTAGTAAAATTGCGAATGATTATAAAGGGGTTCACAAACTTGAAATTGAACCCATTGTTCGCAAAGGAAGTATATTTACTACGATTGGTGAAGTTGCTTCGGAAATTGAATCTGAATTGGTAGTAATGGGGACTCATGGGTTAAGAGGTATGCAAAAACTTACTGGAAGCTGGGCACTAAAAGTTATAGTTAGTTCTAAGGTGCCTTTTGTAGTTGTTCAAGAACCTCCTAAAGAAGATGAATTGAAAAATATTGTATTCCCAATAGACTTTAAAAAAGAGAATAAAGAAAAATTAAATTGGGCGAGCTATTTGCATTTTCATTTTAATACCAAGTTTCATGTTGTAAAACCCAACACTACCGATGTAGGTTTTATTAAAAGAATTAAAGCAAATATAATTTTTTCCCGCGATTTTATGGATTCGCAAGGAATCGATTATGAAATTAATGCCTTAGAAGGGAAAAAAAGTTTTGCAGTTGAAACCATCGATTATGCTAAAACCATTGAGGCAGATTTAATTTTAATAATTTCTACTAAAAATATCGGAATTGCTGATTATGTATTAGGAGCTTCAGAACAGTATATTATTGCTAATAGTGCTCGTATTCCGGTTATGGTAGTTAATCCTCGTGAAAATTTAACCAAATATGGAGGATTTTATTAAATTTTACATTTATTAGATTATTTACCAGTGAATGGCCTTTTAGAGCATCCATTTTTTTGAACTGCCTATGGAGATTATTTTTGCAACCAACAATCAACATAAATTAAAAGAAGTACAACAATTATTTGGTCAAAAATTTAATTTGTTAAGCCTTAGCGATGTTGGAATCACCGAAGATATTCCCGAAGACTATCTTACCCTCGAAGAGAATGCTTTACAGAAGGCAAGTTTTGTTTATCAACAAACAAAAAAAGATTGTTTTGCCGACGATACTGGCCTGGAGATTGCCGCTTTAAACGGACAGCCCGGTGTTTTATCAGCTCGTTATGCCGGTGAAGGAAAAAATTCGGAAGAAAATATGAAAAAAGTGCTTCGGCTATTGAAAGAGGTTACCTACCGAGAAGCTCAGTTTAGAACGGTAATAGCTTTAATATATCAAGGAGGAAAATATCTTTTTGAAGGTGTTGTAAAGGGTGAGATTCTTTACAAAAAGGAAGGAAATGCAGGTTTTGGTTATGACCCCATATTTAAACCCCATGGGTTTAAAGAATCATTTGCCCAGATGGATATTAATTTAAAAAATAAAATTAGCCATAGAGGGAAAGCTACCGCTGAACTTGTAAATTTTTTATTGGAACAAAAATCACAATAAATCATAAAAATTTCTGTTTATTTAGTTAAATATTTTTGTTGTGAAAAAAAACTTAGTTTTATTCATTATTCTTTTTATTCTCTCTTTTAATTTAAAAGCTCAGATTGGTGTTGGTGAATGGCGCGATCACCTGCCTTTTACTTTTCCTCTTAATGTTTGCGAATCTTCAGCAAAAATTTTTGCAGCATCCGAGCAAGGTATTATGGTTTATGATAAAAAAAGTTATCATACACAAAAGTATACCAAAGTTAACGGACTGTCAGATATTGGAATTTCTGCCATCGCCTATTCTCCTGAAAATAATTTATTGCTGGCAGGTTACTCCAATGGGAATATCGATATGATTAAAAACGACGAGATCGTTAATTTTTCAGATATAAAAAGAGCAACTATTACCGGAAGTAAGTCCATTAATCATATTTTATTTATTGATGAATTTGCTTACCTATCCTGTGGGTTTGGAATTGTTGTGTTAAATCTTGAAAAACTCGAAGTAAAAGATACTTATTATATCGGTAACTTGGGAACACAATTGCAGGTAAACCATTTAGTGCTTGATAATAATTACTTATACGCTGCAACAAATGAAGGGATTTTTGTTGCCGATTATTCAAATCCCAACCTGGTTGACTATGCCAACTGGAATCAAATTACGGATATTCCGGATTATACGGCAAACTTTAATGCTATTTATGTAAACAACGGAGTTGTTTTAACCAACAAGGAAGTTGATTCGACAAAAGATATTATTTATTTATACGATGGACTTTCGTGGAGTATTTTTAATCAGGATTATAATTCAATAAAAAAAATAAAGTACTCCAATAATCAAATTCAAATGGTTACAGATAAAAGTATTTTATTGTATGATCATGATTTAAATTTTTTAGATTCGATTACAGCCAACGAAATACAATATTTTAACCCCAATGATGTCCATATGGACATCAATAATACCTTATGGATTGCCGATCATGGGAGTGGATTAATAAAATATGCGAATGGAATTTATGAAAATATTTTTGTTAATGCTCCTTATACTTCTCATGCTTATGCTATAGATATTTTTAAAAACCGGGTTTTGGTTGTGGGTGGTGGCGTAACACCCTCATGGAATAATGTATTTTTAAACGGTTCGGTTTTTTCTTTTCGAAATGAACAGTGGAATAGCATAATGAATTATGAAGCACACGATTATGTTACTGTAAAAGTAGATCCGTATAATATTGAGCATTATTATGTGGGTAGCTGGGGGAAAGGGGTTTTTGAATATATGAACAATCAAATTAAAGAAGTGCACAATGAGTCGAATAGCTCTTTACAATCCCTGATTCCCGGTGATGATTATATTCGTATTGCCGGAATGGATTGGGACGAAGAGAATAATCTTTGGGTAACCAATACTGGTGTTACTAACCCTGTATCTGTTAAATTAACAAATGGGGAGTGGCATAGTTTTAATTTTGATTCGCAAATTAGTAATATACTGGTAAAGGATATTATAGTTACAAAAAACGATCATAAGTGGGTTACGCTTCCCGGAAATGGGCTCTTTGTTTTTGATGATAACAATACTCCCGATAACGAAAACGATGATCTATATAAAAAATTTAGCATATTAGATGAAAACGGAAAAATTATCACAAACAACATTTTTTCCATAGCCGAAGACCTTGATGGCAATATTTGGGTGGGTACCGACCAGGGTATCGTAGTGTATTACAATCCCACAGATGTTTTTGAAAGTTCTTTGTTTTATGCCCAACGAATTGCTTTAACTATTGATGATTATACGCAATATTTGTTAAATACTGAAACGATTACCTCGATAGCTATTGACGGAGCTAATAAAAAATGGCTAGGAACACAGAATTCAGGAGTTTATTTCGTTTCAAAAGACGGGACACAAGAGATAAATCATTTTACCGAAGAAAACAGCCCACTCATTTCCAATAGTATAAATGATGTAACCATTAATCACGAAACCGGAGAGGTGTTTTTTGCTACGACTAAAGGATTAATAAGTTACCGCGGATCTGCCACTATGGGAAGTGATGAATTTCGAGATGTATATGTTTACCCCAATCCGGTTCGCGAAAATTATTCCGGCGATATAACCATTCGCGGATTAGTTTCGGATGTAAGTGTAAAAATTACCGATATAAGCGGAAATATTGTGTATGAAACAACGGCCGAAGGAGGACAAGCTACCTGGAATGGAAAGAATTTTTCAGGCAAAAGAGTGAGCACCGGCGTATACCTTGTTTTTTGCTCCAACGAAGATGGCTCAAAAACCCATATCACAAAACTATTGTTTATTCGATAACAATATATTAATGAATACTTATATCCTATAATTATCCTTCATTAATAATTTTTAATGTATTTATCTTTATTTTTGTTCGTTTTTAATGCAAAAACAGTAAAAAAATGATATACAAAACCCGCGGCATTGTTTTG
>JAXHVS010000108.1:0-50879 GCA_034189025.1 Bacteroidota bacterium
GGATTAGAGGTAGATTTTGTTGCAGCAGCATCCATATATTCCGAAGTTTATGAATATACCTGGGATTTTGGCGATGGAGAAACAGGCGAAGGAGCTGAAATTACCCATACCTATACCGAGCCCGGTACTTATAATGTGAAATTAACCGCTACGGGCGAAGGTGGTGATGATTATGAGTATAAAAAGATACGTGTTTATTCAAATCCTGAGGCCAATTTTGAGTTGTTGCCCAGTGTAACCATGCTCGATGCCGAAACACTTCAGGCCCGGGTAGAATTTTACAATCAATCTTCGTGTAACGACACTTCAGGATGCTCCTATTTATGGGATTTTGGCGATGGAAACACCTCTTTTGCAACCAATGTAACGCATCATTATGAAAAGCCACCTGACGATGAGATGCCTAAAGAATATGATATTAAATTAGTGGTTACCAACAGCCAGGGATGTGTAGATTCCCTGATTAAAGAAAAAGCCGTAAAAGTAATTGGCGAGGGCGAAATTGCTTTCCCCAATGCCTTTACTCCCAATGAAGATGGTATAAACGATGTCTTTAAACCCGTTGCTAAAGGAGTAGTTAAGTATGAGTTATTAATTTACAATCGATGGGGAGAGTTGATTTTTAAAACCAATGATCTGAAAATGGGTTGGAATGGAAAAGTAGGAGGTAAAGAAGCAAAACCGGATGTTTATGTTTGGAAAGCAGAGGGCCGATTTACCAATGGTAGAGCTTTTGAACTCGCCGGGGATGTTACTTTAATCAGGTAATTAACACCAAAGTTTTTTATTTGATTTGATGGTGTTTGTAACTAAAAGATTTAAAATGTTTTTATTTTTATATTTTTAAATGACCAAAATAGGGGTTTCATAACCCTTAAAAAGAAAGTGAATAATTGTGAACAGAATAGTATATATCATTGTATTTATTTTATTTACTCAAATTAATGTTATTGCTCAGGATTCTCAGTTTTCACAGTTTTATGCCAGTCCCCTTTATTTGGCTCCTTCATTTGCAGGGTCAACAGATGGCGACAGGATTGCAGCAAACTACCGGAATCAATGGCCATCATTAACCAGGGCATTTCAAACGTATGCACTTTCATATGATCACTACTTTCCGCACTTGAACAGTGGTGTAGGCGTATTGTTGTATCGTGAACAGGCAGGAACAAGTAATTTGGCAACAACCAATATTGGTTTGGCTTATTCTTATAAATTTCAGTTCAACTCAGGATGGCAGGTAAGCCCCGGGTTAAGTTTTTTCTATACCCAGCGAAGCATTGCTTTTGATGATCTTGTTTTTGGCGATGAATTAGAGAATCCCGATACAGAGGGAACAGCAGAGATCCCAATTTTACAAAGGAAATCTGATATTGACGCTTCCTTCTCGGTTTTGGCATTTAATAAAAATTATTGGGCTGGTTTTACCTGGGACAGGATGCTAAAACCTAACCGATCGCTTACGGGTGATATTAGCCAGGACCCCTTTAAATTTACACTTTACGGAGGAGCCAAATTTACAATTATGGATAAGTACAATTGGTCTAGTGGGCAAAGTTTATCCCCTGCATTCCTTTTTAAAATGCAGGATCAATACAGTCAGCTCGATTTGGGGCTGTACTGGTATAAAATGCCATTGGTTATTGGTGTTTGGTATAGGGGAATTCCCGTACTTAAAGAATTAACCAGTAACGATGCATTGGCTTTTCTGGTTGGATTTAAAATCGATCAGTTTCAAATTGGCTATAGCTATGATTTAACCATTTCAAAACTGGTAGGTTTTACCGGTGGATCACATGAGATTTCTGTTATTTTTCTATTCAACCAGGGTCTAACTGATCGCGAAAAACGTAAAATGCTTCCTTGTCCTACGATATAATTTTTACTTTTAAGTACAGCACACATTTTTAGCTGCCGTAGGCAGTCTTGTGTACTGAATTATTAACTGGCTAAAGCCGTTTTTTTATTTTCTTTTGTTACCGTCAGCTAAAGCAGACGGTAGGATTAAGTATAGCAGACATTCCTTTGTGTTGAATAAGAAAGTGAGGGTTTAGCTTTAAGCGAAACTCTCACTCTTTCTGAAATCTTTCACCGGCTGGAAGCCGGTGATCCAAAGAAGCCCTCATTTTTTCTGGAACTGCAATTAATAATTCTACAGGCCGCCGATCCAGGTGGCCTGGCCGATTAGCAGGAATTAATAATTGGTTTAGGTAATTAAGAGTTTAGCTTTGTGCAAAGCCCTCACTCTTTCTGAAATCTTTTACCGGCTGGAAGCCGGTGATCCAAAATACCCATTCATGCTGCGGAATATACGGGAGTAAATTCATACAGTAGACAAGAATGTCTGCTGTACTATTTTTATTGCGGTGTGCTGAATATATAAACTGTTAAAAAAAGTTAAGAATTTGGTTTCTATGGTCAAATACCTTAAAAATTCATAAATAAAATTTTTAGCTTGAATGATATTCACTTATATTTGCTTTGTTAATATAAACTGAATAAACAAAAACATTAATTATGAAAAAAATATCACTTTGGTTAAATATCATTTTAATAGTTGCAGTTGCCGGGATTTATATATTATATTTTACAGGTGAAGGAAAAGGTACGGTAGCTGATACCTCGGTAACAGAAGAAGAAGTTGATGGAGAAATTATAGGCCGTAGTTTTTCTATAGCTTATGTAAATATAGATACTATTATTTCTGATTATCAGTTTTTTGTGGACAAACGTGATGATTTAAATCAAAAAATGGGTGAATCGGAAGCCGAGCTTCAGTTAAAATCCCGCAATTTTGAACGTGAAGTTCGTGATTTCCAGGAACAAATGAATAAAGGGTTAATTACCCGTACCAAAGCACAAATGTTACAACAAGAACTGGCTCAAAAAGAACAAGAATTGTATGCCACCAGAGATAATATTGCGCAGCAGTTATCAGAAGAAGAACAAGTGATGTTAAGACAGGGGTTGGACAGAATCATGAAGTTCCTGGAAGAATATAACAAAGAGCATAATTATCAATATGTTTTAAGTAAAACATTTGGAAGCCAGGTGTTATTTGCAGATAAAAGCCTTAATATTACCCGTGATGTGCTTAATGGGCTTAACGAGCAATATCAGGAGGAAAATAAAAAGAAGTAATTTTATCCCTATAAAATGAGCTTTGCTAATTTTTACTTTAAAAGACAAAAAGTTTTTAAGGCAAAAATTGCTGAGCCAATAACAAGTAAAGTAAGGTATATCATTGTAATCCCTTGTTTTAATGAGGATTATATTATAACAACTCTAAACTCTTTATGGAATTGCCAGCGCCCTGAATTTGCTGTTGAAGTAATTGTTGTTATTAATGAGCCAGAAACAACCAGTGAGCGAATAAAAAATCAGAATATAAAAACATTTTACGAAGTGCAGGATTGGATTCAGTTACATACCGATACTGCATTTCGTTTTTTTGTGTTTTACGAACAAAACATTCCATCCAGGGTTGCCGGAGCTGGATATGCCCGTAAGCTGGGAATGGATGAAGCGCTTTATCGTTTCAATCAAATAGGCCAGGAAAAAGGGGTAATTCTTTCAATGGATGCTGATGCTACCGTGCGGCCAGATTATCTGGTTGAAATAGAAAATCATTTTAAGAAAAATCCTAAAACCAATCTGACAACGGTTTATTTTGAACATCCTGTGGAAGGCAATCATTACCCTCATGAAATTTACCATGCCATTACAATCTATGAACTATACTTAAGATATTATAAGTTTGCTTTTCAGTTTATAAAATTTCCTTATTCGTATTATACCGTTGGTTCCTGTTTTGCCGTGTCGGCAAAGGCATATGCTAAACAAGGCGGAATGAACAGTAAACAAGCAGGCGAAGATTTCTATTTTTTGCATAAGATTTTTCCTCTTGGATATAGTTATGAAATAAATACTACCTGCGTTTATCCTTCTCCACGCATATCACAAAGAGTCCCTTTTGGTACCGGCCCAATGGTCGAACAAATCATCAAATCAGGAAAGAATGATTTATTAACGTATGATTTACGTTGTTTTACTGATTTAAAAGCCTTTCTGCAAATAGTTGATCAGTTTTATCATACTTCAACAATAGAATTAAATGATATTATCTTTCAATTACCACTTCCTGTTGCCGATTTTTTAAATTCCAATCAGTTTTTCTTGAGGATTGAAGAGATAAATCAAAACTGTTCCGGATTCAACTCTTTTTGGAAACGATTCTTTGTTTGGTTTAATGCTTTTAAAGTCCTTAAATATCTGAATGCAACAACAGAGAAATATTATCCTAAAACCGATTTGTTGGGCGAAGTAGAAAAATTGGCAGGAATGTTAAAATTGCCTGTTCCGGAACAAAAAAATCATAAATCCTGGTTGGAATTATTCAGAAGCGTAGAGCGCGATTTTTAACCCATTTTCGCGTTCCGCTTCGGCGGACGAGAAGGCAGTGTGTTAATTTTTCAACCACTCTGTGCCGGAAACCAGCGAGTTAATTATATATCACATTCGATTTGCTTTTCCTCGGGGTAATTTATTTTTCTTCAACCACCACAAAAATATCTTCGTCTGCTTTTTTCATGTAGTACTGTTCGCGGGCAAATTTTTCCAGGTTTTTATTGTTGGTTTTTAGCTGTTCCAACCGTTTGGAATCTGCATCAATGCGTTCTTTAAAATATTTTTTATCTTTTTCCAATTGGTTATAACGGTTCATTTCTTTAATTCTGTCAACTAAGTTATTACGGTCGAAAAATAGAAGCCAGATTAAAAAGATAAGTAAAGTCATGATATACTTATTTTTGATAATGGGGGAAATAGTTTTCCATATTTTTCCAAGGGTATGCATGACTCTGTGTTCTTTTTTTACAATATTAAAAGAATTTATGCATCAAATCAAAGAAAATAAGCATAAACTATAAAAATGTTATCCACCGGTAACAAGATGCAAAACCGTTACATCATCGCCATCTTTAACTATTGTATTATCATAAGCTTCTTTTCGTACAAGTTTCCCATTAACCTTAACAATAAGTAACTTGTAAGAAAAGTTGCTTAGTTCCAGCAATTCGCTAATCGTAAGCTCTTTTTTATCAAACGTTTCTTCCGTATTATTTAGCGTAACTTTCATCTTTGTTGTTTGTTTAATAAAATTTCTAAAACTGTATTTGCCTGCATATTTGCTACTATTCCCACTCTAGGTGCTAAAGGTGGATTTTGTGTTGATGTTTCAGCCATCTCATCGCCGCAAATATATAAGTTTTCTGATTGCCTGATTTTTATTTCATTACTTTTACCCCATCCAGCTATTCCCGATCCAATAATCAATGGTTTATCAGGGAGCTTGCTCAAACAGGTTTCAATAATCATTTGTTTCATTTCGGCCAAATCAAAAGCCTCTACAATAATATCACAATCTTTATAAATGTCAACGAGATTTTTTTCATTTAGTTTAAGGTCATGAATGATTATTTCGACCTCAGTATTAATTCGTTTGATATTTTTTTTTAGAGCAGTTACTTTTTTTTCTCCAATTTGATCTTTAAAAAAATATTGTCGATTTAAGTTGGTTTCATTTACTACATCAAAATCGGCAATGATTAATCTGCCAACACCAACTCTGGCTAATGCTACTGCACAGTTAGAACCAAGGCCTCCTGCACCAGCAATACCCACTGTATGATTTTTTAAAATTGATTTAATTTCCTCAAAAGTCATACTTAAGGTTTTAAAAAAACTTTATTCATAAAGGGTAAGAATTGTTTTGTCCCTCCACCATTTTCTATAATTTTTAAGGTATTAATATCATTTGGCTCGAATATAGAGCCAAACAAAAATTTAATGTTTTTGTAATGAAACATTTCAGGGTGCATTATGGTTGATGGCCCTAATGTATAGGTATCGCATTTTTCTTTGGTAGCTTCTATTAGTTCTGAAAAAGTACGGTTGAAAATTGTGGTTGAAGAAAGAATAATAGCATCAGCTGTGGCAATCTCTTCTAATTGTTTTGACATGGGAGCTAATTTTTCATCTTCAACGGCTTTATCAAAAATAGTTAGCGCAATTTTTTCACGTTCAAATTTTTCTACCAATGATTTAAAAAATCCGATCATCACAATTTTGTGATATTTTTTAAAATCTATTTTATCAAAAATATCGCTGGTATTTTCATAATGATTTTTATAATTAAAATGGGCATTAAAATATGCATTAAGTAGAATTCGGTGCTGTATATTATTTAAATCAGGAAACCTTAAATCTTGTATGGCCACATCGACATAATGTCCGAGGGTAGCACATACACCAATATGCCCATTTTTTAATAATACAGCTACATACTTTTGGCCGCAAATTATCTGTTTAATTTCTTGTAGATTGATTCCGTATTTTTCGAAAAAATAAGTCAGAGGTTCATGCATTGTTATTTGTTTTTAAAGCAACAAATTTAAAATATATTCATTTTAATCCAATGATTAATTGACTTTTGAGTGATCTTCTTAATTTGCTATATTAATATTTTTTCTTTTTATGGAAAAAAGAGAGCGATATGTAAACTATAACATATTGATTTAAGTCATTTTATAATACCTTTTCAAACTATATTTTTATAACTTTGAAATCGGAAAAAAATAAGATAAATAAGTAAAATAGAAATAAACAAAAGGAGAATTAAATATGGATGTAAAAAAATTAAGAGCGGCTCAAAACAAGCTTAAAGAGTTTAAATATGAGCTTCGTCCGTTAGAAAGAGGTTATGCCAACCGAATATTGTATATGAATGTTGGAACCAATGAGATTAAGGAAAAGCCTGTTTCCGAAGAAATGAAAGAAAAATTTATTGGAGGAAAAGGTTTTGGATTACGATTATTATGGGATGCTACCAAACCAGATACTAAATGGAATGATCCTGAGAATGAAATTATTATTAGCCCGGGCCCGATAGCCGGAATTACTCAGTATTCAGGAGCCGGTAAATCACTTTTAGTTTCCATTTCCCCTCAAACGGATTCGGTAATGGATTCAAACGTGGGTGGTTTTTTTGGCCCGTTTTTGAAATTTTCAGGATATGATGCATTAGAACTTCAGGGAAAAGCCGAGAAAGATGTTATTATTTATATTGATGGAACAAAAGGTACTGTTGAAGTTTTAGATGACCCAGGATTCTCAACCGATTCACATATTCTTGCCGAAGAATTAACCGAAGCTTTTGCCGAAAATGAAAAAGATTATAAAAATATTGGAATCGTTTCTACAGGAGCTGGCGCAGAACATTCCTTAATCGGAATGATTAATTTTACTTTTTACGATCAGAAACGTAAAAAAGTAAGGCTTAAACAAGCTGGTAGAGGCGGGTTAGGTACTGTAATGCGCGATAAAAATATTAAAGCTATTGTGGCCAGAATTGAAGGCGTTAAAGGGAATCTTAACAATGTTGCCGACTTAGAGAAGATTAAAGAGCGTGGCCGCAGATTTCAGCGTGAAATGCGCGAACTTGATGATCAACAATGTCAAATGCGTAGAAAAGGAACGGCAAATATTATTAATGTAATGAATGATTACGACTTGCTACCAACGCATAACTTTAAATTCGGAAGCTCTGAAGATGGATTGAAGATTCATAGTAATGTTTTCCGTGATAAATATTTTACCCAAAATATTCCTGACGGGTGCTGGATTGGATGTGCAATGAGTTGCTCAAAAGGGGTTGACGACTTTGAACTAAAAACAGGGCCTTACAAAGGACAAAAGGTTATTGTTGATGGGCCAGAATATGAGAATGCCGCCGGATTAGGATCAAATCTTGGTATTTTCGACCCAGAAGCAATTATTGAAGCAAATTTCTACTGCGACACTTATGGCATTTGTACTATTACTTGGGGTACAGTAATGGCATTTATTATGGAATGTTACGAGGAAGGTATCCTTAACAAAGAACGTACCGGAGGATTGGAATTAAACTTTGGTAATTTTGAAGCAATGATGGAAGTAATGCATCAACTAGCACGCGGCGAAGGGTTTGGATTAGTTGCCGGAATGGGTGTCCGTAAGATGAAAGAAAAATTTGTGAAAGAATATGGTGCTGATGAGCAATTCCTTAATGATATTGGAATGGAAAATAAAGGCCTTGAATATTCACAATATGTTTCCAAAGAATCATTAGCACAGCAAGGGGGGTATGCCATGACCAACAAAGGGCCCCAACATGATGAAGCATGGCTTATCTTTATGGATATGGTGAACAACCAGATTCCTACTTTCGAAGATAAAGCCGAAGCATTGCACTATATGCCTATGTTCAGAACCTGGTTCGGATTACAAGGGCTTTGTAAACTTCCATGGAACGATGTAGTTCCTGAAAGTAATGCCGAAGCGGATGAGCCCCACAAAATTCCAGAACATGTTGACAACTATGTTGCTGTTTACGAAGGGGTAACAGGTAAACCTTTCGATAAAGATGAGCTGATTCGTCAGAGTGAACGGGTATATAACTTCCAGCGTATCTTTAATATCCGTAGAGGGTATGGTTTACGTAAGCACGATGCTCAGCCTTACAGAGCAGCAGGGCCTGTTACTGTTGAAGAGTACGAATCAAGAGCCGAACGTTATGATAAGCAAATGAAAGAAATTATTGGTGTGGATCCAGAGGGTAAAACCACCGAAGAGAAAATAGCAATTACCCGAAAATACAGAGAAGATCGATACGAACAATTATTAGATGCTGTTTACGAGCGTCGTGGTTGGAATAAAAACGGGGTACCTAAAATTGAACATCTTAAAAAATTAGGAATGGATCTTCCTGAATTAATTGAAGTAATTAAGGATTTACAATAAGCTATTCTATAGCTATTATGAGATCATAAAGCCGGGCCCAATGAATTTGGCCTGGCTTTTTTAGGTTTAATTAAACGGTTTACGCTGAAGTTAGTCAAATAATCAGCAAAAATTTTATTTAAGCCAACCTAAAAAAGTGATTAAACAAAAGATAAAATACCGTAATTATGGTATTGGCAGACCCAAAGATTTCAACTATTTTTGTCAGGAATTATGAAACAGTCATTTGATCATATAAAGAAAATTATTATTTCATTCCTGTTCCTGTGGATCATGGGCGGAATTATTTTTAATGCCGCTTTTTTCCTTCATGCACATTATACTGAAAGTGGCCAAATTATTGTTCATGCACATCCTTTTAATAAAACAAGTGAAACTGAAAAATCAAATACTCAGCATCAGCATACTAAAATTGAAATCCAGGTTATACAAACCCTCGATTATTTTATGGATGCAGATATTCATTTGGATCATTTAAATCCCAAATTTTTTATTGTAGCAAAATATAGTATTCCGGATTATTTTGTTAAGCCATCTCATTTATTCAATCTACAAAACTATCGGGCACCTCCGATGCATCTGAGGTCATAATAAATCCCACATTTTCGATATTCTTAATTTATATCAAACAACCATTTCTGTTTTTTTAGGTTTTGTGGGTAAATGACTTTAACTGTTAATTCGTTAACACAGGAAGATCAATTCACCATAGCCAATTAAGATTTAAAAACAACCAAATAACCGTTTATAATTTATTAAACAACCATCTGAAGAATGAAAAAGATCAATCAATCTATACTAATTTTAGGAATACTTATACTATTTTCACTCTCTACCTTTGCGCAGCGAACCGATGCTAACATTATAGGCCATGTTGTTGATACCGACGGGGAGCACATTCCGTTTGCAACCATTGTATTAAAAAATACTACTATTGGAACTGCTACCGACGAAACCGGACATTTTCAACTGATCAATATGCCTATCGGTAAATATACTGTTAAAGCTTCATCCATTGGATACGAGGAAGTTGAAAAGGATGTTGAGCTTACCGAAGGGAATACAGTTGAATTAAAATTTATTTTACATACAGATGTGCTGGGGCTTGAACAGGTTGTTGTAACCGCCGACCGGAATGGAAAACGTAGGAAAGATGCTTCGGTAATTGTAAATACAATTACACCAAAGGTTTTTTCGGTGGCACAGACTGTAACCCTAAGCGATGGGTTGAATTTTTGTCCTGGGTTGCGGATGGAAAATAACTGCCAGAATTGTGGATTTACACAGGTAAGAATGAATGGAATGGAAGGGCCCTATTCTCAAATTTTAATTAATAACAGGCCAATTTTTAGTGGATTAGCTGGTGTTTATGGGTTAGAACTTATTCCATCATCCATAGTTGAGAGGATTGAAGTAGTCCGTGGAGGAGGATCTGCCTTATATGGCAGTAATGCCATTGCCGGTACCATTAATTTAATTTTAAAAGATCCGGTGAATAACTCTTACGAAGCATCTGCTCAATCCGGATATACCGGAGTGGGATTGGATGGTTCGGGTAAACCTGCTTTTGATTATAGCGTTAACTTAAATGCATCGTTGGTATCTTCTGATGGAAAGACAGGAATGACACTCTATGGATTCCATCGTGATAAAGAATATTTTGATGCCAATGACGACGGATTTTCCGAATTATCGGAATTAAATAATATTACGTTGGGAACACGATTATTTCATCGTTTGGGTTATAAAAATAAATTATATGTTGATTTTTTTACCATCAATGAAGACCGAAGAGGAGGCGATGGATTTGGAAAACCTTATCATGTATCCCAAATAACTGAAGCTGTTGAACATCAAATAACTTCGGGAGCGATAACTTTCGATCAGTTTATGCGTGAGGAGGATAAATTATCTTTATACCTGTCGGGACAATTGGTACATCGGGATTCTTATTATGGAGCTGACTCCTCTTTGAAAGATTATGGCGCCACAAAAGGATTTACCTATAATATTGGAACACAATACGATGCCAAATTTGAAAATTCAAGCCTGATTTCCGGAATTGAGTATCGTGGAGAAACATTGGATGATAAGAAACTTGGCTATGCAGATTATGATAATGCTCAATTCATTGGTGGCGAGCTGGTTGTCCCTCATAAGGGGAATACGATTGTTGCAGATCAAATATCAAGTATTTACGGAGTATTTTCTCAATACGAATATCGTTTTGGCAGGTTTAATGCTTCTGTGGGTGCCCGGTTTGATCATTATGCCATTGAAAATAAGGTGGATGGTTCATCTTCTTCAGGCAATGTTTTAAGTCCGAGAGTTACCTTTAAATATGATATTTTTAAATATCTTCAAGCACGTGTTAGTTATTCACAGGGTTACCGTGCTCCGCAAATTTTTGACGAAGATTTACATATTGAAACTTCTGGTTCCAGAAAAGTAATTCATATCAATGATCCTGATTTAACACAAGAGACTAGCCACAGTTACATGGCATCTATCGATTTTAATAAATTGATTAATCAAACTAATGTAGGTTTTTTAGTAGAAGGTTTTTACACACAGTTAAATAATGCTTTTGTACAAGAATATGGTGTGCCGGATGAAAACGGAGTGGTAACTTATACCCGGGTTAATGCCGATGAGGGAGCACTGGTGCAGGGAGTAAATTTGGAGTTAAATTTTATTCCATCAAAAGATTTTACTTTAACAGGAGGTTTTACTTTTCAAAAAAGCAAGTATGTAGAAGCTCAGGAATTTGGAGAGAAAAAATTCTTTCGAACACCCAATCAATATGGATATACAACCATCGATTGGGATTTTATCAAAGGATTTTGCCTTACAGCAACAGGTAATTATACCGGTAGGATGTTAGTGCCCTATTTTGGGGTAACCCTGACAGAACCTGAAGATGGAGAACTAAGAGAATCGGAACCGTTTTATGATATAGGTGCAAAACTAAGCTATCAATACCGCTTAAACGGAGCCAGTATGCAAATTTTTGTGGGAATAAAAAATATGTTTAACTCCTACCAGGATGATTTTGATGTTGGAAATCAACGAGACCCAGGATATATTTACGGGCCGGGACAACCCAGAACTATTTATTTTGGACTTAAAATAGGTAATTTATTATAATCCTTAAGGATAATGAGAGTGTCAAAAAAGTCAAAAATCATCGTCATTCAGAGGAGAAACGACGAAGGAACCGAAATTGCGTAAGCAATGAGCTCAGCGAAGCTAATCTGTTGATTATCAATTCAAAAAGATTAACTTCGTTGAGCTTGCACTTCGTGCTGCGGTTCCTTCACTTCGTTCGGGATGACTTTTTCAAAGCTTTTTGGACACCCTCTTTTTATGAATTAATTTTTTAAAAATTATTAACCTCTTTCATAGGATAATAAAAAAAAATATTTTTTTTCATCTTTTAAATCAGACCTCAAAGTCTTTTATAGTAGGAATCTCCGGTAATTATTAAGCTTAACTGACGATTGATCTGTTTTAAAATATAAAAACAGGGTAACATAATCAACAATTTTTATGTATATTTGTCCTAGTAATTAGATAGGATAAATAGGAATAAAAATTTAATAAAGATGAATTTTAAAACGAAAAAATTGTATTTGTTAATGCTGATTTTAGGAACAACAGTATTAACTGTAGATGCTCAAATTAAGTATTTAATAGATAATACTAATAGTAGTTTGATTGTGGAGGGAACATCCTCGGTTCACGATTGGGAAATGAAAGTTAATGATTTAAAGTCAAATGTTGTTTTACAGTTTAATGAAAATAAGCTTGCAGCAATTGAAAATGCAACATTTACTTGTCGTGCGGAAAAGGTATTAAGCGGCAATAGCATCATGAATAGCAAGACGCATAAAGCTTTAAAAGCCGAAAAGTATCCTGAGATTACTTTTAATTTGAAATCGGTTAGTGGTTTGAAAGTTAATGGCCACTCAATTGCCGGACAGGCAACGGGAGTTTTAAAAGTTGCAGGAATTGCACAGAATGTAAAGATTAATTTTAGTGGTAAAATCAATCCCGGCCATTTATTTTCTATATCCGGAAGTGTTCCATTAAAAATGTCTGATTATAAGATCGATCCTCCAACAGCAATGTTAGGCGCATTAAAAACAGGAGACGAAGTTAAAATCAATTTTAAATTTTTATATAAAAATTTATAATAATCTGAAAATCAATTTTAAAACGAAACTTAAACTTTAAAAAGAAGAATAGAAATTATGAAAAGGATAATTATTTTAATGAGCTTGTTAATTATAGGTATAGGAGCTTATAGTCAGCAATTTGAAGATCAGAAATCTGATTTGCCAGAATTTGAAAAATTAAAAGTTAAAGTAGGAGGAGATTTTGCTGTTCAATTACAAGCATTAGGCCACAGCAATACTAATGATACCATTGATTTTTATGATATGGTTAACAACTTTAATTTACCTACAGCAAATTTAAATCTGGATGTATACCTGGCCTATGGTGTTAAAATGCATTTGCGAACCTATTTGTCTTCACGGCATCATAATGAAGCCTGGGTTAAAGGCGGATATGTTCAATTCGACCGTCTTGATTTTTTGAGTGAAGGATTCTTATCCGGACTAATGGATGTAACAACCCTGAAATTTGGATTGGATGAGATTAATTATGGTGATGCCCATTTCCGAAGAACCGATAATGCGTATGCCATTAATAATCCATTTGTAGGAAACTATATTATGGATGCTTTTACAACCGAAGCTTTTGGTGAAGTTGTGGTTCAAAAGTCAGGATTTGTAGGGGTGATTGGTTTTTCCAATGGTAAATTAAACCAAAATGTGACTGTTAATGCACGTTACAATCATGACAATGCTTTATCATTTTATGGTAAGTTAGGTTATGATAAACAATTTACTGATGAGTTCAGAGGCCGTTTAACCGGTTCGTGGTATATAAATCAGGGAACATCAACAGGTTCATATCTGTATGGTGGCGACAGGGCAGGATCAAGATATTATTCGGTATTAGTTGTTGATGGTGAAGATGATAATTTTACAAGTGGAAGATTTAATCCTAGTTTTTCACAAATCACGGCTATCCAGATTAATCCTTTTATAAAATTTAAAGGGTTAGAATTCTTTGGAATTTATGAAATAGCTAATGGTGGAGAAGATGATGGTGATGGCAGTTTTACACAGCTTGCTGCTGACTTACTTTACCGTTTTGGCGGCGATGAACAATTCTATATTGGCGGACGATATAACAAAGTTTCAGGCGAGCAAACTTCTGCCTCAGAATCTTTTGATATTGAAAGATTTAATGTTGGTGGTGGTTGGTTCTTAACCGAAAACATAGTTGCCAAACTGGAATATGTTAGTCAGAAATATTCAGGAAATGGTGTTGTGCCAACAATAGGTGCATCTTATAAAGGAGCAGAATTTAACGGATTGATGCTCGAAGCAGCCATTTCTTTTTAAGTTAGGGTAATTAGTAAACAGCCATTTTTGATTTCTATTTTTATATTAGATTCAGAGTGGCTGTTTTTAAAAAAACTCCAGATTAATGTTTAAACAGATTACCATAATAATGTATTTAATGTTGATGGTATGTTTTGCCAATGAAGGATTGTTTGCCCAACAATTAGCAAAAAAAACGAGTCATCATCATTGTTGTTATTTAAATCAAATTGTTATTGAAGGCGAAACAAACATTAATCAGTTTAATTTTGTATTCGATAACTCCCGTTATGATATTATTTCTATTGATGAAAACGTAAAACATGAAAAAAGCAAAAATGAAATTGTTGAATTTAAAATACCCGTAAAAGGATTTAAAGGCGACAATTATTTAATGGAAAATGATTTTTATAATTTGCTGGATGCTACAAATTATCCGACCATTGTTGTAGGCATTGAAAAACCAGTATTGCAAAGAATATTTTTTGGCTCTAATGAATCTGTTATCGATTTTTATATTACTATTGCAGGCAATACAAAACATATCATAGGAGATTATAAAACTTTCTGCCAAGACGACCTTACTATTTTAAGCGGAGAAGCAAAAATTAAGTTAACCGATTTTTCACTCGATCCTCCTAAAAAAATGATGGGCATGTTAAAGGTTAAAGATCAAATTTTTATTACATTTGATATCTCATTATCATCCAATCAAACCTTGGTAAAACTTTAATTTTGAAATTTAATACCAAAACAAGATACGGAGTACGAACAGTGCTTGAAATTGCATTAAGTAATTCTTCCTCTGGAATTTACCAGAAAGACATTGCAAAAAACCAGGTAATTTCAGTTCGCTATCTTGATCATATTATTGCTGCATTAAAAACAGCCGGATTAATTACTACGGTTCGTGGTAAAAAAAGTGGTTATGTTTTAACCCGCAAACCCGAAGAAATTAGTTTGTTGGATATTCATTATGCTTTTGAGCATGATATTAATATTGTAGATTGTTTAGCTATCAATAAAGAATGCGAAAAAGAACTTACCTGTGCTACCAAAATTTATTGGGACGAGTTGAATGATATCATAAAGAATTATTTAAAAAATAAAACCGTTGCAGATCTGGTAACTAAACATTATGAGCTCAATCCATAGTTTTATATTGAAATAATTAATTCATTCAAAGGCCGTTTTGGGACATGATGTATCTGGTTTTCGTCTCGATAATATTTTATATCTCCATTTTTTGCTTCTTCAATAACCACCTTTTCTTTAGGTTTGCCTAGTGCAATAACCAAAAGGACATCAAAATATTTATCAATTTTCAGTAATTGTTTTAATTTTTTTCTTTGGATAGATGCAAAAATACATCCTCCCAACCCTTTTTCTACGGCACCCAATAGCATGCTTTGTGCGGCAATTCCATGATCGCAAAAATAGTTGCTGGTAAGCCGGGTATCCACTAGAATAACAATATAACCCGTTGGCCGCTCTCCTTCTTCAGGACCGTCCCAATCCTTTAAGTACCCTGCCCAGGCTAAGGTAGAAAAGATTTTTTGGTTTGTTTCCTCATCTGCGGATAAGTAATATTTTAAGGGTTGTAAGTTCTTGCCTGATGCTGATAAGCGGGCTAATTCAACCAAATCTTTTAATTCTTCAGTTGATATTTTGTGATTTTGGTAAAACCTTCGGTAACTGCGGTTTTTTGTTATGAGTTCTTTAATCATAATGCATATTTTTTGCTTAAGATAAAAAAAGATGGTCAATTAAAAAAGACCATCTTTTTAGACATAAGTTTAATCTGTCTTAATAGTTTATTTTTTCTAACTCAAAATATGCTTCGGGATGGCCACAAACAGGGCAGTTTTTAAGTGCTTTTTTACCTTCGTGCACATGTCCGCATTTACGGCATACCCAGCGCACTTTCTCTTCCCGCTCAAAAACTTTGCCTTGCTCAATATTTTTAAGTAGTTTAAGGTATCGCTTTTCATGTTCGGCTTCAACTTTTGCAATTAATTTAAAAGTTGTTGCAATTTTTTTAAAACCTTCCTCTTCGGCAATTTTTGCAAATTCGGGATAGAGTTCAGACCATTCTTCGTTTTCGCCTTCGGCAGCAGCTTTTAAATTTTCTGTAGTAGTTCCAATAATTCCGGCAGGGTATGATGCGGTGATTTCAACCATTCCACCTTCGAGAAATTTAAAAAAAGTTTTGGCATGTTGTTGTTCTTGTGCTGCTGTTTCTAAAAAGAATTCAGCTATTTGCTCGTATCCTTCTTTTTTAGCCACCTTAGCAAAAAATTCGTATCGGTTTTTTGCCTGCGATTCTCCGGCAAATGATTTTAAAAGGTTTTGTTCTGTCCTTGTTCCTTTCAATGAGCTCATAGTATTAAATTTAGTAAGTTATTATCATAAAAAATGTTCCCGAAGATAAAAATTTCCGGGAACAAAAAAGGTATTGTATTGCCTGAATAGGTAATTTAAAATGGTTTTAAATATATTAATATCTTCCGGATATAATATCCCAATCGAGAATTTTCCAAAAACTTTCGATGTAATCGGGACGCTTATTCTGATAATCGAGATAATAGGCATGTTCCCATACATCACAGGTTAAAATAGGGATAAACCCCTCGGTTAACGGATTGGCTGCATTGGGTGTTTGGATAATATCTAAGCTGCCGTTCGATTTTTTTACTAACCAGGCCCAACCCGAACCAAATAATGTTTTTGCTGCAGCAGCGAATTTTTCTTTGAATTCATTGAGTGAGCCATACGTTGCATTAATTGCATCTTTCAGCTGTCCTTTTGGTTCGCTGCTTTTTTCTTTGCCAAATTGATCGAAATAAAAGGTGTGATTCCAGGTCTGTGCTGCATTATTAAAAATACCACCATCCGATTTCATAATGATATCTACAATATCCGAATTTTCAAACTCTGTTCCTTTGATTAAATTATTTAAATTATTTACATAAGCAGCATGGTGTTTGTCGTGATGGAACTCAAGCGTCTGTTTGGATATTTCAGGTTCAAGTGCATCATATGCATAGGGTAAATTAGGTAGTTCGAAAGCCATAATGATCATTTTTAAGGTTTGACATCAATTGTTAAACAAATTTAGCGAATAAAAAATGACATTACAACAAAAAGGCCGGGATTTTTCCCGGCCTTACTAAACCTAAATTACACTTATAAATATGCACTTATTGCTTGTGGGCAGTAAGCAAAACAACTAAACAAAACGCTTTTCTACTTTATTCCAGTCTACAACATTCCAGAAAGCATCAATATATTCGGGCCTTCTGTTTTGATATTTCAGATAATACGCATGTTCCCATACATCAAGGCCTAATATGGGAGTTCCTTTTACTTCGCTAATATCCATTAATGGGTTATCCTGATTTGGAGTAGATGCAATTACTAATTTACCGTTTTGGTTAATAAGCCATGCCCAGCCCGAACCAAAACGTGAAGCTGCTGCCTGGTTAAACTCTTCTTTAAATTTATCGAAAGAATTAAATTCCTTTTTTATCGCATCCATTAGTTTGCCTGATGGTTCATCACCGCCATCAGGTGACATGATATCCCAAAAAAGTTTGTGGTTATAATACCCGCCGCCATTGTTTCTAACAGCTGTTGGATGTTTTGAAACTTCTTTTAAGATATCTTCAATGGATTGATTCTCCATAGGAGTTCCTTCAATTGCACTGTTTAATTTATTGGTATATCCACCATGATGTTTTGTATGGTGTATTTCCATTGTTCGTGCATCAATATATGGTTCTAATGCATCGTAACTGTATGATAATTTTGGTAATTCAAAAGCCATAATTTTATAATTTTTAATAGTTAGACATTTTATTGTTTAGAATCATTCTAAATGATTTGTTAGTATAACAAAAGAAAATTGGTATTGTTTATTAATTTTTAAAAAATTATTTTCGTGCATCGAAATAACTTATGAACAGACGAATTTTAAATATCGCCATTCCTAATATTATCAGTAATATCACTATTCCGTTACTTGGTATTGTTGATTTGTCGTTGGTTGGGCATTTGGAATCGAAAGTATATATAGGAGCGATTGCTTTGGGGAGCATGATTTTTAACTTTATTTACTGGGGATTTAGTTTTTTGCGGATGGGAACCAGTGGTTTTACCGCCCAATCGTTTGGGAAAAGAGATATTAAAGAAAGTTTCCAGTTATTGTACAGGGCACTGTTTGTTGGATTAGCCGGGGCAATGGCTTTGCTTATTTTGCAAAAACCCATTGAGTGGCTGAGTTTTCTTATAATCAATGGGAGTGAGGAGGTAGAGTATTTTGCCCGTGAGTATTTTTATATTCGTATTTGGGCAGCACCGGCTACTATTGCTATTTACTCAATAACCGGGTGGTTTATCGGAATGCAAAATGCTAAAATTCCGATGATGATAGCGATTACCATCAATATATTAAATATTGTGTTTAATGTTACATTGATTAAGTTTTTTGGAATGAAATCAGACGGTGTGGCATTGGGAACTGTTTTGGCTCAGTATTCCGGATTAATTGTGGCTTCTTTGTTTATCTTAAATCACAAAAAAAGGTTGATAAAATACTTCCATTTTAAAGAAATTATTCAGATTGATAAACTTAAAATTTTTTTTAATGTAAATAAAGATATTCTAATAAGGACATTAAGCCTGGTTTTTGCCTTATCGTTTTTTACCGCAAAGTCGGCTAAATATGGTGATACACTCCTGGCCGTAAATACACTTCTTTTACAGTTTTTTACTATCTATGCCTACATTGTGGATGGTTTTGCTTATGCAGGTGAAGCGCTGGCCGGAAAATATTTTGGTGCAGGAGATAAAGAACGATTAATTAAAGTATCTAAATTGCTCTTCTATTGGGGTCTATTAATGTCTGGAATATTTACCGTAGCATATTATTTTGGTGATAGTTTATTGTTAAGTATTTTTACCAATAATGCAGAGGTAATTCAATCGATTCAGCCTTATTTGGTTTGGGTATATTTAATCCCTGTTTTAACCTTTGGAGCGTTTATCTGGGATGGCATATTTATCGGCGTAACAGCATCAGCCAGCATGCGAAATGCGATGTTGATATCTGCTTTTTTAATCTTTCTGCCGGCTTATTTTTTACTGCATCATTTTTTTCAGAACCATGGCTTATGGGCCGCATTTATGTTGTTTATGCTTGCCCGGGTGGTTACGCTTAGTTTGTATGCTCCTAAAAAGATATATCGAAAAATTTAATGAGATGATTATTTTAATGTTCGTTCATGAATTTAATTTTTAACATCATCCCATACAATAGAATAATTAACCCCATATAATTATGTATTAGTCTATAAAACATTCCGGCCATATTATTCCAATTTATTGCATCACATTTTTTTTAATTTTGTTCTATATAAACGAATTGTTTACTTATATGCTTTTTCGATGTCATATAATCTTCATTTATCTATTTTAAAATAATAAGAATTATTTTGTGTGCTTTACAGATTAAATTAAAATGATAAAAAATATTAAACATTGCACGTTTTAAATTGTATAATTTTTGTTGGCGAGCTATTAAATAAATCATAGATAATCATGAAAATAATAAAAGACATAAGCATTGATGAACTGGTGGAAGAAGTTCCACAATCGGTAAAATATTTAATGAACGAAGGGATAAAATGTATTGCCTGTGGAGAGCCTATTTGGGGTACACTCGAAGAGGCTGCAAAAGAGAAAGGATTTTCTGATAAGGATATTGACGGGTTTGTTAAAGATTTGCAATATTTTGCCGATCATCCCGACAAAGAGGTTGAGGAGCCGGATAGTAAAATAAAACCCGGAAAACTTGATGTATAATTTAATCGTTTATTTCATTCATCATACAAATGTATCCCGAAAGGATTCCTGATATGTTCGCGTAATAATCGAGCTTCTTTTTCGGTTACTTTTAGTTCATTTTTAAGGATATCGCCTGAAGAAATAATACCTGCTAATTGGCCTGAATCATCAATAATGGGAATATGCCGGATTCGTTTTTGAGTCATTACATTTCGTAAATATTGTGTATCATCATCCATTTTGCCAATGATAAGATTCTCTTTTGAAGTCATTAAATCTTTGATACTTCTTTCTTTCAAAGGAATCCCTGAATTATAACATTTATATAAAATATCACGCTCTGAAACGATTCCTAAAATTTCACTCTTGTCATTGATGACAATTAATGACCCAATTTTTAATTTGTCTAATTGAGCTATGGTTTCATAGGCTGAGGTGTTTTCGGCTATAGTATACACTTTATGATTCCCTTGTTCTTTCTTTTTCTCTAAAATTTCTTTGGCTAACATAGTTGTAAAATATTTGTTTGCGTAAAAATATAAAAATATTTAATACAAATCAATATATCTACATAATTACATTTGTATTATAAAAAAAGACCGGCAAAATAACCGGTCATTCTCTTTAGTTTTTTTACTCGTAACTCGAGTAATATTTCATAAACTGGGCTCTTTCGTACAATTCAACATTATGTTTGGAATAATTTAATTTTCCAATAAGTTCTTTTACAGAATTGTAGCCTTTTTTCTGCATCCAGTTTTCCATTTGTTTTAGCATTTGGCCAATAAAATCCAATTTATTTTGATACAATGCAGATGCAATTTGAACAGCGCTGGCACCCACTAAAATATTTTTTAATGCAGCAAAGCCATCATTTATTCCTGTTGATGCAACCATATCGCAATCTATTTTGCCCGATAGTAAACCAATCCAACGGATGCACGTCGAGTTTTCTTCGGGTACACTAAAAATTCTTGAAGGTTTTATTTTTTCATTATCCAAGTCAACATCAGGATTATAAAAACGATTAAATAATACCATTCCTTTTATTCCTGTTTGTGAGATACGCTTTAAGATTTCTCCCATTCCCGAAAAATAGTAGCTTAATTTCACAGCGATAGGTAGCGTGGTATGTTCCTGGACTTTCTGGATAATGTCAAAATATTTTTGTTCAATTTCTTCGCCTTTAAGGTCAGTATCTCCTGGTAATATAAACATATTTAATTCAATACCGTCAGCTCCTGCTTTTTCAATTTTTTGGGTAAACTCAACCCATTCGCCCATAGAGTAACAATTGATGCTGGCGATAACCGGAATATCAACTTTTGCTTTCGAATCTTTAATTAGTTGTAAATATTCGTTTACGGTATTTTGTTTGGTGTAAAAGGCTATGTAATTTTCGTTATCCGAGTAGGTATTAAACATGTTGTTCATTCCCATAGAGTCAACTTCCATACGGATTTGTTCTTCGAACAATGATTTTAACACAACAGCACCTACACCGTTATCTTCCAGTTTTTTTACTTTTTCTGCCGTATCGGTTAATCCCGAGCTGGCTGCAATAATTGGATTTTTTAGTTTTAAACCCATGTATTCGGTGGAAAGATCTATCATAGCAAAATGTTTAAAATTATTTGTTCATTAAAAACCTGTCAATTCCAATGGCTGCTTTATGCCCGTTGGCAATACCGTGGATAACATCCGGCCCCTGGATAATATCACCACCTACAAATAACCATGGGGCTCCCGATTGGAAATAATCGTCCACAATAATTCTTCCTCTGGGGTCAAATTCCATCTGTTCGCGAATGTCTTTGCTGATGTATTCAATATCCATTCCCTGTCCAATGGATTCAATCACCATATCAGCTTCGAAAAATTTTGTTTGTGATTCATCAAATTTAGGATTGAAGCGGCCCTCTTCATCAAAAACAGAGGTACATTTCTGCACATGGAGCCCTTTTATTTTATTGTTTTCTATTTCGATAGAAGTTGGGCCCCATCCGGGTTCAATGGTTGCTTTTTCTTCACGGGCTTCAACTACTTCTTCCCGGTCGGCAGGCATTATATCTTCAGACTCAAGCGAGGTTGCAGTTATATGTACTTTCCCATACTTCTTATTTTGTAAACGTGCCAGCGAGCGGGTAATATCCATCGCCACATTTCCTCCTCCAATGACAACGATCTTTTCAGCAACAGGGACTTCCTTTCCCATGGTAATATCTCGCAGTAAATCGATCGCCTGGTAAACATTTTCATGATCAGTTCCCGGTATTCGTGTACTTCTGCCCAAATGTAATCCTGTACCTGAAAATACGGCATCGTATTCTTTCTGAAGATTTTCAAGAGGAATATCTTTACCTATTCGTGTATTATATTCTATCTCAACACCTAATGATAAAATGTAATTTATATCTTTGTCAATTTGGTCGTAAGGTAATCGATACTCCGGAATTCCATAGCGCATCATACCACCTGCTTGTGGATAAGCTTCAAATATTTTAACCTGATATCCCATGAGGGCTAAGTAATATGCTGCTGATAATCCCGATGGGCCAGAGCCAATAATAGCCACTTTTTTATCATTATTTTTAATGCCATCGGTTCCCAAAATTCGTTTATAGTCTTCAGAATTCACCTGTCCGGCAATATATCTTTTCAGCCATCGGATAGATAAGGGTTCACCCAGGTTTCCGACAGAACAAACCGTTTCGCATTTATGAGTACATATCCTTCCACAAATTTCGGGTAATGGGTTGGTTTCATACAGCTTTCTAAATCCTTCTTCAATATTATCTTCCCGAACGGCTTTAATGTACTCAGGTATTCCCATATGTGCCGGGCAGGTTGCAACACATATACCACATTCCACACAACGGTCGGCTTCTTTTTGTGCTTCTTCTTTCGAGTAACCTTTTATTATCTCAATAAATGATTGATCTCTTTCTTCCGGTTTCAGATGCTCCATTTTAACCCGCTCAAGTGGATATAATTCATAGCCATGTTCGGGTTTTTTCCATCCTGCTTCATTATTGTCCCAGGGTTTTTTTTCTACTCCCGGAGTAAACCTAAAGTCTTCAGGATCTTCAGAAACCCAGGTATATTCGTTGCTTAGAGTTAGCGATCCTGTGGTACAAATATCAACACATAGGGCACACCAGCAACATCTTCCGTAATCAATTCTGGGTCGTAATCCACTGTCCCCGTCTTTTGTTTCGATGCCTTCTACAGGAACCAAATCAATGGCTTGATTTTCACAGATTTCCTCACACGTACCACAACCAATACAGGTTTCAATATCGTTTTTATGAAAGCCCCTGTATCTTTCGGCTCCCGGGCGGTCATTTAATGGGTCTTTAACCGTTTTGGGATCTTCAAAAACATTTTTCCAGGCGGTAAAAGGAGTTAATATGTCTTTTAATTTCATTTTATTGTTTATTAGATTTTATTTGTTTATATGAAGAATTGTGCCCTTTTCTCAATTGAACTTCTTTCAATTTATTTAACTTATTACCTATCTCTTCTATTAATAATCTTTCATTATTTAAAATTTGTTCATTAATAAATTTCAGATCATTAGCAAGTATTAGTTGATTCAACACTTCCATTAAACTTCCAAATGCAAATTCTGTGAATCTAGCTTGTTCAATTCCTGATTTTCTTGAGCTTCCCTCTGCAATATTTGAAGAAATTGAAACTGAAGCTCTTCTTATTTGAGATGTTAATCCAAATTTCTCACTATCAGGAAATTTCTCACTAATTTGATAAATATTTTTATTCAATTTTCGTGATAACTTCCATACTTCAAGTTTTTCAAAAGAATAAAGTCTCATATTTATATCAATTTTTCAAATAATCATATAACCAAATACACATATCACCACAAGTTATCGTTCAATTTCAGGCGGACATGTTTGTAATGATACCATGATTGAATGAACATCAGCAATGTTTGCATTGATTAATAATTTTTCGAGCAATGCTACAGCATGAGTATAACTGGGCCCTCTCAGATTTACCCTCCTCGGGTATTTGGAACCATCGGAAACTACATATAATCCATATTCACCTCTTGAGGATTCACTTCTTTGATAAGTTTCTCCTTTGGGAAGTTCCCAATGTAGTACATTAGGTGTTTTTGCCCGAATGTCTCCTTTTTCAGGAACTTTTGCAAGAATCTGTCGGATTAGGTCAACTGTTTGAATTAACTCATGTTTTCTTACCTGTGAACGAGTGAATACGTCAGAATCTTTGCCAACATAAGGTTCAAAATCCAGTTCGTTATATTTTAAATAGGGGTAATCTTTTCGAACATCACGGTTATACCCTGCAGCTCTTGCATTTGGGCCTACAATGCCATATTTATCTACCCATGAAGGATCGATGTAACCTATACCAATCGTTCGTTTTTTAAATATAGCGTTAGTAAAAATTAAATCCTCAATTTTATCAATAAATTCTTCAATCTCTACTAAATTTTCTTCCATTCGTTTTTTGAATCCGGCAGGTAATAATCCACGAACACCTCCGGGAATAATAAACATATGATAAATGCGTCCTCCGGTTAGTTCTTCGAAGCGGTCTAAAATAAGGTCTCTTAAATACATTCCCCATTGAGCACCCATCCCTAATGAAAGAGTTGCTGCCTGCCCCGGAACCGTTCTTAATAGAATCTGTAATCTGGCCATCTCAAGAACGAGTGTTCTCATCCATAATGCCGCTTCAGGAATTTCTATTCCTCCTAAATCTTCAATTGATGCTGCCAAAACATATTCATTTGAATCTGCTTCAGGAACACACATCCTGATACATGTAGGGAAACATTGGATATATAACCGGCGTTCCATTAATTTTTCAAATCCACGATGTAAGTATCCAACATGTGTTTTTGCTTCCACAACTTCATCTCCGCTTAGGGTAAGTTCAAGCGACATATTTCCGGTAACTCCGGGATGGTTAGGCCCATGCCACAGTTTGGTTAATTTATGCGACTTTAAGTCGATGATAGGGTTTCCATTCTCATCAAAAGCCGGGTATTTAGACCGGTCGCCTTGCCATATTTTATTATTTTTCTTCATCAGGATACATCTTTTTCTTCATAAATTCAGCAGGATCATTGGTCTCTCTTCCTTCGCGCGGGAAGAAGGTTTCCTGTGCATATTTTAAGGTGTCAAAATCTCTACGGTACGGAGGGATATTATCCCATCCTTCTAATATAAAGGGTTCGTTAAGTCTTGGGCTACCCGGGAAATCAATACCAAACATTTCTTTTAATTCACGCTGATAGGTTGCCATCTGTTCCCATAAATGGTGTGCACTGTCCATAGTTGCTGTTTTGCGGTCGATAAAAACCCGAACGCCTAAATCAATCTTCATTGTTGGATTATTAAGCATGTAGGTTAGCTGGAACTGGTTGTTTTCAATCCAATCTACAGTTGTTAAAAGAACCAGGTGTGTAAAACCTTCAATATCTCTTAGATGCGTGATTAAAGCAACAGCTAACTCTTTTTTAACTGTAATATAGGCTTGTGTTTTTGATTGCTCAACCTCATCTGTACAATTGAATCTCTTTTTTATATCCTGAATGATTTCCTTCATCTTTTAATATTTTTACTCTGTTCGGTAATTACCAATTATAATCAGGCATGTTCCAATCTTTAATAATTTTTTTTTGATTGGCTTTGTACCAGTCAAATTTGTTGGCATAATCGTTTGCACCTTCAGCTCTTCCTGCTTTTATTCGTTCTTTTAGTTTGTTAAAACCGGCCAATAGTGCTTCTGGGCGAGGCATACAACCAGCCACATAAACATCTACCGGTAAATAATAATCTAAACGGTTAATGGTATTATAGCTGTCATAGTACATTCCTCCATTAATTGTACAGCTGCCTAAAGCAAGTACGTATTTTGGATTTTGCATTTGCTCGTAAGAGCGAATCGCTCTTTTTAATGTTTTTACCGCTAAATATCCGGAAATGATAAGTACTGATGATTGCCTGGGAGTAGGCCTCATTTGGACACCATATCTAAAAGCGTCAAAGCGAGGAGTTAATAATGGTGGTATTTCAATACTACCACAGCCGGTTCCATAGCCTAAAACCCATAATGATTCTGCACGGGCCCAATTTAAAAAATTTTCAATAACTTTATTTTTTGGGTCCTTAGCAACAGGCCGCTTATCGCAAAAATAATCCTGTAAAGGGTCTACTTCAAACTGTACCCCATCCGGGCCCGTAACTATTCTTTTTTTATTTTCTTCGGCAAAAAATTTATCTTCGTTCATATCTTTTTTATTATACTCTGACATTTTCTTTTATTTTTTAGATAAAGATAATTACAGCTAAAATACCTATGAGTAAAGGGATTTTTAAAAACCAGGTTACCGATTGTTCTATTCTGAAACGTGGAGAAACAACCCCAACAAAAACAGACCAGAAATAAATTAGGAATGTTTTTACAATAAATTCAATCCAATGGGTTGCTCCCCCAAAAAACAGATTCATAAATAATGCCGCTTCAACTACATGTAAAATAGCACCATTGGTTCTTAGAACTCCTAAAAAGGCGGAGTGATACTCGGTAGGTGGCCCAATGGGCACTTCATTAGGTGCCTTAACCAAGTTAAAGGGCGCTTGTCTGAATAATCCAAGTAATGAGAGCATAGCTGCTGCTGTAGCTAAAGGATTGGTAACTAAAGTCCAGTTTTGAAATCCCCCTTGTTGTGCTGCTACTATTTCTGAGATTGAGAGTGTATTATATTGAAGTGCAATAGATATTACTGCCAGGGTTAATGGTAGCTCAACCGTTGTAAACTGTCCTAATCCACGGGTAACTCCAATTACTGAATTTGGATGGCCTCCATCTCCTGCACCTAATGCCATACCTAACATTCCAAAAAACTGGAAGTATAAAATCAATACTAAATCACCGGCCCATGAGAAATTACTAAAATGTTCGGAACCATAGATGAGCGGTAAAAATAGAAAAATACCTAACCCGCCGCCAAGCCTGAAAACAGGCCCTAAATAAAACATTACACCATGACTAATGGATGAACGGTTAGAATACAATTTAATCAGGTCGAACCAGGGTTGATAAAAAGGGATTCCATATCTATGTGCTACGCGCGCTACAATTTTTCGCATGGTTGCACCCATTAACAATCCCCAATTCAGCACAATGAATAAACCTAATAATGTCCATAAAAGTTTGACTATAATATCGTTCATAGCTATGGTAATCTTAAATTAAAAAACAAGAAAAAAAGTAATTATTATATATGCAATAATGTAAAAGGCATAGGTTTGTCCATTGCCATTATATATCCTTTTAATCAGTCCGCCTAAATGTACTACAGCTTCGGAAATATTATTCCAGAGTTTTGTAATATATGGCTCAACAATAAATCCTAATGCTTTACTATATCCGGCATACATATTATGAGCAATATGTGTTGTTTCCGGAGTAAATGGCCTTTCGCCACTATATACAATATTAAATTGTTTTACTTTTTGTGCTTTGGCATTGGTATAAAGTAACCATCCAAGGATAAGCACAAACATTACGCCGATAATGTACATAATCCATTCACCATTCCAGTATCCCATTTCGGCAATGGCTGTTGAACCATTCCAGGTTAGCTCACGGCCAAAATAAGGAGCGATATATTCACTAATGGGCTGCAATATCCAATGTGGACGAGCAGAGAAAATCATTATCCCAATAATTAAGGTGTAAATCGGAATAATAAACCAGATAGAAATTTCTTTTACCTTACGGTGATTATCTTTTAGCTGGCCAAGGAAGATGGTTTGAATTAACCGGTAGCAATAAAGAAAGGCTATGATGCCAGCAAATAAAACTACAGCACCCTGAAAATACCATCCTTTGGATATTAATGCATGATAAAAGAACCATTTTCCGGCAAAACCCGATAATGGGGGTACGCCGGATAAAGTTATGATTCCTACTAAAACGGCTATATATGCAAGTGGCATTCGTTTGATTAATCCACCCATCTCGTACATTTTATGTGTACCTACACGTAACACAACGGCTCCAATGGTTAAGAAAAGTACTGCTTTAAATGCAAAGTGGTTAATTACATATACAAAGCCACCAACCCATCCAAGATGAGTAGCCATAGCGTAAGCAAATAAAATATAACCCAGCTGCCCAATACTTGAATATGCTAAAAGGCGTTTGGCATCTTCCTGGAAACTGGCGGCTAAGTTTCCTACTAATGCAGTTAATGCACCAATCCAGCCTAAAATATAGAGTAACGTACTATGTTGAGCATATTCAGCTCCCATAGCCAGGATGGTAATTAATAAACCAAAAACTCCTGCTTTTAACAGAATGGCTGAAACCATGGGTGAAACATCCGATTCGGCTTCGGCATGAGCCCCCGGTAACCAGATATGCAGTCCCAAAGATGCCATCTTGGTCATAAAACCAATAGCTAAAAGGCTGAATATTAGGGTTAAATTGGAGGTAATAGTTCCTAATGCATCAAGTTGCATTCCAACCTGTACATTAATTAACCCAAATGCCATTAACAGTAAATAAGCTCCTCCTAATGAGAACAGGATATAACTAAATCCATGTTTAATGGAATGTTTACCTCTGATGATTAACAGGTAAGAGCCAAAAGTCATGATTTCCCAGGCAAAAAAGAATTGTAGCGTAGTTTGAGCCTCAATAATACCGCCTAAGCCTGCAAACATTAATAATGCTGCAGGATAGAATCCTTTTCTTTTGCCCTGATATGCATATCCGGCAATTAATGTTAGAATTCCACCACCAATAAAGATGGCCATGAAAATAAAACGGATAAAATCATTTTCATATAAACCGGGTAAAGTAAGGAAACCATAATAAGCCATCGCAAGGATTGCTAAGCTGTTTTTAATTTTTGCAGGAATAAAATCAATCAACGTAAAAATTAAAACTACTGCCAAAGGGATGTAGTTGATTGCATAGGCAGCTCCTTGGAAAATATTGGTATAATAACCAGCAACCAGACTGGTTATGGCAAATAGGAAGGGAGGTAAGATTTTTGAAAATTGAATTTTGGATGTAGTTTCTTTTATCTCTTCTTTTAATGCATAGCCAAACCACCGGAAAAGATAAACCGCTTCTAAAAACGAGCCAGCTAAAATTGCAATAATCCAGGCTAACTGATGGTTGTTACTAAGTTCCATAACCAGTTCCCATTTTCCAAAGAAAGATGGAAAAGGAGGAAATCCTAATAAGGTAAGGATAAAAATACCAAACAATACCATTAAAAGAGGTGTTTTTCGAAGCACCGACCAATTTTTTACCCTTTTTTGTTTGATAATGCCAGCAATCCAAAATAAACCCGCTTTTGCCAGGAAATGGCTAATTAATAAGGTAAACCCGATAAATAGATAATTATCCCCAAGATACGGCGATAATCCGATAACAAGCATAATTAATCCTAACTGGCCTACAGAAGAGTAGCCCAACAAACGCTGTGCATTACCTTGTTGAATTCCTAAGAGGTTTGAACCAATAAACGTGATGATTCCTATGGTCGCAATCATATTAAACCATGTATCAGCAATAAAGGGAGTTATTTTATATAATACAAACAGCATTGCCGTGCCCGTTGCGGTAGATAAAATGGCTCCAACTCCCGGGTGTGCACTTTCATAAACATCTAAAGCCCAGCCATTGGCCGGGAATGGTTTTAATTCTAATACGATTGCAATTAAGGTAATAAAAATAGCTGCAGAGCTACCTTTCAGAAGTAGTGGGTTTGAATTAATAATGTTATTAATGAATAGTGTGCCGTTGTAATAATAGATGGCAATAATTCCGATGAGCAATATCCCGCTTATTATTCCTGATGCAATCAGATACTTAAATCCAGAACTTATTGCATGCTCTTTTTTCTCTAATAGAATTAATCCAATAAGGGCAATGGTTGAGATTTCAAGAAAAACAAAAAGGTTGAAAATATCGCGGGTCATAATGATTACATTTAATCCCATAAACAGAAGAATAAAAACCATCATCATTTGCACCCCTTTATCCCGGAATTGTTCGTATAAATAGATTGCTGATAATAATCCAATTCCATTAATCAAACTTACAAAAACAGCTTCGTGCAAGCCCATTTGCAAACTAATGGAAAATGGGGGTTGAAAACCTGCTGTAAAAATTTGGATTGCTTCTTGTTGATTGGCTAAAAAAGCATAAAGCCACTGGCCCGAAATAAATGCCATGAAAGCCATGGCCAAAAACATGAAAGCAAAAGGTATATTTCGATTGGCCTTTTTAAAAAATCCCAACGAAAAAGCTGTTCCTAATGCAATAGCAATAATATATAAAGGTCCTACCATTTTAAGTCGTTATAATTATTGATTTCTAAAGATTTCTTTTTCTGATACATTTTTAAAATATAAGCAAGCATTAAAGCTGTAATTCCCAGCCCGATAACAATAGCTGTAAGAACGAGTGCCTGTGGAACAGGGTCTACAATTTTTTCTGCTGCTTCGTTTGTTTTTACTGCCTGGTCGAGTATTGGAGCCGTGCGATTTTTAACATATCCGATACTTACCATAATAATATGTATGCCTGTATCAAATAGAGCAAACCCAATCACCATTTTTATCATATTTTTTTGGGTGAGTAAGCCCCATATACCAATGAGTAATAGGATGATTCCTGTAATTAAAGTTACGATTTCTATACTTAAATTTTCCATTATGCTTCGTTCTGATTTTCCTGTAAATTAGTAATAATTGAAGATAACTCGGCGCCAACTTTTAATCCCACAAAAATGTAAATTATAGGTATTAAGCCTGCACTAAAAATGGTGCCGAATTCACCCAGCGACAGAATTCTATTATCTAAAAATCCGGCTGCAAAAAGAATTCCTGCAACGCCTAACAAAACAAAGCTTAACCCCGAAATGGATTCAATAATCGAAATCAGCCTGTGGCTAATTTGCCTTAATGGCTTGGATAACAGGATAAGCACTAATCCCGATGCTATAATCGCACCGCCTTGAAATCCGCCACCCGGAGTAAGGTGCCCGTTGATAAAAACATAAATACCAAATAAAAAAATTACGGGAACTAAAACTTTGGATGCTGTATCTAAAATTTCGCTGGTTGCTCTTAGTTTCCGTTCATCGGTTGTGGATGTTTCAATTTTAAGCAAGAAACTTACAATGGCAGCCGATAAGAACAAAATGGTAACTTCGCCCAATGTATCTAATCCACGATAAGTAACAATCACGGCAGTTACAAGGTTAGCGGCGCCAACTTCCTCATGCCCGGAATCTGCATAATGGCTGGCAAGCTCATTAAGTTCTGTATTTCCGCTAAAATCAGCAAAAAGATTGAAGAACAGAAATACAAAACCTAATAGCAAAACAAATATAAAAGCGTTTTTAACCATTTTGTTTCTTTATTTTATTGAGTACATAAAAGAAAATAATTGTAGAAAGGCCACTGCCAATAGCGGCTTCGGTCATGGCAACATCGGGAGCGGCAAGTAATAAATACAGAATAGAAGCAAATAAACTTACGGCTCCTGCTGCTATAATGCCTACTACAAGATTTTTATTGTGTATGGCAACAATGGCCATAATCAAAATTAAAATTCCGATAATGATTGCTATTAAAAGATTAATCATGCGTTTCGTTTTTTATTTCGTCTTTAATCGAATAAGCCTTTTCTTCTTGTTTATATTTATTAGTTATCGTTAAATCAGCCAACGGAACACCAATAAAATGAGCGGCTCTTGCTAAAATATGGGATGAAACGGGGTTAGTGATTAAAATAAATATCATTAATAAAATTAATTTGCCCCACCATTCGGGTGTAATAAGCAATAATCCTATTAATGAAAGAAAAGTTCCCAAGGTTGATGCTTTGGTTCCTGCCTGGATACGATTAAATAAATCGGGCATACGCACTAAACCCAAAGCCCCTAAAAAGATAAATATAGAGCCTGATAATACCAAAATTGCACCAATAATTCCAACTGTACTATCCATAATTATAACCCCCTTTCCAGATAACGTGAAACAATTATAACACCCAGGAAGCTAAGTAATCCGTAAACCAGTGCAACATCGATATATATTACCCGGGATGCAAAATTTGCAATGAGTGCAATAAGTGCAAGAGAGCTTACAGTCATTACATCAAAGGCCACCAGCCTATCAGCAGCAGAAGGGCCTTTAATAAATCGGTAAAGTGTTAGCAAAATTGCTAACAACATGATGATTGCTGCTACAAATAGAATTTTATTAATCATATATTTTGATTAAATGTTTTTCAAATTTTTTTACAATTTTTTGTGTTGCTTTATCGATATCTTCGCAACAAACGTCAATCCAGTGTATATATAATGTGTCATCCTTTATATCAACGGTAAGTGTCCCGGGGGTAAGCGTTATTGAATTAGCTAAAATCATGCGCCCCATTTTTGATTTTAAAATGGTTTTGGTTTTAACAATTCCCGGATTAATAGGTAATGACGGAGTAAGCACCCGACGAGCAACATCCAGGTTTGATTTAATTAATTCAATAAGGAAAACCATAAGGTAAATAAAAGTGTACCCTAATGCCTTTGGTGTAAATTTGAGCTCATCGAAAACTCGTAAATTTGTTCCGAAAAGAAGTGCAATAAATGCTGAAAGGATTATACCAATTATGATAATTTGTCCGGAAAAAGAGTTGTTTACTAATAACCAAACAACCATTAAAATAAGGAAAAGAGCAATGCCGTTTTTGATTTTCATATTAACATATATAATTTTATATATTTAGATATTTAGACGTTGTAAAATTACAATACAAATTCCTAATAATTATTCATAAATAAGCTTTTATAAAAAATGTTTTTAATATAAATTTGATAGAAGAATGTCATATTAAAATCTATTCATATATAGATTTATATTTATAAAAAAATAGATATATATTTGTATACTTAAATAAATAACTTTTTTACTATTTTTAATTTATCTATGAAATCATTACCTATAACAGAGTGTGTTGAATGTAAAAACAAGTCTCTTTGTTTTAAACAGTTAGATGAAAAAGAGTTGTTGCTAACGAATGAAAATAAGGTACAAATCCGATTTAAGAAAGGAGAAATGATTTCCAAACAAGGTTCTTTTGTTACGCATATAATGTATATAAAAGAAGGTTTTGCCAAAGTTTATAAAGAAACAGATATTGACAGTAATTTAATTTTAGATATTATCCCTGAAGGGAAATTAATCGGTTTAACGTCATTATTCAATTCGGATAATATTGCCCGCTTTTCTGTTGCCGCTTTATCTGATACAGTAGTATGTTCAATTGACCTCAGTATAATTGAAAAGCTAATTTATAAGAATAATAATTTTGCAAAAACAATAATTTCATCATTAAATACAGAAGCTTTGCAATTTTATGATAAATTGGCCAGTTTAACCCAAAAACAGATGAATGGAAGAGTTGCTGAAGCATTAATATATTTATCAGAAAATATATTTAAAACCAATGAATTTGAAATGATTCTATCACGAAAGGATTTAGCTGAATTTACCGGAATGTCGACTATGAGCGTTGTTCGTACATTGAAAGATTTGCGAAAAGAAGGAATTATTAAAGACGAAAAAGGGAAAATTGATATAAAAAATATAGAATTATTGAAAAAAATTAGTCAAAGTGGTTGATAAAAAAGCAGTAGTTATCATTAATTTATCGAAGAGAAAAAATGAAGATTTATAAATACATATATTGATAGATAAATTTATATTTGTAATCTAAAAAAATTAAATATTTAATTTTTATTAGCTAGTGCTATATGGAGAATAAAACTGTTAAAAAAGTAACACAATTGGTAAACAAATAATTTTTAAATTAGTTATAATTGATAACTATAAAGCAACCATATTTATATTTTAATTAAATTTGTTTAAAAATATTGATCTAATAACACATAATAATCTAATATGTCGAATGTTATAAAAATTAAAAAAGGTTTAGATATTAAACTTGTTGGAACGGCAGAGAAGATTTTAAAAAAAGCAGAACAAGCAGAAACTTACGCAGTAAAACCGACGGATTTTCAGGGAATAAGGCCGAAGCTTTTGGTTAAAACTGGAGATAAAGTAAAAGCAGGAACTCCATTGTTTTTTGATAAGTTTCAACCTGAGGTTCAATTTACATCACCTGTTAGTGGAGAAGTAATTGAAATTAATCGTGGTGAGCGTAGGATGATTCTTGAAGTTGTAGTTAAGGCTGACCCTGAGATTGAATATGAAAGCTTTGACGTTCCCGACACCAAAAGGCTTACCAGAGGAGAAATCATTGCTGTTTTACAACAATCGGGTTTATGGCCAGCAATAAGGCAAAGGCCTTACTCTATTATTGCACGAGCAGATGATATCCCGAAAGCTATTTTTATTTCTGCTTTTGATTCCGCTCCTTTAGCTCCCGATATGGATTATATCGTTAAAGAATATGGAGATGAATTTCAGCAGGGTATTGATATTTTATCTAAACTTACCGATGGTAAAATTCACCTTAGCCTAAATGCCGAATATTCTCCCGCAGATACTTATACCAAGTTGAAAGGAGTAGATTTTCATTATTTTAAAGGCCCACATCCTGCAGGAAATGTTGGTGTTCAAATCAATAAAATTGATCCAATTAATAAGGGAGAAGTGGTGTGGTATACTTATCCCCAGGAAATCATTATGATTGGGCGTTTATTTAACAAAGGAATTTATGATGCATCTAAGATTATTGCCCTCACTGGCTCAGAAGTTATTCACCCCAAATATTATAGAATTATTAGTGGTGCCAGTATTGCTAATCTGGTAAAAGGCAATGTTACAGAAAATAAACCATTGCGTTACATTAGCGGAAATGTACTTACCGGTTCAAAAATTTATAGCAAAGGATATGTAGGTTATTATGATAATATGATAACGGTAATACCTGAAGGAGATTATTATGAGATGTTAGGATGGGCCAAACCCGGATTTAATAAATTTAGCGCCTCCAGGGCTGTGCTTTCGTGGCTAATACCCGGGCGTAAATTTAAATTGGATACCAATTTGCATGGTGGGCAAAGAGCTTATGTGATGACAGGGGAGTATGAAAAAGTTTTTCCCATGGATATTTATCCTGTACAATTAATTAAAGCTATTATGATTGAAGATATTGATTTGATGGAAAAACTTGGGATTTACGAAGTGGCTGAAGAAGATTTTGCACTTTGCGAATATGTATGTACTTCAAAAACGGAAGTACAATCGATTATTCGAAAAGGTCTTGATTTAATGCGAAAAGAAATGAGCTAATCATCGATTATGTATAATGAAAGAAAGAAATATTTTAACATAAAAAATTTTTAATAGTGAGTTCATTAAGAAAATTTGTTGATAAAATAAAACCTCAGTTCGAAAAGGGGGGGAAGTTTGAAAAATTACAATCAACTTTCGAAGCTTTCGAAACTTTTTTGTTTGTTCCAAATACAGTAACTAAAAAAGGAGCACACATAAGAGACGCCAACGATATGAAACGAACCATGATTATGGTTGTGCTGGCGTTAGTTCCGTCGCTTCTTTTTGGAATGTGGAATATTGGATTGCAACATTTTCATGCCACAGGACAAGAAGGTGGAACAATTTTAGAACTGTTTTGGATTGGATTTAAGGCAGTATTTCCGATTATTGTCGTTTCTTATGTTACAGGATTAGCTATAGAATTTGCATTTGCTCAAATTCGCGGGCATGAGGTAAACGAAGGGTTTTTAGTTTCAGGTATTCTTATTCCGCTTGTATTACCCGTTGATATTCCTTTATGGATGGTAGCTGTAGCCACAGCTTTTGCCGTAGTCATTGGCAAAGAGGTTTTTGGTGGTACAGGGATGAATATCTTAAATCCTGCATTAACAGCACGGGCATTTCTTTTCTTTGCTTACCCATCATATATGTCAGGTAATGCAGTATGGACCCACGGAATGTCGGCAGGCGAAGGAATTATTGATTCATATACAGGAGCTACTCCACTGGCCGAAGCTGCTGCCGGAAATATTGATAAATTGCCAAGTGTAGCCGAAATGTTTTTTGGAACCATCCCAGGATCGATTGGAGAAACTTCTACACTTGCCGTATTACTTGGAGCTGCGTTGTTGCTTTTTACTGGTATTGGAAGTGCACGTATTATGTTTTCCACTTTTATCGGCGGATTAGTTATGGGGCTTTTACTTAATATTTTTGCCGTAAATCCATTTATGGAAATACCGGCCTGGGAACACTTACTGCTTGGAGGATTTGCTTTTGGTGCAGTATTTATGGCCACCGATCCGGTTTCTGCAGCACAAACACCTAAAGGAAAAATTATTTATGGTTTCTTAATCGGATTTTTGGCAATACTGATAAGAGTTATTAATCCGGCATATCCCGAAGGGGTAATGTTGGCGATTTTATTAATGAACGTATTTGCTCCATTAATTGACCATTACATACTGGAAGCCAATATGAAGAAAAGAATGAAACGAGCTAAGGTAAAAGCATAATAAAAAATTAAAAAATTATGAAGTCATTCAGTAATACCTATATTTTTGTTTTTTCTACTATTATGGTTGTTGTGGTTGCTGCAATTCTTTCAATAGCTGCAATGACTCTCCAGCCTTTACAAAAGAAAAATGTAGAAATTAATAAAAAAGAAAATATCCTTACATCAATAAATATTGAGAGTTCAGCAAAAAATGCTGTTGAAATGTACGATCAGTATATTGTTGAAAGTTATGTTGTAGACCATACAGGCCAGATTAAAGAGGGCGTTGATGCATTTGAAGTAGACATGAAAAAAGAGATGGCAAAACCATTAGAAGATCGAAACCTTCCTGTTTTTGTTAGTGTAAAAGACGAGGATAAAAAACAGTATATTATTCCAGTTTATGGTAAAGGATTATGGGGCCCTATTTGGGGATATGTTTCTTTAGAAGATAATCTATCTACTGTTTATGGTGCAAATTTTAGTCATCAGGGTGAAACACCCGGACTAGGTGCCGAAATTGCTACCGAAGAATTTCAAAACCAATTTATTGGTAAAGAAATTTTTAACGAAAAAGGCGAATTTGTTTCTGTAAGCGTGAAAAAAGGAGGAACCGCAAAACCTGATTCTAAATATGAAGTAGATGGAATATCAGGGGGGACAATCACCAGCGAGGGTGTTAATGCGATGATAAACGATTGCCTGAAAAGTTATATCCCTTATTTTGAAAATATTAAAAATCAATAAATAATGAATAAAGAAAAAGAACCTTTATTTTCAGCTAAAAATTTAAAATTACTACGCGAACCTTTAAACGATAGTAATCCAATTACAGTTCAGGTACTGGGTATTTGTTCAGCACTTGCAATAACCGTAAAACTTAAACCGGCCATTGTTATGGCACTCTCGGTTGTATTTGTAATGGCTTTAGCGAATGTAGTTGTTTCCTTATTAAGGAAATCTATCCCGCCCAGAATCCGAATTATTGTTCAATTGGTTGTTATTGCTTCATTAGTTATTTTAGTTGACCAGGTATTGAAAGCCTTTTTATTTGAAATTAGTAAACAATTATCTGTTTTTGTTGGGTTAATTATTACTAACTGTATTATAATGGGGCGTTTAGAGGCATTTGCTTTAGCTAATAAGCCATGGCCTTCGTTTCTGGATGGTTTAGGAAATGCTGCCGGCTACGGTGTCATCCTTATTATTGTTGCTTTTTTTAGAGAATTTTTAGGTTCTGGAACCATTTTGGATTACCAGGTTATACCTCAGGGATTTTACAATTTTGGTTACGAAAATAACGGATTAATGATACTTCCACCCATGGCTCTTATTGTTGTAGGTGTTATTATTTGGGTTCAGCGATCTAAAAACCGAAAACTAATAGAATCAAACTAAGAACTTGAAATGATATTACAAACATGGAAAATTTAATAAACATATTTGTCAAGTCAGTATTTATCGATAACATGATATTCGCATACTTTTTGGGTATGTGTTCTTATCTAGCTGTATCAAAAACTGTAAAAACATCAACAGGCCTTGGCATTGCAGTAATTTTTGTTTTAGGATTTACTGTTCCTATTGATTATTTGATTCACAACTATTTATTAAAGGAAGGTGCACTTGCCTGGTTAAGCCCCCGGTTTGCCGATGTTGATTTAAGCTTCTTAAGCTTTATTATATTTATTGCTGTTATTGCGTCGATGGTTCAGTTGGTTGAGATGATTATCGAGAAATTTTCGCCAACTTTATACAATTCATTAGGTATATTTTTACCATTGATTGCCGTAAATTGTGCAATTCTTGGAGGGTCTTTATTTATGCAGGAGCGCGATTATAACAATATTGCAGAAGCCACTGCATTCGGGCTCGGTTCTGGAGTTGGATGGTTTCTTGCCATAGTTGGAATAGCTGCTATTCGTGAAAAAATAAGATATTCAAATGTTCCTACTCCATTAAAAGGCCTTGGCATAACTTTTATCATTACCGGATTAATGGGTATTGCCTTTATGGGATTTATGGGAATAAAATTGTAAAAGGATTATTTAAAGAAAATAATATAATATACCAATAGCCTGATACCTTGAATATTAATAGAAGAGAAGTAAAGGGCTGATTAAAAAATATTAAGAATGATATTACTAACATCAAAAACAACGGTTATATTACTTAGTATAGCGGTATTTTTAACCATTATTCTTGCATTGGTTTTAATTCTTTTATTTGCAAGAAAAAAACTTACACCACAGGGTAAAGTAAAACTAACAATAAACGACGAAAAAGAAATTGAAGTTGACCCCGGAAATACAATTCTTACAACACTTTCTAATAATGATGTTTATCTTCCATCTGCTTGTGGTGGAGGAGGAACTTGCGGAATGTGTAAATGTCAGGTGTTAGAAGGAGGAGGTAGTATTCTTCCTACCGAAACCGGATTTTTTTCTCGTAAAGAACAACAAAACTATTGGCGGTTGGGTTGCCAGGTAAAAATCAGGAACGATATGAAAATAAAAGTTCCTGAAGAGGTAATGGGAATTAAGAAGTGGGAATGCGAAGTTGTTTCAAATAAAAATGTTGCCACATTTATTAAGGAGTTTGTTGTTAAATTGCCCGAAGGCGAAAATCTTGACTTTAAACCGGGTGGATATGTTCAGATAGATGTCCCAAAAATAGAAGTGGATTTTAAAGATATAGAAGTGGATGAGCGTTTCCGTGAAGATTGGGATCAGTTTAATATGTGGGATTTGAAAATGAAAAACCCGGAAGAAACATTCCGTGCTTATTCTATGGCCAATCATCCTGCCGAGGGAAATATTGTTAAGTTAAATATACGAATTGCTACCCCGCCATGGGATCGCTCAAAAGGAGCCTTTAAAAAGGTTAATCCTGGTATTTGCTCTTCTTATATCTTCTCCAGGAAACCTGGCGATAAAGTTACATTATCTGGCCCTTACGGTGAATTTTTTATCAAAGATACAGATCGTGAAATGGTTTATATAGGCGGTGGTGCAGGAATGGCCCCTTTACGTTCTCATATTTTCCATCTGTTCCATACCCTCAAAACCGATCGGAAAGTTTCGTATTGGTATGGTGCACGTTCATTACGTGAAGTATTTTATGAAGAAGAGTTTAGAAAAATTGAAAAAGAATTTCCAAACTTCTCATTTCATATCGCATTATCCGAACCTAAAGAAGAAGATAATTGGGATGGTTTGACAGGATTTATCCATCAGGTTGTTCACGATGAGTACCTGAGTAAACACGAAGAACCGGAAGAAATTGAATATTACTTATGTGGCCCACCGGTAATGAATGATGCTGTTCAAGACATGTTATACAATCTTGGTGTGCCTGACGAAATGGTTGACTTCGACGACTTTGGAGGATAATAGTTCTCTTATATTTCTAAGAAGTTATCCCAAAAGTATTTTCTTTAATGTATTTACTCCGACAAGCTCAGTGTGACATTCGCTTCTCATTGTCAGGCTGTGTTTGTCAAAGTCTTATAAGATTCAAAAACTAAATTGTTTCTTAACTTATTGGCATTGGCCAGATGGGCAGGATTTTAGAAATTTGAACAGCAAGAAACACTTTTTGGAAACCCTCTTTATTTTTTTATATCAAATATTTCATGCCTGTCCCAGTCTTTCCATCCGTTAATAGCTATATCACGAACCATATCCCAATAAATATTGCTATCTAATCCGTGGATATAACTTAACTTTTTGATTTTAGAAGCTACCTTTGTTTTATACTCATCTTTTAATGATATCGTAATTTTTTGTCCAAGATAATAGAAATCTGCTTGAGGTATTTTACTATTTTTCTGAACAGAAATCAAGCCATGCCCAAGTGTTGCTCCCGTGCTTACCTGTAATCCATCATTCAAACAACTAAAAGGTGGTTCCAGTCCGGCATAGGAAACAATTTTGAGCTCATCCATACCGGCACCAAAATATTCTCTGGCCCGAACTCCCATTTTTGCACCTATTAAAGTATAAACACCAACATGCCGGTGTATTTCGCAGGTTAAAACACAGGTTGCCCATTCATCTTTACCCCACTTCTGAATAGCTTCTGTCATGATATTCTGAATATCTTCGATATAATCCGATTCCCCTTCGGGAAAACTGGAAAAAGCCTGAGTGTTCACCGTATTGCTCAAGAAAATCGAATCCATTACCATATTTAATGACTCTATGTCGGTTTCTAGTTCTCGTTTTAGTATATTTTCTTCTATTTTTTGAGTAAAAAAATTGGGGTTTAATAAGTATAAAAATGCAGTTTCATCATATAGGTTTTTAGAAAATATATTATTTGGTTGATTGATGCTTCTTGAGATATCTTCGCTTAGAAGTGTTCCTGTTTCTTTGAGATGCTCTATCCAAGGATCACTATATTGCTTAAACATTTCGTTATGTATAGCCGTTAAAGGAAGGTTTAAGTTGAGAAAAGAATGATAAGCGGAGGAATCCAGACAATAGTTAAAATCTTCAGAAGGCATCTTATAATTTGTAGTCCATAATACTTCTTTAATTTTGTTTTTATGTTTAGGATATTTTGAAAAATAGTTAAAGATTGTATTTAAGCTTCCTAAGTTGATAAAAATTATTTCTCCATTATGATGATCAAAAACCCTGTTTAATACTTCTGTGTATTCAATGCATTTTGTGTCTTTATTATATTTATTATTACTCCAACAGAAATTTTGAGCTGTTTCACAATCAATTATTTTTGATTCAGAATTTTTATTTGCCCCTACCAAAATCCCTTCGTGATATGTTGCTTGTAAAAGATTCTTTACTTTATAATAGCCGTCTTTCGCGTTAATAACTCCATTAGAAGTTGTAATGGCTAAAATTCTAATATTTGATGACTCTAGCATTAACCGGATTGCTCTGAAATCATCTAAACCACAATCAGTATCAATAATGACATAGTGATCCGGTTTCCATGGATGAGCCTTTGTATGCGGGAAAAATAGAAACAGGCTTATAATAATTGTCAATACTTTTTTCATAATTGGAGGTATTTTTTCAATTTTAATAATTTAATAAAATTATTTATTTTTAGACAAAAATGTTCTTAACTTCGTGTTAGTTTTTAATAATGCAATAAAATGCTGATCATGAAAAAGATATTATTTTTCTTTTTTCTTTTTTCTTTTTTATCTAGTTGTCAACGAAAACCAGATACAAACTATATTTCCATTGGCGGTTTTACCCAGGGAACCACTTATTCAATTACCTACGAAAGCCCTGATAGTCTTGTCTTTAAACCTGAAATTGAAGCCCTTTTGGCAAATTTTGATTCATCGTTATCCATTTATAATTCACAATCTGTGATAACAAAAATCAATAACAATCAATTGAATATTCCTGATTCATATCTACAAACTGTATTTGCAAAAGCCCACGAAGTTTACAAAAATACAGATGGGGCATTTGATATTACCGTTGCACCTTTAGTAAATGCATGGGGCTTTGGTTTTCATAATCGATCGGGAATTACTAATTCGCTAGTTGACAGTTTGCTGGAATTTGTAGGGTTTAATAAAATTACCATAAAAGATTCATTAATCATAAAATCCGATCCAAGGATAATGATAGATATGAATGCTATAGCCCAAGGCTATTCTGTTGATATTGTTGCTGATTTTTTAGAAAAAAAAGGAGTTGATAATTACCTGGTAGAAATTGGAGGAGAAGTAAAAACCAAAGGATTGAATCCTAAACAAAAGCCCTGGCGAATAGGAATTGATAAACCCGAAGATAACAATATGATTCCTGGTGAAAAACTACAAGCGATTATAACCTTAACCAATAAATCTTTAGCAACATCGGGTAACTATCGTAAATTTTATGAACGCAATGGAGTAAAATATTCACATACCATTAATCCAAAAACCGGATTTCCAGTTACACATTCTTTGCTGAGTGCCACTGTTATTGCCAATGATTGTATGACTGCCGATGCTTATGCAACCGCTTTTATGGTTATGGGATTAGAAAGAGCTTATGAGCTGGTTACTACACTGCCTGATATTGAAGCCTATTTTGTTTACAATGACGAAAACGGCCAATACCAGGTTAAATCAACACCAGGAATCGATCAATGGATTGAAGAGGTTAAGAATTAAGTTGTCCTCCGAGAAAATTATTTTAAGAATCCTTTTTATCCACTTCCTGTCTTACCAGTTTTCGTGCATGCTTATCCACTTCTCGGTTATAGTTTACTGTAGAGGTTGATTTTTGATGAGCTCTGACTTTAACAAATTCCACATCTTTTTGTTGCAATCGTAAAATAAGGGATTGAATTAAATCTTTATTTTGGATATCCTTTCCCTTGTTTGTTTTAAAATTTTTTGCAATTAATTTCTTCGCTCGTAATGGGACTTTTTCAACATATTGACTATCCGTAAAAATTCGTATTAAGCAGGAATCTGCATGTGTTTTCTCGATATAATCAATAGCTTTTATTACAGCAATTAATTCCATCCTGTTGTGGGTCGTTTCTTTTTCAATACCCTCTATTATCTTTTTTTTACCTTCCTGAAAGATAATAGCAGCCCATGCTCCGATGTTTAATTTTGTGTTACAACTTCCGTCGGTAAATACTTCAATAATTGATTTTTTATCCATATTTATTAGAAAGATGAAAGATATGAAAAAAAATGGTTAGATAAAATGAGTAAAAAAAGAACAATTATTCAACTGACATTGTTAATTGATTAGGTAATCAATATTTATAATCAAAATATATAATTATGGCTGATTTATCAACAAAGTACATGGGATTTCATTTGCGGAATCCAATTATTGCAGCAAGCTCTGGGTTGACTGACACAGCGGAAAAGGTAGAAAATCTTGAAAAAAACGGAGCAGGTGCTGTTGTGTTAAAGTCTTTGTTTGAAGAGCAGATAATGATGGAAATAAATTTATTAGCTGCAGGGAATTTATATAATAACTATGCCGAAGCAGAGGATTATATTTCTTATTATACCCGAAAACATTCGTTGGATGAATACCTTCATTTAATTGAGGATGCCAAAAGTAAAGTTGATATCCCGGTAATAGCAAGCCTTAATTGTTATTCGGTTGGCCAATGGGTCTATTTTGCACAGCGAATTGAATCTGCAGGAGCTGATGCCATAGAGTTAAATTTATTTTTAATGCCTGGCGACCAAAAGTTTAGCAGCATAGAGATTGAGGATATCTATTTTGATATTATCAGAAGTGTTCGCAAAAATACCAATTTGCCTGTAGCTGTAAAGCTTAGCTCCTATTTTACAGGAATGGCTGATAGTTTGATTAAAATATCTGAGGAAGAAATTTCTGCAATGGTTCTGTTTAATCGTTTTTATGCTCCTGATATTGATCTTGAAAAAGAAGAAATGGTGTCATCACGAATATTTAGTTTGCCCGAAGAATTAAATAATATCCTTCGATGGGTGGGAATGGTTTCGGACAAGGTGCATTGCGACCTGGCTGCATCAACCGGGATAACTGACGGATATGCTGCCATTAAAGCATTGTTAGCAGGAGCTCAGTCTGTACAAGTGGCTTCTGCCCTTTATAAAAATACAGCAAAGCATATTGGTTTAATGCTGCAACAAATGGAAAGCTGGATGAATGAGAAAGGCTATGCAAAACTCGACGACTTTATCGGGAAACTGAGCTACCGAAAAGTTAACAAGCCTGTAATTTATGAACGGGCACAATTTATGAGGTACTTAGATAGTGATAAAAAAAATAGCCCTGAATAATATCAAGGCTATTTTTTATCAGGGGATAGATTATTCTTTATTGGTTTTCTTTAGAATGATTTCATCATAGGTATCATTTCTCCATAGCCTCAATAAATCACTAAAAGCACTATATTCTTCAGGATTTATCACACATTTTTTGATTTTTAATGACTGGCTAATATTCAACGTGTTGCTCTCCTCGGTTACAGTTATTGATACAGAACCTAAATTGTTGTTGAGCTCTTTTGTTATATCCGGAGCAACAAAAGCAAATCCTTCGGGTAGTGTAACAGTATATTGATATGATTCATGAATATTTTGCGAAAGCTTTAAAGGACTTTCACGTTTTTCAGTCAGAATACCTATATGCTCTCCTTTTATTCCATATTCAGATTTGGGCAGCGTTAAAAAGTAATAATCTCCCTGGTTTTTCCAAATCTCTTTTTGCTCAATATCAGCACTTAGTTTACTGCCAATGAAATCAAACTGTTTTACCTCGTAATCCTGAATCGTATTTCCAGTAAATATCGATTGAAGGACCTCCTTAGCATTTTCAACCTGATCCAAATAGTTTAAGTATGGATTATTTGCTCCAAAAACACTGACCTCAGTTCTTCCTGAAAGATCCCCTTGTGAATTCAACTGGAAATTACCTTTTACCGTAACTTTAGGTTCTGATTCTGTTGAGGAGACTGGTTGTTCCATTCTTTCAGCATTCATATCCAGCAATACATGGTTTTTTAAATAAAAGGGCAGGTTATTTTTTTGATTTGCATCAGTAGAAATAATAAACTCCTCATTATTAATTTGTACAAGATTATAAAATTCACCTGCTTCATTGAGAATTCCAACATTCTCGTCATACAATTTCGAAGGGATGGTATAAATTAATTTACCAGGGATACCCGAAAAGTTAAGCATCTTATTTAAAAGAATACTTTTTTCAAGGGGTGTTGCTCCATTCGATTGCCATACCTTCTCAATAGGCCTTGTGGTGAACCTTGCATACTCTATAGGTATATTAAAATCATTGATCTCATCGCCTACCAATTTCTGCAATTCTCTAATGATATGAATCTCCTTTTTCTTTCCGCTGATTCTTTGGGTAACCGTTTGTTTTATATCATCATTTAGAACCATGTCTTTATTGGAAATCTGTTGTAATGCCTCAGTCATGGTTACATCAGAAAAAATTAACCTGGGTAGGTGGCTTTGGTCTTGTGGTTGATTGGATTCGTAAACGTTGTTCTTTAAATTTTTAAATTTCCATGAATATTGAGTATATCCATCTTTTTGGGTTGTTTTTACCTGCCCGTCAATATTTACCAATTTATAATTCAATTCAGTTCCTTCGGGAACCTTAACAACTATCTCTAAGTTTTCTACCGGAACCAGTTCTTGTAAAACAATATTTTTATTTAAAAAGGGTAGGTATCCAGCTTTTGAATGTATTTCGTAGTCGAAATCAACGGTGCACCCTAATTCAAGACCGGTGTGTGTAACCACCATTTCACGCAGATGATTAAAAGCAGGTGCACCTGCAGCAAATCTTGGTAAAACTTTGTTAAAAGCATTTTCCGGTGCTTTAATCACTTTACCGTCTACCATAGTAGTTTCTACCTTATTGAATGTTATCTCTTGAAAATTGGGGTTATAAATAATAAAAGATTCACCATACAACCGGTTAAACGAAAAATGGGTAATATATTTTAACTCGTGTTGATAGTGATAATTCATAGACCCGTCAGGATTTAATTCATAAACCTTTTTTATGGATTTAAAAAGAGCATCGTTTTGTTCTTCAGTTGTACTTTTCTGGCAAGATCCTGCAAGGAAAATTATTGCTATAAAATATATAATATGTTTTATTTTCATGATTTTCATTTTTTACGATTTATCGGGATAAAATTATTTTTTCATTGGCAAATTTATGTTGTGCTTCAACCACCGACTTATAATTGGGCCATTCATCAGCTTCAAATATTCGTTTTTTAATTTTAATCGTTTCGCTCAATTTTATTTGATTTTCTTCAATATCATATTTGCCACTGTATGAAGCTGCAGAGCCATTAATATCTTCTTGTTTTGTTAAGTAAATAGCAGCATCAAAGGGTGGGAGGGTTACTACTTCTGTTAATTCAACCAGCCGGCTGCATCTGTCTCTAAACGGATATTCCCTTTCCTCTAGCGAAGTATTTGTATACAAATGAGCCTGTGCCCGTTTAAAAATATTGGTAGCTACAATGGGTGTGAAAATGATTTCTTTTTCTGTAACTACGGCATAGTCAGGAATACGAAATTTAAAGGATATATTGATTGGCCCTTCCATATGTCCGTAGGGATCGCTAAAATTCATTTCGAGAATTTCCATATTTTCGTTAATATTTTTTAGCTCACGCTCGAGTGCTGTTTCCCAGTTTGATTTTAAATTGCGGGTAAATATTCCGCGAATGGCAGCATCAGATTGTCCATCAGCAGTAAGATGAATAGAACCTTCTAGGGCCCCATCGGCTAAAATGCTTGTAATACCGTTTATTTTTAACGGATGATTTTCGGGTGGAGATATATCTGTAATCATTAAGTCAGCCCCTTCGGGAAGGCCCATCAGGTAATTTTGTTGTTGTTCGGCACTCGACCATTCCTCACGTACAAAAGGAACCCAGGTTGGGTCGAGTAGCATATATTCGCCATTTCTTCTTTTTACAACCGTTACACTATGATTAAACTGGTCGGCAGGAATATCCTCTATTCGAGACCCGGCCATAGTCATGGCAGCGTATGATTCAAAACCGGCAGCACGCAACATGGTAATTAACATTCCGGCTTTATCTTTACATACACCACAGCGGTCGGTAAAGGTCATATCACCGGTATGTAGAGTGTATCCTTCGCCTTCGCCCATCGAGATTCCTGAGTATCTTATATTATCGGCAACCCAATGGTTTAATAAGGAGATGCTGTCCATTTCTGTTTGTGCGTCTTTTAAAATTTCGTTTACCTTTTTATCTATCTCGGGGGTTGATTCAAAACTACCAAAATCTTCGTTTACATTGTAAAACCATATCGACTTTTCTTCCCACTGGGCAGTTGTTGTTAATAATAATTTGGGTGCTACATCAGAAAGAGCAACCATTCCTGGTTCTCGTTTCAAAGGCATCATATTTTCTTTGGTAAAACGATACAAAGTTTTTTCGCCCTGGTCGTGGATAAACGTTTTTACATTACCATGAAAAAATTTATAATGTAACTCTTTTGTGTTAGGAATTGTGACTTCATAAACTTTTTTTAATACGGGTTGGTTATTCCAAAATTCGACAATATCGTAAAAATGTCCGCGCATTGGAGGTATGTATTTCGAATCATCTGGCTGGGTATTGTCGTATAATAAAGCATAAGTAAATCCCTTTTTAAACAGGGTTACCTCAATACCATCACCGGGCTCCAGTCTTCCAAAATCAACCATTTTCTGACGTGCACCCCAATAAATAGCACGTGCAGGTGCCGGATAGTCGTATATCCGGTCTTTGCCTAAAATTTCTACCACACCATTGTCACGGTAAATTTTCACTTCTTTAATTTCAATAAACGCAGAAAGCGGATCGTAATCAAAAATCAAATGATTAAGTTGCTTTGCACCTTGTGGTGTTAAAACTTTTAATACTTTATGGATATCGTTGTAACTCAATCCGGATTCTTGCATATCCACAATAGTTTCGTCTAAAACAACCAGATAATCCGCATGAGGATAATCTTTTGATGTTCCGGCTTTTTTGATTAAATCCGAAGGTCCTGCGAAAGCTGTAAAATGCAGTAAAATTAGTGTAGTAAGTAAAAGGATTTGTTGTTTCATAATTGTATATTTTTGATGTTAAAATGTAAAATACCTTTTTTAAATGGTAATAAAGATAATATTTGTTCAGTTAAATGTTCTTATATTTGTTATAAATTAAACTTTATATGAAAAAAATTTTTATTCTTTTTATTCTTATTTATAGTATACAAACGGCTGCCCAGGATATTATCCAAGATAAAATTTATAAACAAAATATTAAAACGGCCTTGATGTTTGTGGAAGGTGATGAACTTTCATTTCCTGTATTAGATTTAATCTCCAATAAGAAATTAAAACTGGTATTTGACGATTTAGATGCCGATATTAAAGATTATTATTATACCATTATTCACTGCAATGCCGACTGGAATCCTTCGGATATTGATCCCAGTGAATATATAGATGGTTATTTTGAAGATCAAATAGATCAATATCAATCATCTTTTAATACTACCGTTGACTATACACATTATACCCTTTATTTACCCAATGATTATGTAAAACCTGTACTTTCAGGAAATTATATAATAAAAGTTTATGATAGTTCAAATCCGGAAGAGATTGTTTTTACCAAACGTTTTATGCTGGTTGAATCTCAAACACAAATTGAGACCCAGATAAAAAATATGGCGCAATCTAGCTATTTTTATAATGATCAGCAGCTGGAAATAAAAGTAGAATATATTGGCTCTGATTTTTATGATATCGACCATAATATAAAAGTTCATGTGTTAAAAAACTTCAACTGGAAACAGTTGTTGGTTATAGAAAAACCGGATATTATTCGTAACAATGAATTTATTTTTAATGATTTTAGCCGCTTAAAGTTTAAAGGTGGAAATGAGTTTCATCATTTTAACACAAAAAACATCCATTATGCCGGAGAAAACATTCAAAATATAAGTTTTGCAAATCAGATGTATCATTTTCAATTGACTGAGAATAAGGATAGAACATTTGATGATTATGAATATAAGCAGGATATAAATGGACAATTTAAAATTGATGTAACCCAAAGTAATGACCCCCACACCGAAGCAGATTATGCCTATGTTTACTTTACATTGAATATGAATGCTCCTGTTCAAAATGGGGATATTTATGTTTGGGGTGCTTTATCCAATTATAATTTTACAAACGAAAATAAAATGCGATACAATTTCGAGCAAAAAGCATACGAATGCCGTTTGTTACTAAAACAGGGATACTATAATTACCGGTATGTTTTAGTTAAAGATAATCAGCCCGATTTTACTTTTATTGATGGCAATCACGTACAAACCGAAAACAGCTATTCCGTGCTGGTTTACTATCACGATTTCAGAGGAAATTATGATAGATTAATTGGTGTGCAGCATGTAAAAACAATAAATTAAATAAACTAAAAAAAGAGATATGGTACAAGAAATTTTTACTCAAGACTTTTGGCAAAATGTTTTACAACGCTTTGTAGATTGGATAATAGGCCAGGGGCCGTCAATCCTTATTCTTTTAGTTTTATTATTTGTTACGTTAAAATTTTTAAATATTCTTATTCGCCGGTTAAATAAACTATTAATTCATCGTGCTACTAAAAGCGAAAGTTTGGATACTCAGGAAGCATCCAAAAGAATAAATACCTTATTAAGTATACTCAAAGGGGTAGGAAAAATAATTGTGTGGACCATCTTTTTGATGATTCTGTTTAAGAAGTTTGGAGTGGATATAGGGCCTATTCTTGCAGGTGCCGGTATATTAGGTCTGGCTGTAGGTTTTGGAGCACAGGAACTGGTAAGGGATTTTATTTCTGGTTTTTTTATTTTGCTCGAAAACCAGGTTCGTGCTGGCGATGTGGCGATTATTAACGGCACCGGTGGATTAGTTGAAAAAATCGAATTACGAACAATTACTTTACGTGATTTTTCCGGAGTTGTTCATATTTTACAAAATGGTAAAATTAACACCATATCTAATATGACCAAAGAATGGTCGGCCATGGTTTTTGATATTGGCGTGGCTTATAAAGAAAATGTTGATGATGTTATAAAAGTAATGCAGGAAGTTGGTGAAAAGATGTTGTCGGATCCGGAATATAAAGAAAGAATTAAAGAGCCATTAGAAATATTTGGGTTAGATAAGTTTGATAATAGTGCTATTATTATAAAAGCCCGTTTAAAAACTGTTCCAGGGGATCAGTGGACATTAGGACGCGAATACCGCAAAAGGCTTAAAAAGGCTTTCGACGAAAAAGGAATCGAAATTCCATTTCCACATACTACCGTTTATTGGGGCGAAGAGATAAAGCCTCTGGAATTGGAAATAAAGAAGTAAAAAGTATATAACCTAAGTTGAGCGATATGAGTAAAACGAAATAGCGCTTTACTTAGGCTTAACCCCGACATAGAAATTGTATGTTTTCACTGAATGAGTGAAGTGAAAACTTTACTATTTCTTCGTCGTGAGCGAGAACCTTTAGCTCATGGCCAAAGGGAATAATCGCATAATTTGGGTATAAAATATTAATGTTTCGCACTAATAAATAAAATTTTATAAATCAAACCTTTGTTAATCAAACAAGATCATCAAATAGTTAATTATAAGGTGTTTGATGATTCCATTTTACATTCATTTTATTTTA
>JAXHVS010000109.1:0-13054 GCA_034189025.1 Bacteroidota bacterium
AAGTATAAATACTATGTATTCATGTTTCTATCAGTAAAACAAATTCAAAATAAATAATTATATAGAATAAAATTTATAATGAAATTATTTAATTATCCACCCGAAATATGAAGTGATCCTTTATTTCCACCTTTTATACTCAGGGTCTTCTTTAATATATCTAATTAATCTATCCATACATCTTTTCTTTTTAGTTCTTATATAATCATAAGAAGTACCAAGCTTTTTAGCAATTTCTTTAAAGGGTTTTTCTTTTAAAAATAATTTTAGTGTCTTTTGGCACTCTATCCCCAGCCGATTAAAATGCTTTTGATATAATTGATATTGTTTGTGTTTTCTGTATTCATCTATGTTTATATCGGGAGTATTTTGATACTCAAAAAAAATTGCAAGATTCTCCATTTGCTCATTTCTTGCCAATAATTCTTTTAACCAAAGTTTCCGACAAGCAGCAAAGATATAGGCTTTAAACGAAGTATGAATTTTAAGGTTTCCTGCTTTAATCTTGCGATAAATAATAATTAAAGCTTCCTGAAAAATATCTTTTGCATCCTGTTCGCTTCCTGTATTATCTTCTATTAATCTTTTTACGGGAGGGAAGTATGTGTAATATATAGCCTTTAAAATTGTTTTATCCTGAGTACGTATACCATCAATTATAATTTCTGTAGTTAAGGGTTCCAAAGTCTATAATTCTTATTTTTGTCAAATCTAAAAAATTTAATTATGATTTTATATAAAAAGGCGATAACTCTTTGCGCGCTTAGGAAAAATATGACAAAAATATAAAAACAAAAACAACTTATCCTGTAAAAAAAATCGTTTAATCGGGACGTTCTTTTTTATAGTGAGTGAAGAAATTTTACAACAGATTTATCAATAATAATCAGCACAATAACTCCTGCTAATCCTAAAAGGACATAAGGAGATAAGCTCAACTCATAATATATTTGTGCAAAAAAATCGAAAAATATATTTAAATATTTTGCAGAAAATGAATGCTCAAAACTTTTAACAAGATTAAAATCGTTTTTTAATAAAACGAAGAACATATATCCGATAAACATTGCAGCAACTGATAAAAACAAACAGGTTTTACACTCCTTTTCATCTTTGGTAAATGAAAAGTTAAATTCCAGTGACGGGCCTTTCATAATTTGAGCCATAACATTGTTTGTAAAACTGTCAGAAGGATTTTCTTTTCCGTTTTTTTGAATTAAATCACGGGTATTCCTATCGATATTTTTTTCTTCTTTGCTCATAATATCATCTTTACTTCATCTTTCAAAATAAGTTTTAACGCTGCGTAAAATCGTTTTCTTGCACGATGCAATTTAACTTTTACATTTGAGATGGTAAAACCGGTTATCGCACCTATTTCTTCCACAGAATTCTCATCTAAATAATAAAGGGTAATCATTAGTGCATCTTCCTCTTTCAGCTGTTCAATAGCTTGTTTAATATATAATCGTTGTTCGTTATTTTTTAAATCCGTAATAGCATTATAAGTATCCATAACTTCGGCCTCAGGAAGCTGAACATTATCAATATCAGCCGTTTCCAAACTTTTTTTTCTCAAATTTGAAATCGCTGCATTATAAGTTATCCGATATAACCAGGTTGAAAATTTTGATTCAAATTTAAAACTTTCCAACGATTGAAAAGCTTTAACAAAAACATCCTGTGCCAGTTCTTCAGCCGTTTCAGGATTCTTTACCATTCGTAAAGCAATAGTATAAACCATACTTTTATGCCTATCTACCAGATAACTAAATGCATGAACATCTCCACTAAGTACTCTTTGTATATACTGTTTTTCCTGCTTCAAAATCTGATCGTTTATTTTTAAGACGCCTTAATCCTGAATTAGGTTACAAGTTATTAAAAAAACATGTAACCTGTTTTCCAAAAATAACGTCACAGTAAAAAAACAAATGTATAATTATTAAAAAGAAAAAAATGAAATTAAAAACATTAACACTGGCACTATTTGTTAGCTTAAGCACATTGGCACAAGACTTTAACCAAACCAAAATGGATAGTTTGTTCTCTATTATCGAAAATAATGATAAGGGAATGGGCAGTATTTCAATCGTTAAAGAGGGTAAAGAGGTGTATCAAAATACAATTGGATTTTTAAATATTGAAGAAGAAATACCTATAAATAAAGACACTAAATTCAGAATTGGCTCCATTTCCAAAACATTTACGGCAACTATTATTATGAAACTGGTGGAACAAAATAAACTTTCACTGGATACTAAACTGGCAAAATTTTTCCCTGAAATTACTAATGCCGATAAAATAACCATTGAGCATCTTTTAAAACACCAAAGCGGGATCTATAATTTTACGTCTGCAAGTGATTATTTATCGTGGATGGAGCAACCCATAACAAAGGAGGAGTTAGTAAAAAAAATAGCAGCTAATGGTAGTGTTTTTGAGCCCGGTGAAAAAACAGAATATTCCAACGCTAATTATGTTTTGCTCTCTTTTATTGCCGAAGATGTGGCCGGAAAGAATTTTTCAAAAATTCTCGAAGAATTTATAACTCAACCCTGCGAATTAAAACACACCTATTTTGGCTCTAATATCAACACAAAAAATAATGAAGCCTTATCTTATCATATGCTAAATAAATGGGAGTTAGCAACTGAAACAGACATGAGTGTTCCAGTGGGTGCCGGAAGTATTGTATCTACGCCAAACGATTTAAATATTTTCCTTAATTGTCTTTTTAATTACAAAATTGTAACTAAAGAATCATTGAACAAAATGATGGATATCCAAAATGGAATGGGGATGGGACTTTTTCAGGTTCCTTTTTATGAGAGAAAAGCATTTGGGCATACCGGAGGAATAGATGGTTTTCAGTCCAATGCATTTTACTTTCCTGATGATAAAGTTTCTGTTGCTTACTTATCAAATGGTGTGGTAATGCCCATGAATGATATTCTTATAGGAGTGCTAAGTATTTATTTCGGAAAAGAATATAAGCTGCCTGAATTTAAAGAAGCCATTAAACTTACTTCGAAAGAGTTAGATAAATATTTAGGTGTTTATTCGAGCCCTGATTTCCCGTTAAAGTTAACCATCACAAAAAAAGATAATATCTTAATGGGAAAGGGAACCGGGCAGCCTTCATTTCCTTTGGAAGCTTATGATGAACATAAATTTAAATTTGACCAGGCTTCGTTAAAAATTGAATTTTTCCCGAACAATAATAAATTGACGCTAAAACAAGGCGGTGGTGTATTTGAGCTTACCAAAGAGGAGTAAATATACTAACCAAATCAAACGAGCAAACGTTTTAAATAACGATTAAATCGAGGTGAATTTTAAAATAATCAACAACACATAAATGAGTACGCTGTGAAACTCCGAGTCGAGAATCACTCTGTGCCTACTGTGGTTAACAAATAATGTATTTCAATTATTTTTAAATTTTACAAAAAAACCTGTAACCCAATTTTAAAAGTAAGCGTCGAAATAATTAAACACTGTTAAACTAAAACAAAAAATTATGAATAGTTTAGAATTTTTAGTACCCATTGCATTTTTTGCACTAGTATATGGAATTTTTCATTTATTTATTCGCAGAAAAGAGCGATTAGCGCTCATTGAAAAAGGCGTAACTGCATCAATCTTTAATAAAGATGCCAATGTATCGCCCAGTTTAAAATATGGCATATTATTTATTGGCATTGCCATTGGATTCTTATTGGGCGAAGTTTTATACCAAAATACATCTGTTAACGAGGGAGTTGCGTATCTGTCCATGATATTCTTTTTTGGTGGCGCAGGGCTTATTGTATACTATATTATCGCCCGTAAACATCTGCGAAAAGAATAGAAAAAAAAGAAGAATTTTTATCAAAAAACATCCGATGTAATTTTACATCGGATGTTTTTTTATTTTATTCTGATTTGGTTTTTATCATTTTAATAATTGCTTCATGGCAAACAGGACAAAAACCTTCGGCAGCATTACTTTTCATCCGGCAATCCATAAACGGGCTAAACATTCCTTCACTAACATAACCACCACCTTCAAAAACACCAACCGTTTGATTAAACTCTTTTTTACGCGGAGTTGGAATGGGTGTATCCTCATCAATTAAATGTTTCCATTTGTCATCAAATGCTTTTAAGGTAGTAAGATTAGGCTGCCATGGTTCAATTTCTAAATTAAAAAAATCATTATAGGACGTGGATGATGTATAATATTCATCTCCTAAACCTGCAAAGGAATGGCCGAATTCATGAATAAATACTTTTTCAGCCAATGGATGATCAGCAGTAAAAATAGCGTAATGATTATAAATACCTCCACCACCATATTTTTTGGAGTTTACAACAATACAAATATCGTCGTATGGTACAACAGAAGCAACATCACGAACTTTAAAAAAATTATCTGTTGTCAAATATCTATCACTATCAAATGTATAAAAGTTGCTGTTCATTACGGTCTTTTTATAGATATCTTTCCCGGGGACATCGGTACCCGATTCTTCAGATGCTGACTTTACAATCCAGATATTGAAATTGTCTACTTCTTTATCATAAGGAGGCTGACTAAACAGGTAACTCACAAAACGTTGTACATCCTTTTTAAATTTATCCATTTCTTCATTAGTGTATCCTTCTGCTAAAAAAGCAATATCAACCTTTTTATTGGATGTTCCATTATCTACTATTTTCTCAAATGGATAACTATGTTTTTCGGGATTGATAAAATAATCTTCCGGATTAATTTCCAGGGTAAAAATTTCATTAAAATCTCCTTCCCAACTCCTGCTGAATAATTTTAACCGCACCATTTGTTTTGGATAAGGGAAAATAATAGTTTGCTGAAAACCTTTATCCACTTTTTGGGCTTCGTTAGTTGTTTGCCATTCTTCGAATAATGTACAAAAGCCTGATTTATAGATCATCTTATTGGATTTAAGGTCAAAAACCTCCACTTTATATTCACCATAATCAAGCGGATTAATCAATTGAGTTTTTGTACCACCCCAAAAAGGTTCTTTTTTAATCTTTTTAAGATAAATCTGTTCATTTTCAGCATTTCCGGCAAAAATAAAATCAATACGCATGGTTTCATCGGTAAAATATTGTTCATATTCTACTTGAGCAAATCCGGGATAGGCAGCAAAAGAAAACATTAGAAAGCATACACTCCATTTAATTTGAGTAAAAGAAATAAATCTCATAGTGATTTTTGTTTGTGTAAATATTAAACGTTAATTTTAATCGCTAAATTTAATCAATATTTAGTTAAAATCTTAGATTATGAATTCATCCTTTGTTTTAAAATTAAAAGAGTTACTTCTGAAACTGGGATTACCCGAGAACTATGCATCGGCAATTAAAATCATCCTTATTGTTTTGATCATCCTGTTTTTATCATGGTTAGCCTATTTTGTAGTCAAAAAAATATTAATTAATGTAATAAATAAAATCATAAAAAAAACACGCAATAACTGGGATAATATTATTTTTCACCGAAAAGTCCTTAATCGGGTTGCACATCTGGCTCCGGCAATTGTAATATATTATTTTGCTGTGGTTGGACTAAACAGTTATCCGGAAATTTCATCTTTGATAAAATCAGCAGCTAATATTTACATGATATTTGTAGGGATGCTGGTAATCGATGCTTTTCTATCGGGTGTTCATAATCTTTATTTAACCCTTCCGGTATCAAACGAAAGGCCTATTAAAGGATACATCCAGGCCGTTAAAATAATCATTTATTTTATCGGTATAATCTTTATTTTATCGGTAATGATGGACAAATCTCCAGTAACCCTAATTGCTGGTTTAGGAGCTATAGCAGCAATTCTTATTATGGTATTTAAAGATACTATTCTGGGTTTTGTTTCCAGTATCCAGCTCTCGGCCAACAAAATGGTAAAACCGGGAGACTGGATTTCGATGCCTAGCAGAAATGCCGATGGAGTAGTTCTGGAAATAACCCTCCACACCGTTAAGGTACAAAACTGGGATAAAACTATTTCCACAATACCTACTTATGCACTGATCTCTGAATCATTTCAGAACTGGAAGGGAATGGAAGAATCGAAGGGCCGAAGAATTTCGCGCTCGGTTTATATCGATATTAAAAGTATTCAATTTTGTACCCATGAGATGCTCGAAAAATTTAAAAAAATAAAACTCATCCGCGATTATATTATTCAGAAACAGGAAGAAATAGAAAAACACAACAAAAAATTAGGCGTTGAAAACGATAGGGTTAGCCGCAGAAACTTAACCAATGTGGGTGTTTTTAGAAAATATGTTGAAATATATCTTGATAAGCATCCCAAAATTCATGCTAACAAACCCCCTTATATCACACTGGTTCGTCATTTTCAACCCACAGAAAAAGGATTACCCATACAAATCTATTGTTTTAGCAAAGAACAGTCGTGGGGAAATTATGAACAGGTACAAGCCGATATTTTTGACCATATCCTGGCCGTTGTGCCTGAATTTGATTTAAGAATTTTTCAAAATCCTTCGGGGGATGATTTAAGACTTATAGGCGATATTTTCTCACAAAAATCAAATAAATAAAAAATAGTTATGAAAAAAACTATTTTAATTACCCTTCTATTTTGTAGATTATTTCTCACAAAATCTATTGCACAAAAAATTTATTCAGTTAATTACGATTATCAGGCTGATATAAAAGTTTTTGTTACTCAGCATGACTACCAGGCCGATCTATTGGTTTATAAAGTTAAATATGATTATCAAGCAAAAGGAAATCAAGGGTTATGGTATTTTACCGATCATTCATACCAGGCTGACAAAACCATTTTCTTTACGGATTATGACTATCAGGCTGATCTTAAAATATATTTTGTACAATACGATTATCAAGCCAAATGGCGTAATAATGAAAAGAAACATTTACTATTTTAAGGAAAGGAAATAATTTAAGATAAACGCTGTTTTACGGCTTCATAAATCAATATGGAAGCAGCAACGGAAACATTAAGCGATTCGATCTCGCCCAAAACAGGTATTTTTACCATTTTATCGCAAATTTTAAGATACTCAATGGCTACACCACGATCTTCGGCACCCACTAAAATGGCCGTGGGTATGGTAAAATCAACCTGATAATAATAATCTGACGCTTTTTCAGTAGCAGCAATAATTTGTACTCCGCTATCCTGCAAAAAACGTATTGTTTTAGTAAGGCTTTTTACACGGCAAACAGGTACTTTATGCAAGGCCCCTGCAGAGGTTTTTACAGCATCGGCAGAAATCCTTGCCGAACCTTTCTCAGGTATTATCAAAGCATCAACACCAGCACATTCTGCGGTTCGCGAAATGGCTCCAAAATTTCGAACATCGGTAACTTTATCGAGAATAACAATGAGTGGTGCTTTTCCCTTTTCGTACAACGAGGGAATAATTTTTTCAATATGTTGAAATTCGATGGGCGAAATAAAAGCTAAAACACCCTGATGATTTTTTTGTGTTACCCGGTTAATCCGCTCGTTAGGAACAATCTGAATAGGTATTTCAAATTGTTTTACCAGGGCCATCAGTTCATAATACAACTCGCCTCTTAATCCCTTACGGATCATTAATTTATCGATATTTTTTCCGGAATTAATCGCTTCAATAACCGGGCGTATACCAAAAATAAAATCTTTATCCTGTTTCACTTTAATTATATATATTATTGAGTATCTAATTTATCTATATACATCATCAGCATTATAAAAAATTTCACCACTATTCCAAAGCTTAATAAAGGTATCCCAATCGGAATATTTTAATTTTTCCCGGTTAAGGGTAAAATGATTTAAGCTATAGGGGTTTTGCTGATAATTAAAATAAAAGGTAATCCCCGGCCCCATCGGGTCGTGATAATAAATCCATCGTTCTTCTTCTCCGGATTTGTAGATATGGTCGGGCAATCCATAAATAATATAAATCATTCCACGGTCGGTACGCCAACCTTCCACATACGATGTAAAGTAAACATTGGCAAAAAACACCCGGTTATAAAAAAGCTTAATTAATTCTCTTGACCGCTCCATATTATTTGCCCTTTTCAGCCAAAAATTATCAACATACAGCTTGGTGTATTTACCCGTTGTGTCTAGTGCAGCAACAGAATCAATTTCATGCAGATATGCCAATGGAGCCAATAATTCATCGGGTGTGCGAACAACCGGAAAATCTTTACCAAAATTAAATAAGGCAAAACCATCTTGCGGCTCCGGTTCTGATGAAAAATAATACATCCCTTTCTTCGAGAAATTTGAGTAATCAATAGAATCGAGATAACAAACCCATGTGGTATCATATCCTGAATAGTATGTTATCAGCGTATCGTTCATTTCAGGCGGAGGTGGTACATCATCAGCAGGCAAAAAATAATACACATTTAATGAATCTAAATCATATTGGTAATGATTAATTTTAAATGCGATAGACTCGTTGATAAATGATGCAGTAATGGGCTCAGAATTATGTTTATTATAAATTAAAAAATCCTGTATGGAAGGATCAATTGTACGATCAATTTTTAAAAATGAATATTGTTTATTTTTTCGATTAAGGTCAGTTGTAATAACCTCAAGCATATATTCTTTGCCTGCTTCTGCGGGCACATCAATTTTTAACAATTGATATTGTATATTAGGATTTTTCTCAAACTTAAATGTTGTGGTTGCACTATCAACAAGCTCTTTTTCTTTATCTTCATTAAAATGATATAATGAATAAAAAACACCCACCCTGGATAACAACTTTTTCTCTGTATTTGCCAGATTATATAAAAGCTCGCGGGTATAAACTTTCACTAAAAGCAAAGAGGAGGTATCCGAAGTATTATAAACTTTAACTTGTGGATGCAACGATGAGCTGCCCGGATGATAAATCATTCTGAGATTTCTGGGAGTAGTCGTTTTTCTACTGCCCGAACAAGCAGCTAAAATCATCACCATAAAGAAGATAAGATATTTCCCGTATTTAAACATATTGTTTTATGTAACAGATATAAAAATAGTTAAAATCTGTCATCTTTCAAGTTTTCCAAATTTTCGATAAACTTTTCCCAATGCCACATCTCATTTTCAAGCCATTTCTTTAACTCTTCATACCTTGAAAATAGTGACGAGTCATGATTCATCTGTTCAGTATCTGAAAGTTTTAAATTTATCTCGGCAATTTCTTTTTCCAGCTTTTCAATTTTTTGTTCGCTATTTTGAACATCTTTTTCTGCTTTTCTAATTTTCTTATCTAATTCCTTCCGCTCCAAATAGGCTTCTTTACTATCGTTATTCTTGTTTTCTTTAACAACATTTTTTTCTTTTGCTTTTTGCTCTAATTGCTGCAGATTCTCCAATCTCCTTTTTTGCAAAAACTCATAAATACCACCCAAATGCTCTTTTATATTTTTATTTCTAAACTCAAACACTTTATCAACCAATCCATCTAAAAACTCCCTATCGTGCGATACGACAATAATTGTTCCTTTAAAATCCTGCAATGCATTTTTCAATATATCTTTGGAGTGCATATCCAGGTGATTGGTAGGCTCATCTAACACCAGCAGGTTATAAGGCTCAAGGAGCAATTTAGCCATTGCCAGCCTTGACCTTTCGCCACCTGAAAGCACTTTTACTTTCTTATCCACCTCATCGCCGCTAAAAAGGAAAGCCCCTAAGATATCCCGAATTCTTGTTCTTACATCACCAACAGCTACATCATCAATAACCTGAAGTGCTGTTTTATTCTCATCCAACAACTCATCCTGGTTTTGTGCAAAATAACCAATCGAAACGTTATGCCCAATTTTTAATTCACCGGTATAATCGAGCTCACCAACAATCATTCTTGATAAGGTTGTTTTTCCTTCACCGTTTCTGCCAACAAAAGCAACCCGTTCGCCACGCTGAATGGTAAATTCCAGATTTTTCAAAACCTCTAAATCACCATAACTCTTGCTCAGGTTACGGGCATTAATTACTAAATCGCCTGAGCGTGGCGCTTCAGGAAATTTTATATTTAATTTTGAGATATCAAACTCATCAATCTCAATCCGGTCGAGCTTCTCCAGTTGTTTAATACGCGATTGTACCTGTACTGCTTTTGTAGCTTTATAGCGAAACCGTTCGATAAATGCTTCCGTTTCTTCAATCATTTTTTGTTGATTACGGTAAGCAGCCAGCTGTTGTTCGCGCTGGTCTTTTCTTAACGCTTCGAACTTCGAATAAGCCACATTATAATCATAAATTTTACCGAGAGAAATTTCTATGGTACGATTGGTTATGTTATCCAAAAATGCCCTGTCGTGCGAGATTAAGAGAACCGCTCCAGGATACTCTTTCAAAAAATTCTCGAACCATTGAATGGCTTCAATATCCAGGTGATTGGTGGGCTCATCGAGCAACAAAACATCCGGCTTTTTGAGCAAAATTTTTGCCAGTTCAATTCGCATTCGCCACCCCCCACTAAATTCAGATGTGGGACGTACAAAATCGCTTCGCTTAAAACCTAACCCTGCTAAAGTTTGCTCAATGGATGCTTCTATAGAATCACCTCCCAGCAGTTGATACCGCTCGGTAGCTTCGGTTAAATCATGAATTAGATCCAGATATTCTTTTGACTCGTAATCGGTTCTGTCAGCCAGCTGATTGTTTATTTTCTTTATGCTGCGATCTAAAGCTAACACTTCGGAGAACGCTTCGCGAGTTTCTTCAAAAACAGTTCGTTCATCTCTGCAAATCATATTTTGTGGCAAATACCCCAGCCGGATATCTCCGGGAACAGTAACTATTCCTTTGGTAGGTTGCTGAATCCCCATAAATATTTTAAGCAGTGTAGATTTTCCGGCACCGTTTTTACCCACCAAACCTACTCTGTCCTTTGGGTTAATAAGGAAAGAAACCTGATCGAACAATTTAAAACCGCCAAACTCAACCGTAAGCTGATCAACAGAAATCATATTGATTTTTAATTTCCGCAAAGATAAAATAATCTGTAAGAAGTTGAGGTGTGGAAGTAGAAATTAGAAACTTGAAATTTGAAATCTGAAACTTGAGACAATAGAACACTGATACTCTAGATTAAAAAAAAAATGAAAGCGGCAGAAAGCAGCAGGAAGCAAGATACAAGTTTAAGGATGCATTATTCAAGATTTCAATATCTTTTTTCCAATCAACAAATTTACTATTTCACCATTTTACGAATTTACTAATTCACTATTTTACAAATCTTCCAATTCACGGATTAAAAATTATATCTTTGTAAAAAATAAAAGGAGTTACACTGTGGCACGAAGAAAGAAAAGATTATCAGTTATTGAAAATGTTGAAATTACAGACTTTGCAGCCGAAGGGAAATCGATTGCCCGTATTGAAAATAAAGTAGTTTTCGTAAAACAAACCGTTCCGGGTGATATTGTGGATATTCAACCCACCAAATCGAGGAAAAGTTTTATGGAAGCCAATCCGGTAAAATTTCACAAATATTCGGATATACGCATCGAACCTTTTTGCGAACATTTTGGTGTTTGTGGCGGATGTAAGTGGCAGATGTTACCCTACAGTGAGCAATTAAAATTTAAGCACCAGCAGGTTATTGACAATTTGGAACGAATCGCTAAAGTAGATCTTCCTCAAGTAGATTACATTTTAGGCTCGGAAAAAACCAGGTATTACCGGAACAAACTGGAATTTACCTTTTCAAATAACCGATGGCTTACCCGGGACGAGATAGATACCGATAAAAAAATAGAAAATAACAATGCCCTCGGATTTCATATTCCAAGGTTATGGGATAAAATTGTAGATATCAAGCACTGCTATTTGCAAGAAGAACCTTCGAACGAAATTAGACTGGCGTTTAAAGAGTATGCAGAAAAAAATAACCTTTCCTTCTTCGATCTGCGCAAGCAAGAAGGATTCCTGCGAAACCTGATTATACGAACATCTACTACAGGGGATGTTATGGTGATTCCTGTGTTTTATTATGACGATCAGGATAACATAAACAGCCTGTTACAATATATTGCTGATAAATTCCCACAGATCACATCGTTGATGTATATCGTAAATTCCAAATCCAACGATTCCATTACCGACCAGGAAGTTGTGTTGTTTAGTGGCAAAGATCATATTATTGAAAAAATGGAAAACCTGCAATTTAAAATTGGCCCCAAATCTTTTTATCAGACCAATTCGGAGCAAGCATACAACCTATATACTAAAGCACGTGACATTGCCGGTTTAACAGGAAACGAAACCGTATACGATCTCTATTCCGGCACCGGAACCATCACCAATTTTGTAGCTGCCAAAGCAAAAAAAGTAATCGGTATAGAATATGTTCATGAAGCCATTGAAGATGCAAAAATCAATTCTGAATTAAATCAGATAAACAATACAGCATTTTTTGCGGGCGATATGAAAGATATTCTAACTCCCGATTTTATCTCTAAACATGGCAATCCGGATGTTATCATTACCGACCCGCCACGGGCAGGAATGCATAAAGATGTGGTAGAGACGATTATACAGGTAAAGCCGCAAAAAATAGTATATGTAAGCTGCAACCCGGCAACACAGGCCAGGGATATAAACCTGCTGGCTGAAAAGTATAAAGTAGTAAAAGTGCAGCCAGTGGATATGTTCCCACATACATACCATGTTGAAAATATTGTTTTGTTGGAACGGTTTTAGTAAAACATTCCTGTACAACGGACATTCCTGTCCGTTGCTATTTTAAACATTTTTAACTACACAAAACACTCTGTCCGTTGACTAATAAGCTCAAAACAGTTTGTGGAAAAATTCTTAACTAACCTTAGCAGTCCTACCCCCTTAAAATAAAAATTCAAATTATTCCCGATTGCGAATTTTTCGCAGCATGGTTTTTTATTGCAAGTAAATACCATCTTTGCTTGCTGCGGGTTTGAGTGGTTGTTTGTCCTCCGGGTTACACCCGGAGTTACCAATCTTTCGCCCTTACAGGGCTTATTGTAAAAACCAAGTACAACGGACATTCCTGTCCGTTGCTA
>JAXHVS010000109.1:13154-24484 GCA_034189025.1 Bacteroidota bacterium
TCTTTGCTTGCTGCGGGTTTGAGTGGTTGTTTGTCCTCCGGGTTACACCCGGAGTTACCAATCTTTCGCCCTTACAGGGCTTATTGTAAAAACCAAGTACAACGGACATTCCTGTCCGTTGGATAACCAAAAACAAACTGCTTATGAATAATAATAAAATTGGATTAATAAAAAGTATGAGCAGCTAGATGATATTATGATTTTCGGTTTTAAGCCATGAAAAAACACCCGATAAAAAAACAGGTGTTTGAAATTATACGAAATAGTCAATCTATTCTTTAATTTTTTCAGGAATCTTTTCTTCAGGATGATCTGTTTTAAAATCAATCCAATATTGTTTTATCGTTGATTTTATTTCTTTATGAAGCAACAATAACCCTGTTAGGTTCGGGATAGCCATAAATACTACCGTTAATAGCGATAAGCTCCAAATAATGGTTGTATCGGTAAACGATGCAATGAAAAAGGCTACGACAAAAAACAAGCGGTAAATAACCACGTATTTAGAACCAAATAAATACGTTACTGACCGGTCGCCATAATACGACCACGAAATGGCTGTAGAGAAAGCAAAAAGCATCAGTCCAATAGCAACGATATACTGCCCCCAGTTACCAAAGAAGCTTCGGGTAAATGCCACAGCTGTCAGTGGGGCACTATGGATCAATGATTCTCCTTCGAGCACAACCGGGATTTCCTGTTCCTGGATACGTCCGTTTACAATTGGTATCTCCCCGTTAAATACAGTTTTATTTAAGATGTTTTCTTTTTCGTACACCATTATATTTTCAGCAATTGAACGAGCATGCAGAAGCGTAATATTATCATTGGTAATTTTACCATTAACAACTTTCAATTCACCACTAAAAGCTTCTACTTTATTACCACCATTTAAATGATTGCGAAGCATTTTTACCTGTTGAGGATTCGTTTCTTTATAAGTATTCGCTAAAATTTCAATATCTGTATTTTGAAACTGGTTAGGTATTTTTTCGTTCCATACGCCCGAAGATAATAATACCAAACCTGTAATGGTACAAATAATAATGGTATCGATAAAAGGTTCCAAAATAGCTACCAATCCTTCTGAAACCGGTTCGTGTGCCCTTGCCGCAGAGTGAGCAATGGGAGCAGAACCCTGTCCTGCTTCGTTAGAAAATAATCCGCGGTTAACACCTTGATTAAATACATAGGCAAAACCAGCACCCAGAAAACCACCCATAGCTGCAGTACCTGAAAAAATATCTTTAAAAATGGCTATAAATGAAGGAATAATATTTTCGTAATTGTAAAATATAACGGCAAAAGCACCAATTAAATAAATAAGTGCCATTCCGGGGACCAACCGTTCGGTTACTTTAGCAATTCGCTTAATACCACCAATGATAACAAGGGCTAAAAGCACCGACATTACGGCTCCGGTAATAACATGTTTAACACCAAAAGTGGCAAAAACAGAATTAGAAATACTATTTATTTGAGGCAAACTACCCGAGCCAAAAGATGACAGGATGGTAGCAGCAGCAAAAAAACCGCCTAACCATTTACCTGTTTTTATAACTTTGCCGTTTTTAAGATTGATATTTAGCCGCTTTTTCATATAGTACATCGGCCCACCGGCAACCATCCCTTTTTCATCAAACTCACGATATTTGTGCGAAATAGAGACCTCAACAAATTTAGTACACATACCAAAAAAGGCCGTTACCAACATCCAAAATAATGCGGCCGGCCCTCCAAGATGAATAGCTAAAGCTACTCCGGCAATATTTCCGGTTCCTACTGTTCCGGAAAGAGCGGTTGTTAATGCCTGAAAATGCGAAGTGTCGCCTTCATCTCCTTTCCGGTCAAATTTACCTTTTACAATTTTGATGGCATGTTTAAAATATCTTAACTGAGGGAATTTTAAATAAAGGGTGAAAAATAATCCCGTACCTACTAAAAAGAAAACAAACCATTCATGTCCACCAAGGTAACTATGAAGGTTCTGAAAGAAATCATTTAATTGTTGCATAACGTTTCGTTTCGGTTAAGTATCCATTTTTTTCGTGAAATGTTAACAAATGTAATAATATTTAAACAGCTTAAAAATAGCATAAATAAACATTTATTGGATTTTATGGTAGATTAAAAGTTTAATTCAGAATTATTTTAAATTATTTTTGTTGTCAGAAATAAATCAAGCCATATCAGGCCTGTTATATCTTTGAAAATTATATCTTTGAATCGTATGGAATGTTTACATCAATATTTTTTTCATAACAGGGAAATAAAACCCTGCACTACATTTAACGAATCGGCAGTTGATACAGGATTGTCGGTATACGAGATAATACGAGTTGAACAGGGGATTCCTCTTTTTATCGCCGACCACATAGAGAGGCTTTTTACCTCTATCGGGATACTAAATCTTAACGTTAAAACAACAAAAAAAGAATTACAGAATGATATCAAATCAATAATTAAAATGAACAACGTAAACACAGGAAAAATAAAATTGATTGTTCATTTTGATAAAGACGAACAAAATTTATTTATTTATTTCACCCCTTATTATTTCCCATCCGAAGTAGAATATAAATTAGGGGTATCGGTAGGGTTATGCAAAGCCATACGAACCAACCCTAATGCGAAAGTACTTAATATACAAGCAAGGAAGAAAGCCAACAATGTTATTGCAGAAGCAAAAGTTTTTGAGGTAATCCTTATGGACAACAATGGCTTTATTACCGAAGGTAGCCGGTCGAATGTTTTTTTCATAAAAAAAAATACAATTTTTACCCCTTTCTCAGCAAATGTATTACAAGGAATTACACGCAAAAATATTTTTCGTATTTGCGAACAACACAATATCAGGCTAATTGAAAAAAATATATGCTTATCAGAAATAGAAAACTATGAAGCAGCATTTTTATCAGGAACATCACTCAAAATTTTACCTATAAAAAATATTGAAAACACTTCTTTCAACTCATCTCATAAAATCCTAGAAAAATTAATATCTATTTATAATCAATTCATTGATAATTATATTAAAGAAAACAAATTATCCTAACCAATTAATCAAATTTTTGGTTTCGATAAAAGGATTAACTTTCCCAAATAAAAAATCGGTATCTCTTCCGGGTTTATTATAACACATCATGGGATGCATCGATTCAATTTTATGGTTTATCTCCATTCCATTGGTTATACTTTTGGCATTATTTCCCCAAATAAACCAAATAAGGCCTTTATTCTTTTGATGAATATAACGAAGCAGCTTTTGCGTAAGCGGATACCAAAGCTTCTCGTGGCTATTGGGTTTTCCTGTTTCACAGGTAAAAGATGTATTTAATAATAACACTCCCTGTTTTTCCCACTTTTTAAACAACTTATCGGGAGGTTGTATTTGAAATGAATGGCCTGACTTTTCTTTTATTTCGTTATATTTTAGGTATTGATGATGATAAGCAAAATAAATTGAACGAATAATATTTTTTAAGGAGATATTGTTAAAGCTATCGTGCCACGATCTTAAGGTTCCCACTTCAAAGGCCCTACCTGTAGCAACCCCTTTTTGCGGATAGGGGTCTTGTCCAAGAATAATAACTTTTGCTTTATCAAGCGGAAGCGTTAAAAAATGAAAAACCCGATGTGGTAAGGGAGTATATTCACCTCCATGTTTTATAATATTTTTTTCAATAGAACGGATCAACTTAAGGTTTTGAGCTGTTAAGAAGTCAATCCATGAGTTATCGATTGTTATTAATGAATCTAAAAATATCGAATTGAACTTCAATACGTTCATTTATTGTTTAATTGAAAAATGTATTTGCAGAAAGATTAATTTTCAGAAGGGCCTTTGAACATCTTCCACATCGATTGTTCTTTTTTAAAATCGTAAAAAGAATCTTTAAATTCTCTCATTCTTTTTCCCGACCATATCCCTGTAGCATATTGTTTAAACAATAGTTCATCCTGGCAGAGAATATATAAAACAGGAAATCCAAAATGATAATTGATTTCGACATCGATATCGGAAATATATTCTTTAAATTGCTTATTCAACTTTCCTTTTTTTAAAATCTTTATAAATACATCGTTATTAATAGCAACAAACTCGCCCAAATGATAGCGGCTATATCGTAGTATAAAAATATCTCGAATGGATAATACCAGAAGAACAAGAATTAAATATACTGCTTCCTCCCATGAATAGGGTGGTATAATCAGATAAAGTATAACGATTAAATCGGGTAGGTAGAGATAAAAATTTCTTTTCATAAATAAAAAGACTCTACCGAGGTAATCATTATCAGGATATTTTGAAAAATAATTTAATTGCATAATTTTATTCGTCTAGCCAGGGATCATTATGCAAATTTGTTGCTGCATAAATATCTGATCCTTGATATTTAATAATATTTGTTATGATTTCAATTTTTGCTTTCACCTCGTCCGAATGTTTATTGGCATACTTTAATGATTGATTATAATCGTTTAATGCATCGGTGTATTTCTGGAGCTTATAAAACAAATCTGCCCGTTTAACTATTATCTCTCCATTTGCCGGATATTGCTTATGTAATTTATTTAATTGTTCTATTGCTTCGGTATATTTATTTTCTTCAATAAACTGGTTTACCAACTTAAAAATATTTTCCATAATAAACAACCCTTTATAAAAACAAAAATAATCGAAAACATGGAAAAAGAGAAAGATTAACCGGAAATATATTTTTGCTTTTTTGCAATCTTAATGATTTCTCTTTCATCGGCGGCATTTAGCTTTAACATTATATTTGCAATAAAAGTTTGGAGCGTTTTAGCATTTATATTTAATATTTCCGATATTTTTATCCGGGTTAAATTTTCGGCATAAAAGTCCATAATTTTCTTTTCGTAGCTATTGAGCGAATCAAGCTGATTTTCCAGGGTTACTTCCTTTTTATCGGCAGCATTAAAACCGTATTTTGATTTAAATTGAGGGCAGTAATAATTATTTCCCTCATAAACCGCATAAACGGCATCTACCAGTTCACTAATTTTAGAATTTTTGGCCACAAAGCCTTTCGCTCCGTGCTTAATCAATTGTTCTATAAACCAGTTTTCAAGGTACATTGTAAAAACAATTACCCTGATATCTTGATAATGCTTATGCAGCTCCTCGGCTAATTCAATGCCATCCATTCCAGGCATCGAAATATCTGTAATTACAATATCAGCCTTTTTAGACTCAAGAATTTGCAAAACTTCCATTCCATTTTTAGCTGTCCCCACAATTTCAATATCCGATTTATTTTTAAAAAGCGTTACCAATCCAAAAAGAGAAACATCATGATCCTCTGCAATGATAATTCTTATTTTCTGATTAGACGATTCTGATGGTTGCCTGATAACTATCGGTATATAAATATTTGCAATAGTGCCTATTCCATCAGAATAATCTAATTCCACGGTTCCTTTAACCTTTTTCAGCATTTTAGATATTTCTTCGTCATTTAAAATTGAAACGTCATTCGCTTCGGCATTTGGAAATTCGAGCAAGATATTTAAATAATCTTTGTGACGTAATATGCTTAAATACAGCGACAACTTTTGATCTGAATGGGCAAGCGAGGTAAGTATGTACTTTAACAATTGCTCAACGGTTTTTGTAATGGACTGATTGATTTCATGCCATTCTCCGTTAGGATAAAAAGAAGTAACAATTTCCAAATCAAAATGATTCGTAATATGTTGCACCATACTTTTAAGGCCAGTAGGCACTTCTAATACTTCTTGTAACGAATCATCGGATGTATAATAATCCGCATCGGTTTCTGCCAACTGGTTGCTATCATAGTTCAATGTTTCGGTTTGCTGATTATACTTTATTTTATTTTTATTCTTTTTCAACCACCAATTATGTAAAAATCTGGTTATCAGAAATACAAAAAAAGTAATGATAATAAAAAGAGTAATATAAATAAGATATCGAGTTAAATGGGCCATCCTTTTAAAATAATTAATGAAATACAAATTTTCTCCTGCCTGATACGCAATGATATCGGGATCATTCCTCAATCGTTTTATAGTAAAATTCAGTTTATCATGGTTTGTAACAGGAATCTTATCAATTTTTTTATAATCCGGTGAGAAAATATACAACGAACTATCTGCAGTAAAAAATAAGTGCATAGCAGAATCTTTACCAATATTTTTTGCAGCTAAGAATTTTAATGCACTTTTACGTGTTAACCGTTTTTTTCTGGCAATTTTTAAATCAGCATTAATTTCCAGTATATGTTTCCCGGAGCATAATGTAAAAAACTCCTCAGAAAGCTCACTATCTAATGCATGCAAATTAGTTTCCCAATCTAATTGTTGCTCAGCAATACAATGTCCATTTACATCAAATAAATATAAGGAATGAAAAATTGTATTATTTTCGTTTCTGCTGTTTAAAGCAATGATATATTTATCCTTTGCGATTTCTAAAACGTTTAAAAACAACTTAGAGGGAGCCTCTCCAATTGTATAAGGTTTAAAAATATATTCTAATTGATGATTAAAAACCAATAATTGAGCCGATGACTTGTTTAATCTATTCTCTTTTTTTTCGATAGAAATCAATAGTTCTTTTGTCCCATCGCCATTTATATCATTAACTACTATAGGATTTATAATTTGAGCCCTTAAATCGTCTGAGTGAAATAAATTGTCGCTGGCAATATCATAACCAAAAATTTTATCTGCTAGCTCCGGGTTTTCAAAGGATAAAGCAAAATAAAACACTTTCTCCGTGTTTGTATTTATATTTAATAACCCAATGGGTAAAATCCGATAATCAATATTTTCATTTCGCAAGGTGGTAATAAAACGTCGCTCAACAATGAAACGTTTACCATCATGCGGATTAATTATATAAATAAAAACAGAATCTTTATCTTGAGTAAATAAATAAATCTCTTTTATTCCATTCTGATTATAATCACCAAAGAATAACCGGTTATTTTTTGCAGGGGAATCAAAAATAATCCAGTAATCAAGCAACGAGCTGTCTGAATTGTATACTGACAAAACAGTATTAAAAAAAGCTTTAGAAGCATAATAATTTATACTTTCGCTATTCCCATCATCATTGATATCGCAGAAGTAAATTTCTTCTCCGGTTTTCAAACTGGCCTTATGGCTAATTTCAAAATGTTGAATAGGAAAAATGCGAGCAAAAACGAAAATAACGATTGCACTTAATACAAAACCTATAAATAAAGGATTTTTAAAATATTTATACCACTCCACAATACTCCTACGCTTACTATATTTAGATTTTAGAAACAGATATCGAATTTACTATTAATTATTGAATTATAAAATATTTTTGTCAAAAATAAATCTAATGCTAAATAATAAAAATGAGGGTGTCCAAAAAGTCAAAAATCGTCGTCATTCCGAGGAGGAACGACGAAAGAATCTGCTTGATTATCAATTCAAAAAGATTAACTTCGTTGAGCTTGCACTTCGTGCTGCGGTTCCTTCACTTCGTTCGGAATGACGTTTTCAAACCTTTTTGGACACCCTCGTTAATAAAAAGATTCTATTTTATGATTACATTTCTTCTTCTTTCAAATAGCGGTCAAGGAATTCAAGGATTTTACCGTATGCTTCAATTTCATTTTCTTTTTTCCTAAATCCATGTCCTTCGTCCTCAAAAACTACATATTCTACGGGAACATTGTTTGCTTTGGCTGCTTCGACAATTTCATCAGACTCCACTTTTAAAACGCGTGGATCATTTGCTCCTTGAAGAACCATTAAGGGCCGTTGGATATTTTCTGCATGGAAAAGTGGTGAAATTTTATAAAGATAAGCCGAATCAACGGCCGGATCGCCAAGCTCTTTATATAAAGCTTCGCGCTGAGCTTCCCACCAGCTTGGGATACTTTTTAACGTTCGTAACCAGTTGGTAACTCCAAAAATATTTACACCAACATCAAACACTTCGGGCGTAAAAGTTAACGCAGCAGCAACCATATAACCGCCATACGAACCGCCAATGATTCCAATTTTATTGGTATCCACCCAATCGGTTTTAGCCAGGTAATCTTTAGCATAAATACAATCTTTTAAATCATGATCTCCGTGCTTGCGGTCATCCATGGCATAAAACGTTTTTCCATAACCACTACTACCCCGGTTATTCACTGCAATAATGGCATACCCGTGATTAACCAGGTATTGTATGGCTGCTGAATAACCCACGCGCGATTGTCCTCCCGGGCCACCATGTACCCAAACCAATGCAGGAACTTTGTTTTTTTCTGATGCCTGGTGTGGTTTATAAAGAATAGAAGGAATTTCCAAGCCATCGAATGATTTATATCGCACAACCTCTGCATCAACCAAATACTCAGGATTTATTTCTGGATTTAATGTATTGGTTAACTGAGTATAATTACCATTTTCAAATTGATAAACATAAAGGTTTCGTGGATTTCTTGAGCTTGTTACATAAAAACTCATCACTTTCTCGCTTCGCGAGATATTTACCGAACTAATATTTTGACCTTTAAAATCAGGAAAGCCTACCTCATCGCCTGTGCTCATGTCAATAACTTTAATAACGGTTTGCGCATCTTCATTGATTCCGATCACCCTGTACTTTTCGTTATACGAATGATAAGCATACATCACATCCCATTCGGATTTATAAACAGGTTCCACTTCCCTGGTTTCGAGATTCATCTTTACGGCATAGGTAAACTCATCCTCTTCATTTGTTAAATAATACAAATAATCACCATCAAGGCTAAACTGAACCGGATTATTTAAAGTCTCTTCAACATCTTTTAATTTTGTCAATTCGTCTTTTTCACGATTGTACAAATACATTTTATTGTAATGGTTGGTAACTGTTTGAGTAAGGGCAATAAAATTCTTATCATCCGAAATTGCTCCAATATTATACCCTTCGGTATTTTCAAAAATCAGCTTAGGTTCCAGTGTTTCGATATCCATCTCGTATAAATCCATAAAACGCGGATCGCGTTTATTGCTTTGGATAAAGAAACTTTTCTGGTCGCGGCTCCAGCCGGCAAATGAAGCTCTTGCCTTTTCCCAGGGCGTAATATCCTTTATCGTTCCATCGGTTTCCCTTATATACAGATGATAGATTTCGTTTCCTCCCTGATCGGAAGTAATAATCAATCTTTCATCATTTGGAAAACAACTAATAATAAATGTAGATTCGTCACGATCGGTAAGCTGTTTAGGAGTTCCTCCTTCGATATCGATTTCGTAAACATTATAAATACCGGTTTCGTTACTGCTGTAGAAAATTTTACTTTCATCGGGCGAAAAGCTACTCCCCGAAACGCTCTCATTATTCATGAACTGCTCGATTGTGTACTGTTCTATTTGCTTTTCCTGGCAGGAAAACAAAATAAACGGAACAAAAGCAAATAATAAAATATACTTCTTCATAATTAAAATATTTTTTAGATTGATTAAAACACTGAGCTAAAATAATTTAAATTCGTCAAGAATACAAGAGCTATGAATATTCGATTTACAGTTTTTTTGATGGTAATATTATTTTTCCACTTAGGAAATAAAAAGGTTATCTTTTATTTTGAAAATTGAAAAAGTATTTCTTTATTTGCATCCGCAATTTGGGCAACAGTTGCGATAAGTTCTAAAAAACATAAATACAATATTTCGGGGTGTAGCGTAGCCCGGTTAGCGCGCCTGCTTTGGGAGCAGGAGGTCGCAGGTTCGAATCCTGCCACCCCGACAAAAGAAAAGCCTTACACAAAGTGTGGGGCTTTTTTCATTACGAAAACCTGAAGCAAGCTTCGATTTTTCGTAATGAAAAAAGAACCTATTCGCGAAGCGGATAAAGTCTTTTCTTTTGAATCAAACCCCATCCAGGATCATGAAATAATCCTGCTAAAAAAGTGAGTGATGCTGGTGAGAAACCTTGTTCGAACCGATTATTGAAAGAAATATCACATGAGCCTTTTTTTACAGGCGAGAAATCACCATGGTTAAATTAAAAATCAATATTTCAAAAATCCATTCCGACTTTCAAAGCACTAAAAAGTAAATATTTAAAAGTTTTTATTAAATTAGTATTTTTACACGTTACTTTTTCTCTATAAAAACAAATAACAATGTTTTAGAATGACAGAAAGTGTTGATAAAAAAAAGTTAACGCGAATTTTATGCGACAGATTATGAGAAAGAATTACATTTTAGCAATTGTCTTTTTAATAGTTTCAACCAACCTATTTGGACAAGAATTTGGTGCAGTTGGGACAGAGTGGTATTACAGTGAACATGCAGGTGGAGCATGTCCAGGAAATTGCGAATATTTGCATTTACAAAGTATTTCTGATACAGTAATTGATGGAATCACTGTAAATAAAATTACTCAAACTTATTATAAACATAATGGTGACACTGCATTGCTCAATCCAATTTATATTTATGAGCAGTCTGATACAGTTTTTCTATATAATTTTTCTAATTCAAAATTTCAAACTTTATATATTTTCAATGGTAATCAGGGAGACACATTGAAACTTGATTCTCCACCAGATGATATGGAATGGACTGAACCAACTTACCGTTTGGTAATTGATACTGTAATTACAGTTGAAGTTGATGGAATTCAACTGAAGAAATATGGCATAACTCCGTTAGATGATTATCAATTTTGGAACGGTAATTATTTTATGGATAGAGTTGGTGGATTGGATTGGTTTTTTCCAAGAGCAGCCATTATACCAGAAGCGGGTGGGCCAATCAGGTGCTATATTGACTCTCAAATTGATACAAGTTTCCAGACGGTTGACTGTGACTACCGATTAATTTCTTCCATTTTTGAATTAGAAAATAAGTTTGGAGTGAAAGTTTATCCAATTCCTACTTCCGGACAAATTGTAATTGAATCTGAAATGTTGGTTAAAACTATTAAATTATTTGACATGTCAGGCAGACTGAAAGAGACAACTGCTAATTTATATGTGGATATATCAGACTTTGCTACTGGTCAGTACATAATGACAATTACATTTGTTAATGGACAAAGTGTTAACGTAAAAGTCGCAAAAAACACGCGTTAACAGGCCATCACAGGCCATACGGGCGTTTGGTGGTTTTGTGACTTTGTATTATCCTAGTAAAAGTTTTAACGGGGGACTGATATGCAAGTTGGGAAAATACCGTACAGGCCAGTATGGCAGGACCGTCAGACTGTCTAAAAACCTCCTTATCAACAATTTTACTAAATTTATTAACAATCAGGCATTTATCCCTTAAATTGTTTTGTAATATTATTGTTTATCAGTAAATTAGGGTAAACA
>JAXHVS010000011.1:0-31713 GCA_034189025.1 Bacteroidota bacterium
TAATTATAAAATAAAGTTATGAAACAGGAACCTTTTGAACCGGGTAATTATTATCACGTTTTTAACAGAGGAAACAATAAGGAAAACATCTTTAAAGAACCGGAAAACTACAATTATTTCCTTAAATTAATGAAAAAGTATTTACCACAGACCTGTGAAACTTTCGCTTATTGCTTATTACCAAATCACTTTCATATTTTGCTTAAAATTAAAGATAAAGATCTATTGCCAGTTGATTTTCAGAATGGTAAAAAGAAAATCCATCAAGCTTTTTCAAATTTATTTAATGCTTATTCTAAATCAATAAATAAAAAGTATAATCGCACAGGAAGTTTATTTCAGGAACACTTACACAGAATAAATATCGATAAAGAAGAGTATTTACGCGAATTAATACTCTATATTCATCTCAATCCTGAAAAACACAAAATCGATAGTGATTTTACAAATTACCTATATTCTTCATATAAAACGTATTTATCATCGAAACCCAGCTTATTGGAAAGGAAACAGATTATACAACTTTTTGACAATGAAGAAAATTTTATTTTCTGTCATCAAAATCGTAAGATAAAACTCGATTTAATAAAAGAAGTTGATAATTTAGATTACTAAAAACGAACCGAAAAGAAAGACCTTACAAACTTATAGGCCTAACAGGTTTTAAAAACCTGTTAGGCCTTGATCTTTTTGTCTGATTTTTTTATATCTTTAACCATTGGCAAGAAAAATTATTTATTATGAGTAATAGCGGTTTAAAATCAAAATTTTCGATTTATGCTAAAATGGGGTTAATACCCAAAACATCAGTTCTTGAAGAAAAAGAAAAGAACCTGAGAAAAGAATTTGAAGCATTTAACGAATATAAAAATTCGGAAGAGCTTGCACGTTTTAAAGAATTGGAAGCCTTTGTCACCTCATCCGAATTTGAAACGATAAAAAAAGAAATAAATGCTCAGAAATACCCCGGTTCTGAACCATATAAAAAAGAAAAAGAGTATAAAAAATTAAAAAACTCGAAACGAATAAAAACCTATTATCAGGTAAAAGATTCAAAAGAGCTTAAAGATTTTGAAGCATTTAGTACTTCCGACAAGCTTGCTGATTATGAGGATCTAAAACAATTTTATGAATCGCCCGAATTTGACGAATTCAAAAAATCTCTCGTACAGCAAAAAAATGAACAAACAAAGGAAATAAAAGATAAACAGGCCCAATATAAAACATTAAAAAAACAATATCGATGGTTTTTCAAACTGAAGGACTCAAGCGTATTTGCAAATTACAAAAAGATAGAAGGTTCGCCGGAGATTGAAGAATACTTTTCTTTAAAACAAGCCATAGATAATAATACCGATGATCAAGAAACAATAAAACAATTTAAATCAAAAAGTAAATCATCTTCCATTAAGAAATATCTGAAATTTAAAAATTCTGATAAGTACAATAAATATATTGAATTAGAAGTATCTGATGAAATAAACAATTTTATTGCTCTTGAAGATGAAGTAAATTCGAATGAATTTAAAAAACACATCGAAGAAGTTAAAAATCTAGTATACAAAAATACCGAAGAGTATCAAAATTACCTGAAATACAAAAAACTCCAAAAATCACCCGAAATAAAACAATATTACAAATTTAAAGATTCGGATAAATTTGCGATCTACAATGAATTAGAAGTATCTGATGAAATAGCCCATTTCGAAGACCTTGAAAGATTTATTCAGTCCGATGAATTTGCTCGTGATAAAAAATACTTGAATACCAAAAATAAATTCAAGCTTTCGGATGAGTATAAGCAACAACAAGAATATCTGGAGCTTAAAAAATCAGAAAAAATTAAATGGTATTTTAAACTGGAAAAATCCAATATTTTCGATGAAATAAAAAATTGGAAGTTAACTTTTGAAGATACCTTTAAAGCACAAAAATTAGATTCTGAGAAATGGCAAACCGGTTATTTCTGGGGCAAAACATTGCTCGAAGCCGATTATGTTCAGGCTAACGAAAGACAATTCTTTACCGATGATAATATTATTCTAGATCATGATAATCTGAAAATTATAACACAAAAACAAAAAACAAACGGAAGAGTTTGGCATCCTGTAACAGGGTTTTACCCTAAGGAGTTTGAATATACTTCCGGACTTATTAATACGGCCCAATTTTTTCGACAAAAATATGGATTATTTAAAGCTAAAATTAAAGTGGGCCACTCCTACCCTGTTCATCATGCTTTTTGGTTACGTGGTGAAAAAATAACGCCTGAAATTGATATTTTTAAATATGGCAAAAAATCAAACAATAAATTAGAAATTGCCAATTACTGGGCAGGCCAAAACACTGTAAAAGAGAGCAAATCAGTAGTTTCAGGATTAAATTTTTCTAAGGATTACTTTATTTATTCCATTGAATGGTCAGAGCAAAAGATTACATGGAAAATCAATGATTTTGTTGTTCATGAGCAAACCGAAGGAGTTCCGAATGAACCTATGTATATCTTATTAAGTTCTGGAATTACAAATAAAGGTGAACCTCGTTTACCAAGCTATATGCTTGTTGATTGGGTTAGAGTTTATAAGCAAGACAATACAGAAGAAAATTAATATTTTAAAGTTTTAAGATTTTTAGCGATACGAACCAATGCTTCTTCAAGCGGTTCGTTTGGTTTAATAAAATTATATTCTCCCCAAAAATCAGCATCATATTCATTATCCTGATCGATAAATATTTGTTCCGTATTGATCATTTCGTTTCGTTTAAAATTATCAATATTCGTTGTATCAATATTATTTACAGCAAATTCAAAAATAGTTTTGTAATCATCTGCAAATAATCGTTTACGATTTTTTACCTTAAAATCAAGTTCGCCTCTAACCATATTTAAATGCAAGACATTATTTAATGAACGATAGCTAACCTTATATTTGGCTGACATGGGCTTTACTTTTACTCTCCAATTTCTTTTCACAACAAGCTCTTTTGACATTTTGGATACTGCCGATGGTTCAATTTCAAATTCAGCAGCTTTTATTGCTGAAGTTTCCGTATCAATGAATATTTTACCACGAAAAGATTCATTTTTAAGATAATAACGTGGAGAGAATTCTATCTGAAAAACAGTGCTATTATCAAAATTTACAATATCTGTCATTGTGTATTCATAAAGGCCTAATTTATCTTTATCGATAAAACTAATTGAATTTTTAATAATATCCAGATATAAAGAAGCATGTAACCCACCTTTTAGTTTAAAAAAAATGGTGTCCATTATGCTATAATCAATGTTTTTACGACTTTTGAGCAGTCTGATATGATCCTTATGATAATTGTTATATGGACTTTTAAATACATTTAATACCGCTTCACTAACAGCGGCATAATCGTCATTACGTTGAATAATCTCTCGGTAAAAAACGGTATAAATATTATCCTGGGTGCTATAATTTTCTGGTATTTTCTCAACAGCTTCTCGAATTAATGTTTTTGGCTCAACATATCGAATAACAACCTCTTGCAAATTTATGTTTGCCCGTTTGAGATATATAACATTATCATCTGGGCTTAATTCACTAATGGGTATAATAGCATTTTTATACCCAACAAAAGATACAGCTAAATTTAATTGTAGAAATCGTGCTGGGATTTTAAAAACAAACGCTCCATCATTATTGGTAACAGTACCTATACTTTTTCCTAAAATAGAAATATTAGCATAAGCTAATGGCTCCTCGCTGGCCTGATCAATAACTTTTCCTTTTATCGTAAACTGGTATGTACTATCCTTTAAATTAGGATGATGGGAAGCCAGTGCGTTTAATGTATTTTTTTTATAAATTACTATTTGTTTTTCAACAATTCTATAATTTAAAGTAGTATCGTTCAATAAATTATTTAATATAACCTGCAATTTTTCATTTTTAAAATTTGCTTTAATTGTTTTATTGGCAGGAATAAGATCGGCATTATAGGAAAATTCAAAACCAATTATTTCGCTAAGCTCATTTAAGGCATCATAAAGTTCAATTTCTTGTGTCTTATAGGTAATAGGTGTTTCAAACACTTGGTTTTGTGCATTACCAGTTAGAGTAATAACAATTAATGTGCTTATGATAAGTAGGCGATTTATCACACTATTTTGTTTTAAAGATCATTTTAAGTTAAATAAAAAAATGTTTAATTTTTTATAATAATTATTTCGTTATTTTCATAGTTAACTTTAAGGTTAAAGGTAGCGCAAATTACTTCAATTACTGATTCAATATCCTGATTTTTAAAAGTGGTGGTAAGCCTATAATTTAAAATTTCTTCATTTTCTGCATGGATATCAACATGATATACTCTACTTAAGGTATTGAATACTTTTACTAAATGCTCCTCTCGGAAAACAATATTTTTAGTTTTCCATGCCATAATATTTGGATCGTAATTTTTCTGCTTTTTAATTTCAGTTTTAGTAACTATACCCATATTTCCCGAATCAATTAGAATGTTATTTTCAGCTGATTTCTTTCGAGATACTTCAACCATCCCTGTTTCAACATAAACTTCCACATCAGAATCATCAATATTTGTTCTAACATTAAAAGAAGTTCCCAAAACTCTAATTTCTGCATTTTTTACATCAACAATAAACGGTTTTTCCTTGTTTTTTGCCACATTAAAAAAAGCTTCTCCGGTAAGTTTTACTTTGCGTTGTGTACCAATAAACTCATCTGGATATTTCAAACTGCTATTTTCATTTAAATACACTTTTGTTCCATCAGGTAAAACAATTTCATTGCTAACTTCGTTATCAGCAGTATATTCAGTAAATGAATAATAGCCAAAATTTTCCTGATAAATCTTGTTAAATAAAAATCCTAAACCGGCAACTATCACAATAAGTGCGGCATATTTTAATACACGGTTAAAATTTATAATTCTTTTTGTCTTTTCTTCATGGTGCTCATCTGCCTCAATTCTGCTTTTTAAGGTATTCCATGCAGCATCCACATTTACTCTTTCCATGGCTTTGTATTTATTAATAATATCCAGATCGTTTTTTACTTCATTAAACAAATTTTTGTGTTCAGTCGATTGTTTAATCCATTGATTCAGTAAATCAACTTCTTCATCGTTACATTCATTGGCAAAATATTTTGCTATTAAGTCCCAATATTTTATATCGTTAGTTTTCATCACTCAATAATTTAAAATTTAAACTGCCTCGGCATAATCTTTTAAATATAAACGAAAATGTTTTAATGCTTTTCCCATATTAGACTCAACGGTTTTAATAGATATAGATAGCTTTGTTGCAATTTCATGATATTTTAATCCATCGTACCTGCTCATTTTAAAAATAATCCTGGACTTTTCGGGTAAAGTATTTAATGCTTTTTGAATTATAGCATTAAGTTCTTTAGCATTCATCTCGTCGGCAGGATTTATACTTTTGTTCACCGGTTGCGATTTATAATATTTTTCGTATTTCATATCCAGGTTATGTACTCTTATCTTTTGTAAACAATTATTTTTAACAGCTGTATATAAATAAGATTTAACTGAAATATTGATTCGTAACTGCTGTCTGTTTTTCCATATATTATAAAACACATCCTGCACCACCTCCTCTACATCATCAATATTTTTTAAATATTTCATTCCAAAATCACACAACATTTGATAATACTTTTTAAAAAGCATTTCAAATAATTTAATATTCCCTTTACTTATTTTTTTAATTATATCCTTCTCGGAATAATTCATCGTTATGTTATTTAAAAACGTACGTATTTCTTTCCATTATTCCAATAATCATTTCTTATATTCAGGTTATTTCTGTTTATAAGATAATAAAAATGCAATTTACCCTATCAAAAAGAAGTAAATATATTTAAAAAAATTGTACAAGTAAATAAATTAACGGAAGTGTACCCAGACTTAAAATAGTTGAAAGAAATAGATTTTCTGTAGCATGCAGATCGTCGCTATCAAATTTTTTTGCCAACACTACAATCATCGCCATACAGGGCATTCCGGTTTGCATAACCACCACGGTTTTTGCTATTTCTCCGATATGAATTCCGGTAAATTTTGTTAAAATTTCGATAATAAGTAATAATAAAAAGGGGACTAAAATCATTTTATTAAAACTCAAAACAAAAATCTCGGGTTTTTTAAAAGCTTTAATCATAGGATTCTGAGCCAAAACAGCTCCAATATAAAGCATTGCAATATAGATAGTTGTTTGCCCCAAGCCATAAAATGGCTTATAGATATAATCAGGAAATTGAATTCCTAACAAAAGCATCATTGCTCCTAATGTAAATGAAACGGTATTCGGATTTAATAAATGCTTTAGGTTTTCGGTAAATTTCACCTTTTTGCTACTATTGAATACAAATACGCCAATAGTCCAAATAAATACATCCTGGGTTAAATGATAAATAATAGCATATAATAAACCTTCGCCACCTGGAAATAATGCAGAAAATAGCGGATAACCTAAAAAAGCTACATTCCCAAACATGGTATGTAACAAATGGATATTTCGTTTTTTTGTTTTCAGTTTTAATAAAAAGCCTGATGCCCGGCCAATAAAATACAACACTGTAATACCTAATGAAGATAAAATAAATACTAAAATACTATTGTTAAGAATTTCCTTGTTAATTTCAACATGCGAAACGGAAGTAATAATTAAAAATGGAAGGGTGATATTAAAAACTAAACTTGCAATACTATTTTTTACCTGCTCGGTAATTACCTTTAGTTTTGTTGCAACAACACCTACTACTGCGAGCAAAGCAAGAATCAATATTTGGCTGGTTATAATAGAAAAATACATGGTTAAAATTTAAATTACAAATCTACAAATTAACACCATTAACTTAAGTATTTTATTTTATTTTAGAGATAAAAAAAAGCGTTTATACGACTTATAAAAGCAGTTATAAACGCAAAAGAAATAAATATTCTAAACTTTTAGATTATAGTTATTGATATACTTTTGGTTGAGTTTCGCCCTTCATCACCATTAATCCATTTATAGCAAGGGCTTCCATCTCATCTTCACCAGGATATACAGAAATAGGGGCAATAAATTGAACCATTTCTTTAACATAATCCACTAACATTTTATCATGAGCCATACCACCGGTAAGTATAATGGCATCAACCTCTCCCTTTAAAACAGTACTTAAAGAGCCAATTTCTTTTCCCAGCTGATAAGCTAATGCATCGTGAATTTCTTTGGCCTTTTGGTCACCATCTTTAATTCTCATTTCTACTTCATAGGCATCGTTTGTGCCAAGGTATGCAACAAAGCCACCTTCGCCTTTAATCATCTTTTTTACTTGATCGTGTGTATATTTACCGCTAAAACATAAAGTTGCAACCTGTCCGCAAGGAAGTGTTCCAGTACGTTCTGGTGAAAAAGGCCCATCTCCGTCAAGGGCATTATTTACATCAATTACTCTTCCTTTTTTGTGTGCTCCAACAGAAATACCACCTCCTAAATGGGCAATAATGAGGTTTAACTCATGGTAAGGTTTATCAACAGATTTGGCATACTTACGAGCAATAGCTTTTTGATTTAATGCATGAAAAATAGAATGGCGAATAAACTCGGGATGTCCAGTATAACGGGCTACATCTTCCATTTCGTCAACAACAACTGGATCGGCAATAAATGCACGTGGGCCTTTTAATGTTTGTGCAATATCATAGGCAATTAAACCACCCAAATTACTGGCATGTTCACCTAATTTGCTTTCATGCAAATCTTCGATCATTTTTTCGTTAACCTCATAAACTCCAGACTCGATAGGTTTAACTAATCCACCACGCCCTACAATTGCAGTGATAAGCTCAATACGAATATCAGCATCTTTAAGCTCCTTTAAAATAATATCTTTTCGAAAATGAAATTGATCTACGATCTTTTTAAAAGGTGCTAAATCTTCTGCCGAATGTTTAATATTTTTCAAAAATATTGATTTTGAACTTTGAAAAACAGCAATCTTAGTTGATGTTGAACCGGGGTTTATCGCTAATATTCTATGTTCTTCCATAATATATTTCGTTTATAATAAATTTTAAATTTTACATAGCAGCAGCAAGTGCTATCGACATCATTTTGCTTTTGTCGGTATCGGCCCGTGAAGTTAAAACTATAGGTACTTTAGCTCCCATAATTACAGCAGCAGAAGTACATCCTCCCATAAACATAAGAGATTTATAAAGAATATTACCACTATTAAGTTCGGGAGCTACTAATATGTCAGCATCCCCAGCAACTTCACTTACAATACCTTTATGTTCGGCGGCTTCTTTTGATACAGCATTATCGATTGCAAAGGGGCCGTCGATAATACAACCTTTAATCTGTCCCCGTTTATTCATAACAGTTAGCATCGCTGCATGTGTTGTTGACTCTATTTTATGGTTAACAACTTCTAAAGGGCCGATTATAGCCACCTTAGGATTGATGTTTCCTAAATGATGAAATACTTCAACTGAATTATTTATAATATTTATCTTTTCCTGAAATTCAGGAGCGATATTCATTGCGGCATCAGTAACTCCAATTAATTTATGATAATAAGGAGATTCAATTAATGCAAAATGACTTAGTGTTGCTCCTTTTCTTAAACCGTTTTCTTTATCTAAAACTGCTTTTAATAGTGGGGCTGTACTAACCAAACCTTTCATTAAGATTTCTGCTTTTCCTTCACGTATTAGCGATACTGCTTTTACTGAAGCTTTTGCAGGGTTGTCTTCATCATAAATATCAACACCTGAAAGATCAAAATCAATCTCTTTGCATATTTGCTCAATTTTTGTTTTGTTTCCTACTAAAACTGGAATAATAATTTTTTCCTGATAGGCATTTTTCACTGCCTCCAATACTGGTTTATCAGCAGCAGCTGCAACAACAAGCCTACGTGTTTCTTTTCCTTTTGCCAGGTCTATAATATCATTTAACGATTTTAAGGCCATTATTTTTAGTTTAAGAATTTATTACATAATTTAAAATTCTGCACAAAAATATAGAAATAATTACATTATAAAAACAGAAAAAATGTAGTATATGTATTATACTATAATCTACTAACTATTTTTCTTGTATCCTGGGCAATTACTAATTCCTCATTGGTAGTAACCATTACAACTTTTGTTTTTGAGCCAGGTTTAGTTAATTCCAAATCAACTCCTTTTTTCCCTTTATTCTTTTCTACATCAAAATCAACACCTAAAAATTCTAAATTTTCGCATACTTTTTTTCGTACTTCACACCCATTCTCACCTATTCCACCGGTAAATAAAATTATATCAACACCTCCCATAGCCACTGCATAAGAGCCAATATATTTAAGTACCCGATAAACAAACATATCAAAAGCCATTTGTGCACGTTCATTACCGTCGGCAGCGGCACGTTCAATATCACGCATGTCAGATGAAATACCTGAAACACCTAACAACCCACTTCTTTTATTAATCATATTATTGGTATCCTGAATGGAAAGATCTTCTTTTTCGGCAATAAACAATAAAGCACCTAAATCTAGATTTCCGGCACGTGTGCCCATCATTAAACCTTCAACAGGAGTAAACCCCATAGAAGTATCGATTGAATTGCCATTTTTAATGGCAGCAACAGATGCTCCATTTCCTAAATGGCACGAAATAACTTTCTTATCATACCAGTCCCAACCAAGTAGTTTACAAGCTTTTTTAGCAACATATTTATGGCTTGTACCATGAAAACCATATCTTCTTACTTTATATTTTTCATAATATTCATAAGGTAATCCATAAAGGAATGCTTTAGGTTCCATGGTTTGATGGAAAGATGTATCGAAAACAACTACTTGTGGTACGCTGGGCAATAATTTCTCCATTGCAAGAATCCCTTTCAAATTTGCTGGATTATGAAGCGGTGCAAGTTCAATACATTCTTCAATTCTTTCTTTAACTTCTTGAGTAACTAATGCACTTTCGCTAAAATATTGTCCTCCATGAGCCACTCTATGTCCTACTGCCTTTATTTCATCAACAGATTTAATAACACCATGCCTTTCAGATAAAAGGGCTTCTAAAATTAAATCAATCCCTTTGGTATGGTCAGGTATCTCATCAGTTATATTAAATTTTTTATCATCAAAAGTTTTATGTTTTAGCTCACCATTTTCAATACCAATACGTTCAACAATTCCCTTAGCTAAGACCTCACCACTTTCGTTATTCGTCATTTTCAATAATTGATACTTGATAGATGAACTTCCACAGTTTAATACTAATATTTTCATTTTAAATTGAGTTATAATTTAATTATTATAAAAATTAACTTCCTATTGCCTGGTTAGCCGTAATTGCTACTAAATTAACGATATCACTAACTGAGCATCCTCGAGATAAATCATTTATTGGGGCAGCCATTCCTTGTAAAACAGGGCCTACTGCTTCGGCATGGGCCAAGCGTTGTACCAATTTATAAGCAATGTTTCCGGTTTCGAGTGTAGGAAAGACTAAAACATTCGCTTTTCCGGCTATTTCACTGCCTGGAGCTTTTTTCTGCCCAATTGCTTCGATTATAGCAGCATCTGCTTGTAATTCACCATCAATTTTTAAAGAAGGATCCATCTCTTTAGCCATTTTTGTTGCATTAACCACTTTATCTACCATTTCATGTTTAGCACTTCCTTTAGTCGAAAAACTTAACATTGCAATACGTGGCTCAAAACCTGCAATGGCTCTAGTGGTTACCCCAGTAGCTACTGCAATTTCGGCTAATTCTTTGTCGGTAGGATTTGGATGAACAGCACAATCGGCAAAAACGAGTATCCCGTTTTCTCCAAATTCTTTATCTTTTAAAATCATTAAAAAAGCGCCTGAAACCACACTAATACCGGGTTTTGTTTTTACAATCTGAAAAGCAGGACGTAATACATCGCCAGTTGCATTTTCAGCACCGGCAACTTCACCATCAGCGTCACCGTTTTTAATCATTAAGGTAGCTAAATATAAGGGATCTTCTACCAGTTTGGCAGCTTCATCACGGGTAAGTCCTTTTTTCTTTCGCAACTCAACCAATAAATCAATGTATTGATCCTTCTTTTCATGGTTTTTAGGATCAACAATTATCGCTTTATCCAAATTCTTAAGTTGGGATTTTGTTGCTTCAGCCTTTATTTCATCTGGATTGCCGGTTAAAATAACCTGGGCAATTTTTTCTTTTAGTATAATATCTGCTGCCTTTAGCGTCCTTTCTTCCAGCGATTCTGGAAGTACTATCCGTTTATTGTGCTTTTGAGCACTCTCTTTAATTTTTTCTAATAAATTCATTGTATATCAATGTTTTATGTTTTATTTTTTTGAGTTCTAAAGGTACACAAATTTGTTTTTTTAACCGTAAAAAACGTATGAATAATGTCATAAAAAAATGTGTTATATAGCAATTTTAGATATATTGAAGAATTAAATTATGTTTAAAAGTTTATATTATTCCAAATTTTCCACGAATATTCAGCTTGAATTTTTAACATGTCTAATCCATTTTTTACTTTACAACCTTTCTTTTCTCCTTCTAGTAGAAACATTGTTTTCTCAGGGTTATAAATTAAATCGAACAATAAATGCTTATGGGTTAAAAAAGAATATGGGATATCAGGTTTTTGATGTACATCAGGGAACATGCCAACAGGTGTTGTATTAATAATAATTTTATATTCGGCTATCAATTCTTTGGTGAGCATTGAATAATCGACTTGATTTTTTTTGTTGGGATTTCGCGAAACCATTAAAAATTTTATATTTAATTGCTTTAGCGCATATTGTACTGCTTTTGAGCTTCCGCCAGTTCCTAAAACCAAAGCTTTAGAATGATACGGTTTTAAGAACGGTTTTAGCGATTCGGTAAATCCCATATAATCGGTATTATAACCAATTAATCGTAAACTTTTGAGCGAAGATTCGAATTTTATGGTATTTACAGCTCCAATTTCTTTAGCTGCAGAAGTAATTTTATCTAAATAAGGAATAATTTCAGTTTTATAAGGGATGGTTACATTTAAGCCGGAAAGATTTGGATTATTTTGAATTAATGTATTAAATTCTTGGATAGATTGTAACGGGTATAATTGATAATTAGCATCTTTAATATTTTCATGTTTAAATTTTTGCTGGAAAAATTTTGGTGAAAACGAATGTTCTAATTTTTTACCAATTAATCCATAAATTTTCATTGTTTTACTTTTTTAACTTGTGCAAATTTTTCAATCATAGCGATTGAAAATATCCCGAGAATTATAAATCCAATAGCTACTCCTACTTCTACATTTATTGATTTTGGAATATAAAGCGAATAGCTTTGAACAATTTTTTCACCATTATTCAAGATAAATTCTCCGGCCTTATTAACACGATATATTTCATTTTTCCATGGCCATAAAATGCTTAATGAACCTAGTATAAATCCTGTTAAGATAGCTATTGTTTGATTTTTAAATTTTTTATAAATCCACGACAAAATATGCGAAAACACAATTAATCCAACAATGGCCCCTAATAAAACAGGAAAAAGTATTTTGATATTCATTTCATTAACTGCCTGAATCATTACTAACTCATAATTACCCATTAAAATTAATATAAATGATCCGGACAATCCAGGTAAGATCATACTACAAATGGCAACAACACCGCAGATCGCAAGATAAAAAAAAGAATCGTTTTGGTTTGCCGGAGTTAAAAAAGTTACTGATAATGCCAGTGCTGTACCAATGATAAAATAAACAATTACATTTATACTCCATCGGTTGATGGTTTTTCCAACATAATAAACAGAAGCCAGGATTAATCCAAAAAAGAATGCCCAAATATAAATAGGATAACTGTCAAATAAAAAAGCAAGAAGTCTTGCTAATGTAACCACACTAGCCACCATTCCAACAAAAATAGAAATTAAGAAATATAAATCGGTATATTGGATAAAAGCTTTAATTTTTCCTTTAACTAATAAGCGGAAAGCAGTTCCATTGAATGATTTAATAGCATCAATTATTCGTTCAAAGATTCCTGTGATAAGAGCTATTGTACCACCCGAAACTCCTGGAATAACATTAGCAGCACCCATAGCAATACCTTTGAAAAAGAACAATATATGATGAACAATTTTAAAATGCATATTTTAATATTAAAAAAAACGAAAACTAATTTTTAATAAATTACGATTTCGTTTTTTTGATCGTTTCTTTATGTTAAGTTTATATGGTTATTAACTATTTTTCCTAGTTAATACATATTTATTTAATAATTTATTAATGAATGAATTTTCAACAGCTTCAGGATAAACTGTAAAAATTTCAAAATAATTTACCGGGTTTATCTTCAATCCTTTTTCAAAACTTCTAAAAGCAAAAACTGGTTTTCTATCTAAGAAATAACAACCTGCTAATTTAAAATATAAAGTTGAAATATTTTTATTCTGCTTTATTCCATTATTTAAGATGGTGATAGCCTTTGCGTAATTTTTATGTTCAATAAGAGAATCGATTAAAGCAAGAATAAAATCAGTCTCGGCTGGGTCTATATCATAAGCATTTTGAAAAGCTTTTAAAGCAAAATTCTTTTTTTCTAACTCATTGTAAATATTTCCCAAAAGGTAATGAAAATCAGGGTTACTTTGATCAATAACCAAAGCTTTTTTAATTAAATTTAGTGCTATATCGTATTTCTGTATTTGTAACATTACACTAGCTTTACCAGAAATAGCCTCAGCAAATTTTTTGTCAATACCTAAAGCTTTATCGTAATATTTTAATGCCAAATCCATTTGGCCCAAATTTTCGTAACAATTACCAATATATGTATAAATTTCCGGGCTATCTTCATCTATTTCAATAAACTCCTGGTAATTTAATATTGCCTGATAATATTGTTCGTCTGCTGATAAAGCATTTGCAAGGCTATAATATGCCAGAGAAAAATCCTGGTTAATGGCTATGGCGTATTCAAAAGCATCAATTGCTTTTTTATGGTTATCTATTTTTGTGTATAAAATACCTAAATTATACCATGCATTTTCAGAAAAAGGTTCTTTATCAAGGTATTGATGATAAAATTTTAAACTTTGTTGTATTTCGCCTGCTTTTTCATAACAATAAGCAATATCATATAAAAACATGATATTGGAAGGCTCCATTTTAAAAGCCTTATGTAAATATTTTAACGCAATTTTATATTTTCCAATTTGTTCAAACTCTTGAGCAATAGTATTAAGGGTATCCACTTTATCTTCTTCAAATGCATATTCAATTGCTTTTTCAAATGCTTTTTCAGCATCATTGTAATTTTCTAGAGCATTACATGCAGTTCCTTTAAGTAAAAATATTTCAGGATTGGTTGTTTCAATTTGTTCTATCTCTTTAATAATACGTAATGCTTGAGCTGCAAATCCTTTATCGATATATACCTGGGCTTTTTTTAACTGAATAGCTATGGATCCAGGATGCTGTTTACAAGCAAATTTTACAACATTTAATGCATTATTTGCTTTATTGGTTTCAATATAATAGTCAATAATTGTCTCAAATTCATAAACATCAAAAAAATATTGATGCTTGTTTTTTATCATATCCTCATAACGATTCACTAGTTCGTTATACTCATCGCTAAAAAAATTTTCAAATTCTTCCTTCATATACTCATTCAAATTATGGCTGCAAAATTACTAATTTTTGTACAAAAATAAGTGAATCTGTTTTATTTTTTGTTTAATAATTTTGCGTTGATAAAAATGATTGATAATCATTCACTAACTCATTCTTGAATTGGATTAATTCATACAAAAGGTCCTTTTCGGCCATCTCTTTTTCTAATAACCCGGAATAATAATTTAAATCTTCTAAAAATTGATTTGCAATATGCGAATTTTTATTATTTACCCCGTTATTTTTAATTTTTTGGGTTGATTCTTTTAAGCCGAAATAAGCATCATTAAAATAAACTAAATTTTTGGCGTTTTCCTGTCCATAATATTTAACCAATAATTTCCATATCGTTTTATCTGCATTATAATTTTCAGTATTCCAATAATAATTTGCTGCAGTAAGTGTTTTTATAATGTTTAATTTAGTAAAATAATCTATATTTAAAACAACCTTACCGCGGTTGTTTAATTGATGAAAATGATCGGGATAATCTGCTTTTAAGGGTTCAAATAAGGAAAGTGTCCTTAGTTTTCCAACATAATAAGATTTTGCATCATCAGCTCTAAATCTTAACAAGCTATAATTCAAACTATTATCAAAAAGCACAGGGTTTGTTTTAACTAATTTATTCATTCTGAACCACTCAGCATAATCAATAGATGGAGAACAATAGCTTCCACCTGTCCAGTAAAAAGGAATATTGCTTGTAATATTTCTTGTTAAATCACGATAATAAAATTCAGCTTGTCCCATTCCCATATTAATAAAATCTAACCGGCTCCAGGGTGGCATAAATTCAAGATTTACGTTCAAGGTTTTCGTTAGCTTATTCAATAAATCAATATGATATTTTTGTAGGTTTATAGAAATATCTTCGTTAGTATAAAATTTTATCCATTCAGGATTTGATGAATTATAAGACTGGAAATAATCTCCTTTTATTAAAATATTTTCCAGTCCAGGATGAGTTAACGCAGAAATTTTATTTGCAATGAATGTTGTTTTTTGTCGAAAATCATTTTGTTGTGATGAATAATCGATATCTGGATGATTAGTATAATTAAATTTAAGTAAATCAATCATTGCACTGGTTTTTCCTATAAAAAATTGGGTGGAAATATTTTGGAAAGGATAATAGTTTGAATTGTCATCATAAACCTCAAAATATGCATGATTCAACTTATGATCGGAAAAATACTGTATATTTTTTTCCATCTGATCAAGAGTGCCACTATATTCGTGTAATAAAAACCCTCGTTGTACAAAATCAGGATAGTCAATTATATCAGCACTGTAATATAAAAATTCTTTTTCATCTAATAACTGGTTAAAGGTAAGGGCTGCATTGTAATTTCCTTCATCGTCGTTTCCCCAAAGAAACACAATGTTTGGTGCCTCATTCAACTGATTAATAAAATATCCTTGTTCTTTATCTTTAATTAAAGAATCTGGAAGCAAATTCCGATAGGTATTAAAAACAGATGTATTTCCTATAGAAACAATAAAATTATTTTTTTCATTAATTTCAAGATGGTTGATATGTGTTAGAATTTTAACATTATTTGAAGAGTAGCTTTCCAATGAATGAGAAAAAATATCGTCGAAAACATCTTTAATTTTTTGGGCAGCTAATAGCGTTTTTTCCTGAGGCTTATTGGGAATAAGAATGATAGGAAATCTTTTATTTGAATAAAAAATAGAGGGTTCAAGTTTTTTAATATACTGAGGTTGTGGTAATAAAAGCTCATAAGCTGTAAATGAAGAATCAAAATAAGGTTTCATTCTTTCAAGAAATGTAAAATTCTGCTTGGTATAGTTAAAATTCACTTTATCCACCCACATAGTTCCTGTTCCTTTTAAACCTATAAAAATTTTCACATACCTTGTCTCATCAGGAATATCTCCATTTAAAAAAGGGTATTTAGCCGATTGAGCGTTTACTTTTCCCCAACCAAACTGACTAATGTTCCAGTAATTGGTAAGATTTAAAGATTTAAAAGCATTATCGATTTTGGTATGTCGAAACGGGTCATATTCATCGCTTGAAATTTCTATTTTATTTTTATCAAAAAATTGTAATCGGATATTAACGGCATCATGCAATTTAGTTCCTAAGCGTGCTCTGTTCGGACAAATATTTTCAAGCTTTAAATACAAACTTAACGAATAATTGCCTGGTATAACTTTAATGTAATCGCTTATAATTCCAACACCTAAGTCTTCTGTTTCGTCAGTTTTTGATCTGAAAATTTTTATAGCATGTGTCCCATCAAAAACTTCATCATCAGCATAAGAATTTATTTCAGTATCAACCCAATGAACATTCTCGCCTATCTTTTTCCAACCGGTAACGTCAAAAGATTTTATATTGTTTTTTTCGTAATATATTTTTCCTATTTCAAAGGAAGGATTAAAAACCAGGTTCTCTGCACTTTTTTGATTGTTTCGTTGTACAAAGGGAATAGCAATAGGATCTTTTGACGACCAGGCCGCTTGATTAAGAATTACTTTATCTTTTCTTTTACAACTAAAAAAAAGTGTAACAATTAATATAAACACCAATATTATTATATGTTTCCTGTAAACCATAAAAAAAATATTTTTTTGTTGAATTTTCTTGAAAAATAATAAATCTTCTCTCAACAAGTTTATAAGTTATCAAAAATTAGTTTCTATTTATTCACAAGGTACTTCATTTTTTTGATACTAGAAAAAACAGCCTTTTACATAAAATGATATCCAAAACTTAATACTACCCTGTTATATTTAATTATTCGTTCAATGGTTTGTCCGTTTTGTTCCTTATAGCTATGATTTATATGGATATATTTATAACCAATACCAAACGAAAAAGCATTTTTTTCATTAATAAAAAGTTTTAAACCAAGGCCTGGATTGATTAAATATCCCCCATCTGAAGAAATATCCGAGTGATAATAGGAATAATAATCATAATCATAAGGATCCGGCGTTTCCAATGGAACAGTATATCCTCCTTGAAAATAAATATAATGATTTATTTTCCCGGATGTAAAATTATATTTTAAATCGGCTACTACGGGCATATAAGCCTCATTTAATAAATCCAAACCAACCCCGCCACCCACTGAAAATTTATTTTTAAAATCGTATCCACCTAATAATATTAAACTCAACGGCGGAAAAGGAGTATCAATATTTCCGGAAAATAAAAAACCAACATTTAATTTCGAATAAAAACCTTCGGTTTTATAATCAATTAATTGTGAAGATAAAGGTAAAAGGTAGGGATTACTTAAAATGTCCTCTTTTTTAATTTCTTCAATTTCCGATTGATTAATAACCCATTTATCTCCACAGTTGCTAATTAATGTAATCGTTTCGTTTGCTTCAGTCTCTACAATTATACCATGTAGTACAGTACCATTTTTTAAATAAACAACATCTTGTTGTTTATTTTCCTGTGCTGTAATATTTTGAACAGCAAAAAAGGTAATCATAAACCCGATGAGCAAAATAATTCGGGAAAGTGTTTGAAAAAACTTCATATAATAACATAATTTAGTTTATAATAAGCTATATATATAATTCCAGATGGTTAAAATAAAAACAGGGTTGCGTTATAGACAAATCATTTACAAGATTACAAAAAATAAAATTTATAAAGCTAAAATTGATTCTCTCAATGAAAAATAATATATTTGAGTACTTATTAAATAATTTGAAAAATTAAAGAATACAAATTTGTAACTAAAAATTTATATTATGGGAAAACATGGAGTTGAAATTTTAGATCTTGATGTAAAGAAACTAATACAAATGTTAAATGAAGCATTAGCCGAAGAATGGTTAGCCTATTATCAATACTGGATTGGCAGCCGTGTAATTGAAGGCCCAATGCGTACCGATATTGAACAAGAACTACAAGTACATGCCGACCAGGAGCTTAATCATGCTGTAATGGTAGCTGATCGAATTGATCAATTAGGAGGAACCCCTCTTTTAAGTCCAAACGATTGGATGAAATATAGCAAATGTAAATATCTCGCTCCAGAGGATCCTTATGTAGAAAAAATTCTGGAACAAAACCTGGATGGTGAAAGATGTGCCATCAAACGTTATAAAGAAATTGCCGATTTTACTCATGGTAAAGACCATACTACATATCAGATGGCAATAACTATTTTAGATGAAGAATTAGAACACGAACAAGAAATTGAAGACTGGCAGGCTGATATTGAAAGTATGAAAGAAAATATTAAAAAATTAAGAATGTAATTTTTTTAATAAAAATAGTTGAATGGCTGTCTTATAAAAGGCAGTCATTTTTTTATTTCTAAGAAAATATGAAAAATAGATAAAACGCAACCATTTTAATTATCAAAACATCATTATAAAAAATGGATTTAAAAATATCTCCCGTGAAACCTAGACCAATAAAGTTAATTCTTTTATTTTTTTTGCTAAATATATTATTTATACGCTGTAACGATCAAATTATTGAAACCTATGTAGCGAATGTTCCCATTTATTTATCTTACGAGGATTTTAGAAATGCGATAAAAGCTGAACCACCTCAAGACATCCAAAACCCCGGAAAAATATATTTCTACAATAATTTACTTTTCATAAACGAATATTTAAAAGGAATACATGTAATTGACAATTCCAATCCTTCATCACCTAGGGAACTATCATTTATTTCCATACCCGGAAATGTTGATATCGCCATAAAAAACGATATTCTATTTGCAGATAGTTATGTAGATTTGATTTCTTTAGATATATCAGACCCCAAAAACATAACAGTTGTTGGCCGAAAAAAAGATATTTTCCCTTATATACTTCCACCGTATGATGATAATTATCGTATTGATGAAATAGACTATAGCAAAGGAATAGTAGTTGACTGGGAATTAAAAAAAATTACAAAAGAGGTTGAGCAAAAGACCTATCCTGCGTTTCCCTGGATAGATGGAACAGAATTTATGGTTAACACCTATTCATCAGGAAATGCAGGCTATTCTGCCAATAATTCTTCGCTTGGTGTGGGTGGCTCAATGGCAAGGTTTGCCATAAAAAACAATACCCTTTTTATCATTGATAATTATGCTTTAAAATTATTTGATATAGAAAATGATAACAATATCCTCTTATCGAATACCATTTACACTGGATGGGCTATTGAAACATTATTTCCCTACGGCGATTATTTATTTATTGGTTCACAAAACGGAATGATGATTTATGATATTTCCAAACCCTTATATCCGGAATTTATTTCCGACTACTGGCATGCAACAAGCTGTGATCCCGTTGTTGTAGAAGGAGATTATGCTTACGTTACACTGCGTTCGGGAAATTTATGCGGTGCTATAGAAGACCGTCTTGATGTAATCGATATTTCTGATATCATTAAACCTATTCACCTGAAATCCTATGCAATGGATGAGCCCTATGGATTAGGGATAGATGATTCTATTTTATTTGTTTGCGATGGAAGCTCAGGACTTAAGATTTATGATGTTACTGATAAATTACACATTACAGATAACCTTATCGCTCAATTTAGGGATATTCAAGCCTATGATGCGATTCCTTTTAATGATGTTTTAATGCTTATTGGCGATGACGGATTATATCAGTATGATTATTCAGATACAAAGGATATCCAGTTATTAAGTACAATTCCTGTGAATGTGAAGTAAAAAAAGGGCTGATAGCCCTTTAGACACAACAAGACACAAATCGTATTTTTTATATTCTCGAATAAATTTCTCCTTTCGCCGATTTTAAAGTGTTTTGAAGTAACGAAACAATGGTCATGGGCCCTACTCCACCCGGAACGGGAGTAATATAAGAAGCTTTCTTAGATACTTGGTCAAATTTTACATCTCCCCACAATTTCCAACCTGATTTGGTTTTATCTGATTTTACGCGGGTAATACCCACATCAATAATAACAGCACCTTCTTTAACCATGTCAGCTGTTAAAAATTCAGCCTTTCCTAAAGCAACAATTACAATATCAGCTCTTGAAACGATTTCATTTAAATTTTTTGTTCGGCTATGCGTCAGAGTTACTGTTGCATTTCCAAATTCAGATTTTTGACTTAGTAAAATACTAATTGGTTTACCAACAATATTACTTCGACCAATCACAACCACGTCTTTACCGGAAGTTTCGATATTGTATCTTTTTATGAGTTCTATAATTCCTGCAGGTGTAGCAGACACATACGATGGTAAGCCAATTACCATTCGTCCAATATTTATTGGATGAAAACCATCCACATCTTTTCGTGGGTCAATGGCTTCAATAATTTTTTGTTCTGAAATATGTTTGGGCAAAGGTAGCTGAACAATTATACCGTCAATATCAGTATTCTTATTTAGCTCATCTACCTTACGCAACAAAGTATCTTCGGCAATATCTTCTTCAAACCGTACAACAGTTGAATTAAAACCAACCTGCTGGCATGCTTTTTCTTTATGTCCAACATAGGTTTCGCTGGCACCATCGTGCCCTACAATTATTGCTGCTAAATGAGGTATTTTACCTTCATTTTCTTTAATTTTTTCTACCTCCTGGGCAATCTCTTCTTTTATTTGAGAAGATATTTTTTTTCCATCGATTAGTTCCATGATGATAAACTATTTAAGATTTTAATTTAATTAAATATATTACCTCATTCCAGGCATTTTGTTCATTAAACCAGCCATTCCTTTTCCATTCTTCATCATTTTCATCATCTTTTTTGTTTCATCGAATTGTTTAATTAATCGATTTACTTCCTGTATATCATTCCCACTACCTGCAGCAATTCGTTTTCTTCGGCTACCATTAATGAGTTTAGGGTTTTCACGCTCTTCGGGTGTCATAGATTGAATAATAGCTTCAATCCCTTTGAAAGCATCATCATCAATATCAATTTTTTTAAGCATCTTGCCCATTCCGGGAATCATCGCAGCTAAATCCTTTATGTTCCCCATTTTCTTTATCTGCCCTATTTGGGAAAGGAAATCATTAAAATCGAATTGATTTTTGGCAATCTTTTTACTAAGTTTCCGTGCTTCATCTTGATCGTATTGTTCCTGAGCTTTTTCAACCAGTGAAACAATATCACCCATTCCCAAAATACGGTCGGCCATTCGTTCGGGGTGAAATACATCTATTGCATCCATTTTTTCACCCGTACCAATAAATTTTATGGGTTTATTCACCACTGAGCGGATAGATAAAGCTGCACCACCTCGTGTATCACCATCCAGTTTGGTAAGAACCACACCTTCATAATCTAACCGGTCGTTAAATTCTTTGGCTGTATTTACCGCATCCTGGCCAGTCATGGCATCTACTACAAATAATGTTTCGTGCGGATCAATTGCTTTTTTGATCGCTGCAATTTCGTTCATCATCTGTTCATCAATAGCCAACCGGCCGGCGGTATCAATAATCACCAGGTTATTACCATCTTTTTTAGCCTTTTTAATGGCATTTGTAGCAATCTTTACCGGATCTTTTTTATCCTCTTCAGTATACACAGGAACGTTAATTTGTTCGCCTAATACTTTTAACTGGTCAATGGCAGCAGGACGATAAACATCGCAAGCAACCAGTAAAGGTGATTTCTGTTTTTTAGATTTTAAATAACTGGCTAGTTTGCCCGAAAAGGTTGTTTTACCAGAACCCTGTAAACCCGCAATCAATATAACGGTAGGATTTCCTTTTAAATTAATGTCGATAGCCTGCCCACCCATGAGCTCAGCAAGCTCATCGTGTACAATTTTCACCATCATCTGGCCGGGTTTTACAGCATTTATTACATCCTGGCCCAATGCTTTCTTTTTTACCGTATCGGTAAAATTTTTGGCTATCTTATAGTTCACGTCAGCATCCAATAATGCCCTGCGAACATCTTTAAGTGTTTCGGCTACATTTATTTCCGAAATTCGCCCCTGCCCCTTTAATATTTTAAATGACTTCTCGAGCCTGTCCGATAAATTTTCAAACATAATATCTATTTTTTTCCTTTTGCAAAAGTATAATTTTAAGCCTAAAATTTTAAAATAAACTACATTCTTTCCGGAACATCAATCCCTAATAATTTCATCCCTGAATTTATAATTATGCCTACCTGTTTTGACAACAATAGCCTGAATTGTGAAATAGCTGCTTTTTCTTCGCTAAGAATAGGATGGTCGTGATAAAACTGATTATACTCCTTCGCTAAATCGTAAACATAATTTGCAATAACAGCAGGGCTAAAATTTGCAGCCGCTTCGGTTAAAATCTCCGGATATTGATGTATTAATTTAATAAGCTGTAATTCTTTTGGAGATATTTTAACTTTTTGATCAACGTTTTCAGGTACTGATATTCCTTTATCTTTTGCTTTCTTAATTAATGACTGAATTCGTGTATAGCTATATTGAATAAATGGCCCTGTATTTCCATTGAAATCGATAGATTCTTTTGGATTAAAAGTCATATTCTTTTTTGGGTCAACTTTAAGGATAAAATATTTAAGTGCTCCTAAGCCAATGGTTCTAATAATATTATTTTTTTCTTCTTTCTCAAATCCATCCAGTTTACCAAGCTCTTTAGACATGGCTGCTGCTGTGTCTATCATTTCTTCCATCAAATTATCGGCATCCACAACCGTTCCTTCGCGTGATTTCATTTTACCTTCGGGTAATTCTACCATTCCATACGAAAGATGGTGAATATGCTCAGCCCAAGAAAAGCCCAGCTTACTTAATAATATTCGCAAAACCTGGAAATGATAATTTTGCTCATTCCCTACAACATAAATCAGGTCATCGGCATTAAAATCGGTATAACGTTGATGTGCCGTGCCCAAATCCTGGGTCATGTAAACCGATGTTCCATCTGAACGGAGTAATAATTTTTCGTCTAATCCTTCGTCAGATAGATCAGCCCACACCGAGCCATCATCTTTTTTAAAAAACACACCTTTTTCCAATCCTTGTAATACCAACTCCTTTCCTAACTTGTAAGTATCCGATTCGAAATACACTTTATCAAAATCAACGCCAAGATTTTTATAGGTTATATCAAAACCATCTAAAACCCAGCGATTCATTTCTTTCCACAATGAAATAACTTCCGGGTCACGAGCTTCCCATTTACGAAGCATTTCCTGAGCATCCTGTATTAAAGGAGCATTTTTCTTTGCGTCTTCTTCACTCATCCCCTTTTTAACAAGTGCATTAACTTCTTTTTTATATTCCTGATCAAATTTTACGTAAAAATCACCCACCAGATGATCAACTTTTTTACCCGCTTTTTCAGGATCAATATGATGGCCCCATTTTTGCCAGGCTAACATCGATTTACAGATATGAATACCCCGATCGTTTACCAGATTTACTTTTACCACCTCGTGGCCTTGAGTTTCTAAAATGTTAGCCACAGAGTAGCCCAATAAATTATTTCGTATGTGCCCCAGGTGTAATGGTTTATTTGTATTGGGTGAAGAATATTCAATTAAAATTTTTTGTGGGTTTGGGTTTTTTCTTTTTCCAAAGTCTTTATCGGTTACTGTAGAATTTAAAAATGAAATCCAGAAATCATCTTGAAACGATAAATTTAAAAACCCTTTTATCACATTGTATTCATTTATTTCTTCAACTTCGTTTTTAAGATATTCGCCAATCTCATTGGCAGTTTGTTCAGGAGGTTTTTTAGAAATTCGTAAAAGAGGAAATACTACCAATGTAAAATCTCCATCAAAATCTTTTCGTGTACGTTGTATCTGAATCGTTTTTTCTTCGGGTTTCTCTCCATATATCTTTTGAACCGCAGCAATAACCTTATCTTTGAGTGTTTTTTCGATATCCATAATGTTTAAACAAAAAATAACTAAATCTCCAATAAATTTCGGCGGACAAAGATAATTCCAAAATAATCATTTAGCAAATTAAAAAAACGTAAAAGAAAAGCGCCTTAAAAAAGACGCTTTTCATCACTAACTAAACTAACACGGCCAAATCAAATTTGCCAAAAATTTGGATCTATCATCCATGGTTCAATTTCATCATTGTTTTCTTCGTAAATCCAAAAGTCATCATCAATCATCCATTCTTCTAAAGCTGAATACTCATCTTTAGGATCAACTTCTAATTCTAAAATAAAATTATCTGTTGTATTTTCTATCTTCCAGAATTCATCATTGGTCATCCAGTCTTCCAATTGTGAAGACTTCTCTCTCATTTCTGTATCCTGCTCTACATCTACTTCAAAACATTCTAAACAAATGTTATTAAGGTTTTGATTTTTAAAATCAGCTGCATCAGATACATTTACAATTCCGGTTAACAGAATAGCTAAAGTAATTGTTTTTGTAATTTTGAAATATTTATTTTTCATAGTAAACCTCCATTTTTTAATTAAGAAAACCATTAATTTTCGATGCAAATATAATCATTTTTTTATTATTTAGAAATAATCTAAATAAAAATAATATTAAATTTACGTTAAACATTTTTTTGCAATCAATAAACAAAAAGTGGACTGAAAAAGTTCAGTCTATAAACCTTCATTTAGAAAACTCGAAATATGAAGGCAGGAAAATTTTAATAAAATAAGAACCTATACTTATCTGATTAGTGGCAAATAATAAATTTGACAGATGTTTTAATTCTATAAAATGACGTAAAAGAATCAATCTTGATGCGTATACTTCAGAATATTTTAATTACTTTGAAGTTTTAAATGCTTAATGAATAATTATAAAATCCATATTGTATCGTTTGCTATACCATATCCTCCTGATTATGGAGGAGTTATTGATGTATTTTATAAAATTAAAGCATTATGGGAAAACGATGTTGAAATTATTCTGCACTGTTTTGAGTATGAGCGTTCAATAAATGATGAATTACTAAAATTTTGCAAGAAAGTTTACTATTATCCCAGAAATAAATCCATATTAGATTTTTTTTCACTTAAGCCATTTATAGTAAAATCAAGAACGTCCAGCGCTTTATTAATTAATCTTTTAAAAGATTCTCATCCGGTATTACTCGAAGGTATACATTCAAGTTTTTATCTATCAAAACTTTTAAAATATAACCGTAAGGTATTTTTACGAACACATAATATTGAATACAAATATTATCGTGCCTTATCAAAAAAAGAAACTAATTTTTTTCGTTGGTTTTATTATTTTGTGGAATCAATAAAGCTTAAAAAATATGAAAAAAAACAGGTTATTAAGGACTGTTTTATAGCAGCCATCTCTCCAAACGATTATCTATATTTTCAATCATTAAATTCTAATACAATCTATCTTCCTGCCTTTCATGCAAACGAGCATGTTGTGGCTAAATCCGGAAAAGGAAATTACATTTTATTTCATGGTAATTTATCGGTTAACGAAAACATTAATGCTGCAATATATATTTTAAAAAATATTTGTCCAAAAGTTAATTATTCGTTTGTATTTGCAGGGAAAAATCCACCACAAAGGCTTATTAATAAGATAAAAAAACAAAAAAATACTCAACTAATTATTAATCCTTCGGCAGAAAAGATGAAGGAGCTAATCCGTAATGCACATATTCATTTATTAATTACTTTTCAGGATACAGGGATAAAACTAAAACTCATTAATGCTCTATTCGGTGGCCGATTTTGCCTTGCAAATACACCAATGGTAAAAAATACACCACTGGAACCCATGGTTCATATAGCCAATACTCCCCAACAGTTTGTTACTGAAATTAAGCACCTGATGAAGCAATCATTTACCGAAGATTTGCTGAACAATCGGAAGCATTCCCTGTTAAAAAATGTTAATAATAACCTTAATGTACAAAAATTAATAACTTTGTTGGATTAAAATTTTACTATAAAAACTTTTAAATATTATCAACCAATGAAAACTAGTTTAAAAACGCTTTTCTTCCTTTTATTCATCAGTAGTGCTTCTTTAATATTTGCACAAGGTTATGAAATAAAAGTTAACATAAGTGACCAGCCAGATGCAGAAATTTATTTAGGATATTATTACGGAGATAAAACGTATGTAAAAGATACTGTTAGATTAGATAATAAAGGAAAAGGGAAGTTTAAGGCTGATACGTTGCTTCCTCAAGGCGTTTATATTGTCGTATTGCCCTCCAAAAATTATTTCGATTTACTCATTGGCGATGACCAACAATTTGCCATTGAAACCACGTCCGATGATTTGGTGAAAAACATGAAAATTAGCGGGTCAAAAGAAAATGAAGCATTCAAAGAATATCAGGAGTTTATGATGAGCAATAACAAAAAATCTTCGGAGCTTCAGTCTAAACTAAAAGAGTTAGATCGTTCCTCTGATTCGGTAGAATTGATCCGTAAGGAACTAGAGCAAATGAGCCGTACGGTTAAAAATAAGATTAATAAATTTGCTCAGACCTATGAAGGGAGCATGTTTTCGGTGATTATTAATGTGGTAAAAAATCCCGAAATTCCTGAGATTGAAATACCCGAAGGAACAAATAACCCCGATTCTGTTCGTTGGTTCCATTCATATAATTATAATCGTCAACACTATTTTGATCATATTGATTTTAAGGATGAACGATATTTATACACTCCGGTTTTCCATAATAAACTTCACACTTTTTTTACCAAGATTTTAATTCAGGACCCGGATACCATCAATCAGTATATTGATATTGTTGCTGCACAAGCTGAAGAAAATGAAGAAGTGTTTCAATACCTTATGCGTTATTTTATAAACACATTCCAGCGAAGCAATATCATGGGAATGGATAAGGTTTTTGTACATGTTACTGATAACTATTATTTAACGGATAAAGTGGACTGGCTTGATGAAACCACGCTCCAACGAATTAAGGAGCAAGTAGCAAAACTGCGTTTTAACCTGATAGGAAATAGAGCTCAGAATTTAAGAATGGAAACAAGTACTGGTGAATATGCTTCGTTATATGATATAGATGCAAAATTTACTATCCTATATTTTTTTGAGCCTGATTGCGGGCATTGCAAGAAAGTAACCCCTAAAATCAAAGAAATTTATGAGGATTTTGACCGTAGCGAGCTCGAAGTTTTTGCTGTTTATACACAAAGAGATAAAGATGATTGGCTTGAATATTTAAATGATAATCAATTGAACTGGATTAATGTGTGGGATCCCAATAATATCTCTAATTTTAGGTTTTTTTACAATATTTACAGTACTCCAACAATTTATCTAGTCGATAAAGACAAGAAAATTATAGCCAAAAGAATTAGCCACGAATCGGTTCGAAAAATCATCGAAATGGAGTTGGAAAAAGAAAACTAAAACTACAAAGGCCGTTCAAAACGGCCTTTTTTTAGTCTTTATCCGAATCCTTTATCAATACCGAAAAAATAAAAAGTACAATCACCGAAGACACAAAGATAACAAACAGCGAAGTAAATATTTTACGCATAACATCTTCGAGCGAAATAACTTCCCAAATGCCTAAGATAGAGATTACTGTTATTAACAAAATAAAAGTAATAAGAATGTACGAAGTAACTTTTTTTAATCCTTGCATAGCGAATGTTATTTAGTTTGTGTTTTTAAAAATAAGGATAATTCATCAATAGATTTAAAAACAAAGGTACCATTTTCACTTTTAAAATTCCAGTTCAGCTCATTTTTCACCTGATTAACTACGATATGGCCGATGGAAGTATTCCCTTTATCAACAGCATAATTCAATCTTTCCAGGGCTTTTCGTGTCCAGTTATAAGGCAACCCGTCTCCAATAAGCCCAATTTTTTTGGAATGTTTGCGCTTGATGCTGAAATCACCTTTTAGCTTATCAAAATTCAGGTTTGAGTTTTTAAAAATCCTATTCAGCGTATCGCTTAAAATCAAATCCTCGGGAGCACCTTGAATGATCTCTTCATCCAACATCAGCCAGATTTTATCGGCTTCCTGTATGGCAATATTTAAATTGTGGGTAGAAAAAAGGACGGTTTTATTTTCATTTTTGGATAAATGATTAAGCAGGTGTACAATCTCATATTTATTGGGCAAATCAAGAAAAGCAGTAGGCTCATCTAAAACAATGACTTTGGTATCCTGAGCAAGTGTGCGGGCAATCATGACCCGTTGGCGTTCACCATCGCTTATTTCATTTACATTTTTATGGATAAATGATTTCATCCCAACCATTTCCAAAGCATTTAGCGATTGCCGAATATCTTTTTCTTTTAATTTTCCAAACCAGCTGGTATGCGGGAACCGCCCCAATGAAACCAAATCAAAAACTTTTAAGTTACTTACATTTACAATTTCAGTAGACACAAAACTTACCAGCCGGGCAAACTCATTTCTCTTAAAAGATTGTATTTTTTTATTCAGAAATAAAATTTCTCCTTTCAAAACATTTTGTAAACCAGCAATATTTCTAAGTAAAGTACTTTTACCAATTCCATTTTTACCTATCAGGGCAATGAGTTCCCCTTTGCGTCCTGAAAGATTGATATTATCAAAAAGAATGTGATTTCCTTTTTTGGCTTTAGGATAACCTATGGCAACCTTATGTAATGTTAATATGCTATTATCTTTGGCCATAAATTATCCTAAATTTGATAACTTTTTATTACGAATAATAATCCATATTACGATAGGAATACCAACCAATGCAGTAATTGAATTAATGGGAACCGTATTTTCTTTACCCGGGATTTGAGAAATAATATCGCTAAAAAGCAAAATTATTCCACCTAAGATTAACGTTCCCGGAAGCAATATCTGATGATTTGCGGTTTTGAAAATCATTCGTGCAATATGCGGCACGGCAATACCTATAAATCCTATAGGCCCGCAAAAAGCAGTTATACTGCCAGCCAGTAAACTGGTACTGAAAAATATTAAAAATCGGGATAAACCCACATTTAAACCCATACTTTTGGCGTAGTTCTCTCCCACAAGCATAGCATTTAATATTTTTACAGATAAAAATGAAATGATTAAACCCAAAAATATTCCCGGAATTAAAACTTTAAGCTGCGAAATAGACACACCTCCCAAACTACCCATTGTCCAAACCACAAAAGCTTTGAGCATCGATTCATTGCTAAAATATTGCAAAATATTAACAATAGCTGTTGTAGCACTACCAAACATAATTCCCAAAATCAGAATGGCCATAATATCCTTAACCCTTACCGAAACCATTAAAATCAGAAAAAGTATTAATCCGGATCCGATCCATGCCGCAATAACAACAACCCAATTTCCTATAACTCCTAACGAGCTTACCACAGCAAAAGATGAAATCCCCATAATTACGATAGCAACACCCAAACTTGCACCAGCACTTATTCCTAAAACATAAGGGCCGGCCAGTGGATTTTTAAAAACGGTTTGCATCTGTAATCCGCTAACCGATAATGCAAATCCGGCAAACAAGGCTGTTAAAGCTTTAGGGAAACGAAACCGGTAGATAATGGTTAAATATTCCGGATGATTGGTTGTTTGACCGGTAATAATTCGCCATACTTCATCCACAGGTATATTTACCGATCCGGTAAATATATCGGCAATAAACAATAGAACAAGCAATAAGCTTAAAATAATCCACAAGATGATATTTCTGCTTTTATAATCCAATATTTTTGGTTGATTAAATTTGACAATCAAAAGAAATGCAAATTTATGGAATTTCCAACTTTGTTAGTTAATAGATCGATAATAAACCAGCGTATGATTAGGAAGCAACTCAGGATGAAATATTTTTATTAGATCTTTTAATATAATATTTGGTTCAACGGTTCCTTTTTCCCAATAATCATTACCACCCCATTCATTTTCCTGTTGATTATTATTATAAATCCGGCTGTTTTTATAGGGATTAAAATCCTTAAAACGATCATCTATTTTTACAATTTCATGTTTATGCTTAACGGTTCCTGTATTTAACCAAACATCCGCATTATTTGCTTCAACAAATACATGTTCGATATCAAGTGGAATACTTTCACGTGAATTATTCTGTCGCCATATATATTCACCTCCTGCATCATCAACCATTTTTGCAAGAAAAGAATTTCCCCCCGGAACATACCAGGTATCTTTCCAGGGCAAACCAAATAAAACCGTTGGCTCTCTTTCTATTGATGAAACAATATCTACTAAAAGATTATATTCATTTTCAACCATTTGAAAATATGTCTCTGCTTTATTCTCCTTATCATATAACGCAGCAATAAATTTTATCCATTCTAATTTCCCTAGTGGATGAGTTTCCAGATATTCAGGAATAATCATGGTTTCAATACCTAAATCATTTAATTTTTGATTATAACTAGAAACCTCACTTCCAACACCATAAGTTATTACCAAATCCGGATTTATGCCTGCAATAAGCTCATAATTTAAATGATTTTCATATCCTACATCTACGATTTCATTTTGGGAAATCTTTTCTTGAAGTTTCTGATTATTAACAAATTTTGTTCCTGAAACTCCGATAATAGATTCTGTTTCATTTAAAATTTCAAGAAAAGCAATATGTGAAGTGGATAAACATACTACTTTTTTAAGTGGAATAACAATTTTTTTTATTTCAGTAGGCATCTTCAAATCTTCTTGCTCATCAGCCACTAGAGCATACTGATATTGAATATCTTCAGCTCCCTGCCAGGGGTTATGAATAGTAAGCAATTTGAATTGTTCGTGATATTCTATAGAAAATCCTTGCGCATATTTTACATCAACAAAATGAGTTTGTGATTTTTCTTCAGTGTCCTTTTCTTTAGCTGATTGACAAGAAAAAAATAAAAGTAATAAGGAAAAAAGAAAGTAATTTTTCATTTAGCAAATATTAAAAATTTGAAATTACATTACAAAAATATATTTATCTTCAATATCTATCTATGATTAAGAAATAATATTTGGTTCTACCACGTATTTAATGATAACTTGCAATTTGTTTATATGTAGTTAAAATATAGTTTAACGTAGTTTATATGTTGTATTTTAGTTTTCAGAAGTTGGAAATTTATCAGCTTTCA
>JAXHVS010000110.1:0-4251 GCA_034189025.1 Bacteroidota bacterium
TAGGCGCTGGTGGTTTTGTTTTTTATGAAGGAACAGGCGATTTTTGGGATGAGTTTTATGAATACGAAAGTACTGCCGCATTTATCCTTGAGCCGGGAATAAATCTTGAATTAAATTTATTTAAACATTTTAGATTTAATTTGGGTGCTTCATACCGTTTGGTTCAGGGAACCAGTCTGGATAATAATGGATTAGGAGCTGTGGTTTCTGATGAAGACCTGTCTGATTTTGTTATTAACGCTTCTGTAAAATTTGGATTTTTTTAAAAAAGATGCTCATAGGAATATACAAAATATTTTAAAAGGCTGTTCTTTTAATCAGGACAGCTTTTTTATTATTAATGATTAGTATTTTTTTATTTTTAGGTAATATTCAATAAGTGATGATACAGAAAATTGGGATTATTGGCAGCGGAAAAATGGGACAGGAGATTTTTAATTACCTGAATGATTTTGATTTTCAAAAGGTTTGGTTTGTCCGTAATAATGAGAAAAAAGAAAAGTTAGAAAAATCATATTTGAAAAAACTTTCGCGGCAGTTAAAACATAACATAATCATACAGGAACAATTTGAACAAAAATCGAAAAATCAAATAACCCGTCATTTAAGCGATTTATCGGATTGTGATTTAATTATTGAAACCATTATCGAGGATACAGATGCTAAATTACATACATTCTTGGAGCTAAAAACAATTATTCAAACCAACTGCATTGTCGTTTCCAATTCTTCATCTATCTTGCCTTCTCATTTATCAACATATTTTCCGGTGGCCGGAATGCATTTTTTTTATCCTGTTGTATTTAAAAATATTGTTGAGCTTATTTTGCCTGACAATTATGACTTTGACAGGGCTCAGAGGCTAAAGGATTTTTTAACATCCATAAATAAAAAATATGTAATTCAGCATGAACAAAATGCTTTTTTACTGAATCGGTTTTTGTTGGATATACAGGTTAAAGCTTTTCATTTTGCAACTGAACAGAATATTCCATTAAAGGTTGTTGATCATATCTCACAAAATATTATTTCGGATTTTGGTTTATTTGAGATGATGGATCATGTAGGATTATCTACAATGTATCAATCTATTCAGAATTATGCTTTAATGAATAATCATCCTGAAAAGTATGATGATTTACTTGCCCTGTTGAATGAAAAAATAGCATTGGATCAGCCGATGCTTGAGACAGACTCTGCGTATGAAACCGATAAAAAATCAAATGCTGCCATATTAGCGTTTTTGCGAAAAGAAATTCAGGAAACTTATAATTACTATTTATTAAATCAACCCATTAATGATAATATTTATAAAAATGCGATTAAAGAATTTTGTGGGTTGGAGTTGGAATAGTGAAAGGATAATTTAAAATCCAATTATTTTATTATTTTTGGCAATGAATCACTAAAAAATTAATTACAAATAAATGGCAGAAAAAGTTGTAGTTACAGGGTTTAATATGCTTACCGCATTAGGCCTTGATTGGGAAGAAAGCTGGAAAAATATTCAAGAAGGAAAAAACGGAATTAAAAAAATTTCATTATTTGATGCTTCAGCCAATCAAACACAAATAGCAGCCGAATTGCCACCTGAGTTTACTGAAAAATCATCTTCAATTATAAAGAAGCGACTTTTAAAACAAATGACCCGCGTAACGCAAATGTGTTATGTGTGTGCTGTTGAAGCGGTTGAAAAACACCAAATAGATTTGGATGCTGTTGACAAATTGCGGGCAGGAGTTATTATTGGCGTGGTTAATACAGGTGACTCTAGTACTGAAAAGGGAACCACTTCAAAAAATTTAATTATCAAACGTATGAATAACTCCATGTCTGCCTGGATTGGAATGCGCTATAATATTGAAGGCCCAAACTTTACTACATCATCTGCCTGCTCATCATCGGCTTATGCGATTGCTTTGGGGTATGATATGATAAAAAACGGACGAGCCGATTTGATGATTGTTGGTGGTGCCGATTCAATCATTAACAAAGAAGAAATTGAAGGATTTAATGAATTATATGCTATCTCATTAAAAAATGATACACCGGAAAAAGCAAGTTGCCCATTTTCTAAAAACCGGGATGGTTTCGTTATTGGCGAAGGTGCCGGAATTATGATTTTAGAATCTGAACAACATGCAAAAAAACGAAATGCTAAAATTTATGCCGAGCTTGCCGACTATGCTTTTACCAACGAGTCGTACAATATTATGGCGCCTAAGCCCGAAGGTGAAGGTATGGCCAATACAATGGCACTGGCATTGAAAAATGCAAAAGTTTTACCCAATGAGATAAATTATATTAATGCACATGGTACCTCAACCATGCTGAATGATTTATACGAAACACAAGCTATTAAGAAAGTTTTTGGCGATAAAGCATACAATATTCCAATATCTTCTACAAAATCGATGATTGGGCATACCATTGGGGCAGCTGGAGCAATTGAAGGAATTGTTACTGTTTTATCTATCTATACTGGTGTAATTCCGCCCACCACAAATCTCGATGATCCCGATCCAGAAATGGATTTAGACTACGTTCCCAACAAATCACGCAAACAAAACATAAGTGTTGCTCTTAGCAACTCATTTGCTTTTGGCGGACACAATGCTACGCTGGTTTTTAAAAAGTATATTGATTAATTGAAATTTAATAGTTGGATTTTTACTTCACTCGTTTATCAATAAAAATAACCGGTTTTCGTTTTAACTCGGGAAATTTAATTTTGTTAATCTCTTCGCCCGATTGGAACATGATGGTTGGTGCTACTCTTAGTTTAGCCCTGAAATGGTCTTTAATGAGTTTTTCAAAATTTTCCGGTGTATGCCCGTTGGTAGCCACACGAATTAAAATATCGTCAGTACCTATTTGATTGGTGGATACTTCAACCACATAGTTCTCTACATATTCCATTTCATTCAAAATATCGTACAATGCCGGAGGATAAAGGGTGGTACCTTTATATTTTATCATTTCTTTTTTACGGCCAATAACAGGGCCTAAGCGCATGGTATTTCGTCCGCATGCACAAGGTTCTGAAAAGTGTTGCACTACATCGCCGGTTTTAAACCGGATAAGTGGCATTCCTTCTACATCTAAGGTAGTAATGACTAATTCACCGGGTTCACCCTCTTTTACCGGATGATTGTTTTCATCCATAAATTCAACAATCAATAATTCAGGGTGATGATGGCCTCCAATTCCATGCTCACAATCGGCAAAAGCAGCGCCCATTTCGGTAGATGCATACGTTGAATATAATTTAATATCCCACTTGTCTTTGATTCGCTGACCTAAAGTATTTAGGGTAAAGTTCGGGTTACGCAACGCTTCGCCAATACAAATGGCTTTTTCAATACTCGAATTTTTATAATCAATACCTTTGGCTTCGGCATACTCAATCAATTTTAAGATAAAGGATGGTACAGCAACCAGCGCATTGGGTTTGATTCGCTGAATCGTATCCCATTGCAGCTCAACCATACCGTTTCCTACACGCACCATTCCGGCACCCAGTTTTTTTATTCCTAAAAAATATGCTAGTCCGGCCATAAAGCGGCGGTCGAGGGTTACCATCAGCTGGTAAATATCTTCAGGTTTCCCGTCTGATATTTTAAATGATTTACATTCATTATATGCCAGGCGGTCCAAATCAGCATTGGTTAAGGCAAAGGTTACCGGATCGCCTAACGTGCCCGAGGTGGTTATATAATCTACGATTTTAGTTTTATCAACACATATAAAATCATCGTTGCGTTTATGCAAATCATCTTTTTCTGTGAATGGAAGTTTTTGTAAATCTTCTATTGTTTTAATGGATGATATATCAATATTGTGTTTTTTAAAAAGCTCCTGGTAGAATTTGGAATTATAATTAACATATTGGAGGATTTTATGTAATTTTTCTTCCTGATATTTTTTTATTTCTTGTTTTGATTGATAATCTATATTTTCGGGAAATATCATTTTAGTAAGTATTTTTGATAACTTACAAATTTAACATCTTATCATTAAAAGTTGGAAAAAATATAGAATTTTTAAAGAATGGATTAAAACTGTTTTGTAAAACCTCTAGATATCTTGTAAAATAGTAAAATTGTTTAACATATCTGTCCTTTCTCTGCTACTGCCGCTACTTATTGCAACCTGCCTCCGGCAGGTAAACTGCTTATTGCTACTTTATACTGCTGTTAAATTATTCGTTTGCCTTATTGTAATAATAATTCGCTTTTTGTTTATCGTCCA
>JAXHVS010000111.1:0-51230 GCA_034189025.1 Bacteroidota bacterium
AATTTATATATTCCTCCGCCACCATAGGTTCTTTCATTTATCAAAATGGAGGTAAATTCATAAGGAGCTGCTGAAGACACATCACGGATGGTTTTATTATCATAACTTAAAACATAGCGTTCAGAATCGAAGCTGCTGTAATGTGTTGACAGTGCTGTACGTTTATATATACCCGGATGTGGCCGTGAAATTCCAGATACCTGTGATGGTGTTTTTACAGCCCATACATTGATATCATTTTTACGAGATTTGAAAGGCTCAACACTTAATAAATAACCGGAAACACGTTTGGCATCTGCTACAAATTTATCCATTTCTTCCTGCGTATAACCATCCCCTAAAAGGACCAGGTCTAGTTTTTCATTCGGATTACCACTTTCGTGGATTGCAACCACTTCTTCGCTATGTTTTATATCTGCAGGATTTACCTGGCGTGCGTCAGGGTTAATATCGGTTGTCCATATGGATTGAAAATCGTAGTTAGCGTCTCTTTTTTTAACAATTACTGTAACTGGTTTTAATGGCCATGGAAAACGGATTGTTTCATGAAAGGTGCCCCAGTTTTCTTTTGCTTCGGGGGTTAATTGCCATTCACCAAAAATATTGGCAAACCCACGTGAATATAATAGTTGATTTGTTTCTTTATCAATTACTTCGAAAAAGTAAGGGCCTAATTCCAATTCGTCAATTAATACATTTTTGCTACCATGCCACTGGCCATCCGATAAGATTTTATCTACAGCAAAATGTTCAGTTTCTGAATTTCCAGTGTGGAAATAATCCAACCGCATGGTTTTGTTTTTGAAAAATGTATCAAAATCAACATTTCCCTTGTTGATAATATTGATTTCCTCGTTGTTTTGTTTTTCATCTTTTTTCTGTTCTTGTTGCTTCGGAGCACAAGCAACAAACATTGCAATACTTAAAATAAGAAGTAAAAATTTTTTCATGATGGTAATTTTTATAGGGTTTGAAAAATAATTCAGAACCTAAAGATAATAAAAAGTTTTAGGTTTCATTTTAAGAATTATTATATCACATTTTAATGATTAATTAAAAATTTCAAATTGTTATGTTTTATACAAAATCTAAAAATTTCATATATTAGTGCTCGTTCATCAAAAAAAATTAAAGCTATGGAATACAATGTACAACTTTTAGTAGTAATGATTACGTATATTTCGCTTTTAATTTTGTGGGGAGTTTATCAAGGTAGAAAAGTAAAAACCAGTTCAGATTTTGCTATTGCCGGACGTAATTTACCGGGTTGGGTTGCTGCTTTATCCGAACGTGCAACTGGCGAGTCATCCTGGGCTTTGCTTGGATTGCCCGGTGCAGCGTATGCAACCGGATTGTTGGAAATATGGACGGCGGTAGGTTGTGTTGCAGGGATTATTACTGCATGGACACTAATTGCTTGGCGTTTAAGAGACGAAGCCGAAAAATACGAAATTGATACTTTTACCCAGTATATTGCACGCAGGCATGGTGAAATAGGAAAGTGGATTCGTATTGTTGGAAGTTTTACCATTGTATTTTTCTTTTTCTTTTACGTGGGCGCTCAATTTTTAGGTGGTGGAAAAACGTTGCATACCATGTTTGATATAAAACCGGAACATGGAATGTTGCTTACCGCTGCAATTATTATCCCTTATACCATTTATGGTGGTTTTCGAAGTGTTGTATATACTGATGTTGTACAAGCTGTAGTGATGATTGCTACTTTGGTATTAGGCCCCATTGTTGGTTTAATTTATGTTTCTAATCATCCCGAATTATTTGCTACAAATATTACTGAAGCATTACAACTGGCCGGGCCTGAATATAGTTCAATGACAGGTGGATTAACCGGTTTTTTTGCAGGAGTAGCTATTGTTGGTGGATTTAGTTGGTTTTTTGGGTATCTGGGTGGACAACCGCAGTTAAGTATGCGGTTTATGGCAATTAATAGTTCAAAACAGGCTAAAAGGGCTCGGAATGTTGGTATTGCTTGGACAGTTATTGCTTATATTGGTGCTTTAATGATTGGTTGGCTTGGAATAGCTATTTTTGGGCCAACTGGCCTTGCAGACCGGGAATATGTTATGCCCGCAGTATTATTGGAAATTTTCCCACCGGCAATTGCTGCTGTTTTAATTACCGGTGCCATTGCTGCTATGATATCTACGGCCGATTCGTTATTAATTCTTTCAGCTACCGAATTTTCTGAAAATCTTTTAAGGCAAAGAAAAGATGGCAATAAAACAAAAAAACTCCTAAGACATCGTATCGTAACTGCAGGGTTAGCTATTATTGCCTTGTTTATTGCTTATGTGGCTCCGTCTGATTATATCTTTACGTTAGTGAGTTATGTTTGGGCTGGGATAGGAGGCACTTTTTCTGTGGTTATTTTGTTAACCTTATTCTGGAAAAAATACCACGGCAGAGCTGTACTGCTTACAATAATTACCGGACTTGTTTTTACCATTATCTGGATTCAAACAGGGATGGACGAAAAAGTTACTTCACGATTACTTACCTTTATTGTAGCCTTATTTGTTGCTGTAGCAGGGACTTATTTAATCCCTCCTAAACAAGATAAAACCTAAAAAATGATTTTTAAAAGCCCGGAAAATTTTTCCGGGCTTTTTGATATTTATAAAAATTTTTTATAAATTTGTTTTACATTGTAACACATTGTTGTATATTTGAAAAAACAACCTGATTATGACCTATTTTATTGATGTAAAAGAAAAAGCTGATTTAAAATCGAAGTATCGTCAATTATCGCTTCGTTATCATCCGGACAGGGGTGGTGAAGTTGAGAAGATGCAAGCCATTAATGAAGAATACAACATGCTAAAAAAATCGTTTGGTATTTTTCCCAAAAGACTACAGGAGGTTCAAGTGGGAAATTTTGTTTTTGTTAATCAGTCTCTTTGCATGGTTTTTAAGGTGGAATCAAAATTATTTTATGCCAAATCTTTTCAAACAGGAAGGGTAGCAATGTTTGCAAAAGATACGGGTTATGGAGTGTTTAATTTTAAAGTGAGAGCTCATGTCAGCTAAGAAGGAGGAAAATAACCAGCATAAAATTCATACCGGATTCAGGCTTTCGAGAACAAACTATAAACTTTTAGAAGAGCTTGAAAATGAATTGGGAATTAATAAGACAAGTGTTATTAATTTAATACTTGCATTGATAAAAAACGATAAAAATGTCCTTGTTAATCTATTTAAATCAGCCATAAATAGTAAATAGTTCATTTGAATTTTTTCTTATTCTTGCAGGATGTTTGTAACGTTTTTTTGGTTAAAGATCATTTACTTCACAAAAAACTTTCTATTTTTGTAAATAAACTTTATTTTTTACGTATAAAAAATTACGTTTAATTTATTTAGTTCATGAATTCATTAAAGATAGAGGGTACTACATTTACTCCAGAAATTAATTTTGATATTGATAATAATACTTTAAGTTTCCTAAAGGTATCCAAACCTGCCAATGCCTTTGAATTTTATCAACCGGTTTTTGAATTTCTGGATAATTTTGAGAAAGAAAAGGTAAAAGCAAAAGTGGTACAAGAGTTGATTATTGATTTTAAATTCGACTATTTTAATACGGCAACCGCAAAAATATTATATGATTTGCTTGTAAAATTTAAGCGCATAAAAAAACAAGGGGTTGATATTATTATTAAGTGGTTTTATCACGAAGAAGATGAAGATTTGTTGGAAGAAGGGCAAATGATGGCTGAAGCCGTGGGATTGGATTTTAAATTTATTCCACAAAACGAATAGCAGTATAAAATAAAAATAAAATAAAAAAGCCCTTGAAAATCAAGGGCTTTAGTGTTTAAAAAGCGGTCTGGACGAGACTCGAACTCGCGACCCCATGCGTGACAGGCATGTATTCTAACCAACTGAACTACCAGACCATATTTTAATAAGAACTTTTTTATTTTGGCATGTGTTCTAACCATCCCGATAACTATTGGGAGAGCTATAGGCTTTCTTTTGTATGCCTTTTGTTTAATTGCGTTGCAAAAATAGCGTATATTTTTTATCAACCAAAAGTTTTGCTTAAAATTTTTGAAAAAAATTACATTTTTTTATTTTTTTTCGTAATGTTCAAAAATACTGAAATTTACGCCTCCATATTTCCTTTGTTCTTTAAATCCTTTTTGGTTTGAAAAGTTTGTCTTATCGCCGTGTTCAACAATTAACCAACCATTTTTTTTGAGTAGATTATGATCAAATATAAAACCAGGGATTATTTCCAGCTCTTTCAAATCATATGGAGGATCAGCAAAGATTATATCGAATTGATCGTTGCATGATTTGATGTATCTAAAAATATCGGTTTTTATTGATTTTATGTGGGTAAAACCATAATCATCAATCGTTTTTTTGATAAAAGCCTGGTGGTTGAAATTTTTTTCGATAGAAATTATACGTTGGCTTCCTCTTGAAGCAAATTCATAGGAAATACTTCCTGTGCCTGAAAAAAGATCTAAAACGTTTAATTCTGAAAAATCAAAATGATTATTTAAAATATTAAATAAATTTTCTTTTGCAAAATCCGTCGTTGGCCTTGCTTTAAAATTTTTGGGTGGGTTTATGATCCTTCCTTTATATGTACCGCTTACAATTCGCAATGGATTAAATTAAATAAATTGGTGAATGTATGATATGGAATTTTGTTAAAAGTATAACTATAAGTAAAATCATCAGGGCGATGGTCGAACTTAAGGGTTTTAATAAATTTGTTAAGTGTTTGATATTTTTCAGAATATTTTTGTATTAGCCCACTTAATATTATATCCGTATTTTCTATATCAAGTTTATTTTGCTCTAAGGCATATAGTATAAAATAAGCCATTTCTGTTGTAGTGGTTATTTTAAAGTTATTATAGAATTGTATTTGTCCATTTTGGGAAAGCACAAACTCAAAAAAATCTTGTTGAATATCCACAAAACCTTTTGTTTGTTCCGAATGGTGTTCTTGTATTATATGATTAATAAATGGTATTTGTTGATTGTAAAATTTAATTCCGGAAAATTTTTTGATAAAAAGGTTTGCTATAAGATTAGGAACAATATAAGCACTTACGATATCATTGAATTTTAAAGGTTTGTAATGAATTTCATCCAGATCGTCAATTGTGTGAGTTAACTCAATAAGTGGTTTTAATTTATTTTTATCAAAAAATTGATCGGGAATAAGTGCATTTTTTCTGGTTAGCCAGATTAGTTTTACTTTTTTAAACGATTGTTTAAGTAACTTATGATTATCTAAATAGTTTTCTAATTCTGTTAAATAGTCATCAAAAATTTGATTGGGTTTAAAATTATTGTGTTCCAGTACAATATATTTATTCCTAATAGGGTCAAGCACACAAAAAGAAAGTCCATTCAGGCCAGCCTGAATGGACAAGTGATATGATTGAGTTAAATTTATATCTAATGTTTCATCAACAAAAGCAAAGTTTTGCATATATTATTTTTCTTATTCCCAGTTACCGGCATTATTGTTTGGCTTATTAATGTCACCAACTTTTACGCCTGGGAAATTATTGGCATTCATCATTCTTTCATTCAAATTAATGATTAACTGCTTATCTAAGCCATGTAACAATACATCATTATGTACTTTTGCCTCAAAGACATTAACTTTTGTTTTTGACACATTAACTTTTGCCGTAGCTAGTTCAATTGAATCACCATCGGTATAAGGAACTTTCCAAAGATTTTTTGCTGAATAATCTTTAGTAAACAGGGTATCTTTTATGGCAATTCTTATTGTATCCCTTTTAATTAATCCTTCTTTTACTGCAATAGCCTCTGTCCAACCTTGTTCTAATAGTTCGTCAGATAAACTACCTTCAGCTCTAACAACTTTCATCGAATCGGTTTCAATAAAGTTGATTAATGTATCAAAACTACCAGTAAAACGTCCGTATTCGTCTTTATATGCAAGTTGGGCTGTGCGGATATCTTTCATCCTCTGGATGGTTGCCGCATATCTTTTATCTTTTTCTTTGTTAAAGCGAATAGGCGTTTGAATACTTTCCCAAATTAAATATGCTAAAACAACAATAGCGATTGCTAATACGATTTGAATTACTTTTTTCATTTTGATCGGTTTTATTTTATATGTTTGTCTGCAAATTTAAAAGAAAAAATTAAAAATTAAATTTTAAAACAAATATTATTTATTTAAAATGTTAAAGGATCATATTAAAAATAAAATATTAGATGAGTTAATATTGAATCCTACTAACGGGCAAGCTGATTTAATTGACAAACTAGCTTCCTTTATTTTGTCAGATGATCCAAATTTAATTTTTCTTTTAAAAGGCTTTGCAGGGACAGGAAAAACAACAATAATAAGTGCACTGGTTAAGGCTTTTCGGAGTTTGAAAATTAAATCTGTTTTATTGACTCCTACTGGGAGGGCGGCAAAAGTTTTATCATCATATGCAAAAAAAAATGCATATACAATACATAAAAAAATATATCGTCAAAAATCTGCCAAAGATGGATTTGGGGCCTTTGTGTTAGATACCAACCTTCATTCTCAAACTTTTTTTATTGTTGACGAGGCTTCTATGATCTCAAATTCTTCTGCCGATGTTTCGATTTTTGGATCGGGCAGGCTACTCGATGATTTAATCCACTATGTTTATAATCAAAAAAATTGTAAACTCATACTTGTTGGCGATACTGCTCAATTACCTCCCGTTGGTATTGACATTAGCCCGGCTTTAGATATAAAGCAATTGGTATCTTTTCATTTGAAAGTGATTGAGCATCAATTATCGGAGGTTGTACGACAGGTAGAAGATTCGGGCATTCTTTTAAATGCCACTAAAATTCGTAATTTAATGTTAAACGAAAATTATCAATTTCCAAAGTTAGATTTAAATCATACAGATGATATTCAACGAATTACAGGCAATGAGCTAATTGAAATAATTACGGATTCATACGATAAATATGGAATTGAAGATACCATCATTATTACTCGTTCCAATAAAAGGGCTAATCAATTCAATAAGGGTATCAGAAATCAGATTTTATGGTACGAAGAGGAGATTGCTGTGGGTGATTTGTTGATGGTGGTAAAGAACAATTATTTTTGGATGGAGGGCAATGATAAAGTTGATTTTATTGCCAATGGAGATATTGGCGAAATTGTTCAAATAAAAAAATATGATGAGCGCTATGGTTTTCGTTTTGCTGATATCGTTTTACGATTAATCGATTATGGCGATTTGGAGATTGAATGTAAAATTATACTCGACACGCTGGATATTAACTCAGCAGCATTACCTTCAGACGAAAATAAAAAATTATTTTATAGTGTTTTAGAAGATTATCAACATTTAAAAACGAAAAAGCAGCAGTACCAGGCCGTAAAAAAAGATGAATTTTTCAATGCTTTACAGGTTAAATTTTCATACGCAATAACTTGTCATAAAGCCCAGGGGGGGCAGTGGAAAAGTGTTTTTATCGACCATGGTTATTTAACTGAAGAAATGTTGAATAAGGAATATCTAAGGTGGCTTTATACTGCTTTTACCCGCCCGGTAGAAAAATTATTCCTGGTTAATTTTCACAAGCAATTTTTTTATGATGATGATTTATAAACCTTTGTTTATGGTTGATTTTTCCAGGCATGAGTCCGACTCCATTTGAATCGTAATATGGTCTATTCCAAAATTTTTATGTAAAATATTTTCTAAATCGGTTCTAACCTGATCGGCTTTTTCAATGGTTAAGTTTTTGATTAATTCGGCATGACATTGGAAATGAATAATATTATCGCTTAATCTCCATGAATGGATATGGTGTATATTTTTTATTTCGGGATGATTTTCCAATTGTTTTTTTACTTCAGGAATATCCAAATTCCCAGGGCTGGCCTGCATCAGTATCTCCGTTGTTTCTTTGATAATGCCCAAGGTTCCACTGATAATAATTATGCCAATAATAACCGTTAACAAAGGATCAACCCAGGTTATGTTGTAAAAATAAATTAATACTGAACCAATAATTACACCCACAGAAGATAGCGTATCGCCTAAAAGGTGTAAATAAGCTGCTTTTACATTTAAATTATGCGATGAGTCTTTGTGTAATAAAAGTACCGAAATTAAGTTTCCTGCCAACCCAATGGTAGCAACAATAAACATCAGTTTTGTCCCAATGGGCTCCGGATTTACAAAACGTGTGTAAGCTTCGTAAAATAAATATAATGAAATAACTACTAATACAACAGCATTAAAAAGTGCAGCCAGAATTTCGATTCTTTTATAGCCAAATGTTTTTTTTAAGTTAGATTTTTTATTGCCGGCCATCATGGCAATATAGCTGATAATGATAGCCAGCGTATCGCTTAAATTATGCACAGCATCGGAAATCAGGGCCAGGCTGTTGGATAATATCCCACCAATAAATTCGGCAAGGGTAATGCCCGCATTTAATAAAATGCTTATGAAAAGGTTTCTTTTACTGGGCACTTTTTGGTGATGACTTTCTGCCATGTATTATTAACAGATTACAAATTTGAAAGTTTATAAATTTTGATATTTAAACTCAAAACCTGCCATTCGGGAGACAAGCTCTAAATTATTCTCCAATAATTTTAATCAAAATTCTTTTACGTCGCTTACCGTCAAATTCGCCGTAGAAGATTTGCTCCCACGGCCCAAAATCAAGTTTCCCTTCGGTAATAGCCACAACCACTTCGCGTCCCATAATAGTACGTTTCAAGTGGGCATCGGCATTGTCTTCGGCATAATTGTGTTTGTACTGGTCGTATGGTTTTTCGGGTGCTAACTTTTCCAGCCATTTTTCAAAATCCTCGTGCAAACCCACCTCGTCATCATTAATAAAAACTGAGCTGGTAATATGCATTGAGTTTACAAGTACCAAACCTTCTTTTACTCCACTTTTTTTAAGTGCTTGTTCAACTACAGGATTAATGTTTATTAACTCTCTTCTTCTGTTGGTGTTAAACCATACTTCTTCTCTATACGATTTCATAATATGTATTTTTTCAGGGTTTTCAAAGTTCAAGTTTCAAATCACTAATCATTAATTCCCAACTCCTTGATAATTGCATCAATTTTTTTATCTAACAGTTTTTTAACTTTCTCAAAATCTTCTTTATTTTCTAATTTTTCGTTTACACTGAAATAGAATTTTATTTTGGGTTCGGTGCCCGAAGGACGAATGGATATTTTGGAGCCATCTTTTAAAATAAATTGCAATACATTTGATTTAGGTAATGTAATTTCGTAGCGTAAATGGCTTAGCTGGTCGAATGTTTTTTGTTTTAAAAAATCATGAATGAGCATTACATTCGAGTTATTAATGGTTTGTGGCGGATTGTTTCGGAAATTATCCATCATTTTCTTAATTTCTTCTTCGCCTGCTTTTCCTTTTTTTACGATTGATATCAGCTTTTCTTTATAAAAACCGAATTCAACATAAATATCAATTAATTGTTCGTAAAGTGTTTTTCCATTATTTTTTGCCCAGGCAGCTGTTTCGGCCAGCAGAGCGCAAGACATTACTGCATCTTTATCACGTACAAATTCTCCGGCCAGGTAACCATAACTTTCTTCACCACCACCAATAAATAATTTTTTTCCTTCATTTTGTTTAATGATATCAGCAATATATTTAAAACCGGTTAAAACATCGTAAATTTGTACCTCATATTTTTCAGCAATTTCAGCTAATATTTCTGAAGTAACAATGGTTTTTACAATATATTCCCTGCCTTTTATTTTCCCTTTTTCTTTCCACTGGGTAATAAGATAATGAATGAGTAAAGCTGCAGCCTGGTTTCCATTTAGAAGAATAAAATCGCCTTCAAAATTTTTTACGGCAATGCCAACTCTGTCGCCATCAGGGTCGGTTCCCATAACAATATCAGCATCAATATCTTTTGCTTTTTTTAATGCCAGTTCAAGTGCTGCTGGTTCTTCGGGGTTTGGTGATTTTACGGTCGGGAAATTTCCATCGGGTGTATTTTGTTCTTCAACAGAGTAAATATTATTAAAACCGAATGCTTTAAGTGTTTTAGGAACCAAATCGACAGCTGTGCCATGAATTGGAGTAAATACAATTTTCAGATCTTTATGCTTTTTGATTATATCAGGATTAAGTGATAATTTTTTTATCTGTTTAATATACTCATTATCGATTTTATCACCAATTTCTTTTACGTGAGTTAATTCATGGTCAAACCGGATTTCATCAATACTTTTAATTTTTTGTACTTCGGTAATTATATTTTTATCGTGCGGGCTAATAATCTGGCCGCCGTCTTCCCAATAAACTTTATAACCATTATATTCTTTTGGGTTGTGCGATGCAGTTATTACAATTCCGCTCTGGCATCCAAGGTAGCGAATAGCAAATGATAATTCTGGAGTGGGCCTAAGTTTATCGAACAAATAAACCTTTATTCCGTTTGCGGAAAATACACTGGCTGTTTTTTCTGCAAATAGACGGCTATTGTTTCTAGAGTCGTAAGCTATAGCTACTTTAATATCTTTTTTACCGGTAAATTGTTGTTTAAGGTAATTGCTTAAACCCTGGGTAGCCATACCAATGGTATAAATATTTACCCTGTTGGTTCCAATGCCCATTATTCCTCTTAATCCACCAGTTCCAAATTCTAAATCTTTGTAAAACGATTCAATCAATTCATTTTCATCGTTTTCAATCATGTATTTGATTTGGCCTTTTGATTCTTGATCGATAATATTAGAGCTAAGCCATTGTTGGGCTTTTTTGTTTATTTGATTTATTAATTCGTTATGTGCCATTTTTGTTTACTTTTAGAATTGTTATACAAAATTATAAAAATTGAATCAATGAAAATATTTCATTTGTTCATATTTCTTTAAAGAAATCATCAAGACTATCTTGCCAATGTGGTATATTAATGTTGTATACCGATTTTATTTTGTTTTTGTTCAAAACACTGTAAAAAGGCCTATTGGCAGGTGTAGGATAATCTTTTGATTCAATTGGATTAATTTTGCATTTTGAATAAGATTTAATAGCAATAGCCCTTGCAAAATCGTACCAGCTACAAACTCCCTCGTTGGAGTAGTGATAAATTCCGGGCTTGAAGTTATTTTTAGTTGCCGATTGTTCAATGATTTTATAAATGGCTAAAGCCAAATCTCTTGCATAGGTTGGTGTCCCAACCTGATCGAAAACAACGTTTAATTCTTCGCGTTGGTTGCATAATTTATGTATGGTTTTAGCAAAGTTTTTACCAAACGGTGAATATAACCAGGAGGTTCTAATAACAATTGATTCAGGATATTTTAAAGCAATCTTTTCTCCCTCAAGTTTTGATTTTCCATAAACTGAATTTGGATTTTCCTGCGTTTCTTCGGTATAAGGTATATAAGATTTACCATCAAAAACATAATCGGTAGAAATGTGGATAAATTTTGTATAAAGAGGGTTTATAGCATTAATAATATGTTCAACACATTGAGTGTTGATTTCGTAAGCTTTGTCTGTTTCTTTTTCAGCTAAATCTACATTAGTAAAAGCAGCACAATTTATTACATAATCAATTTTATTAACCTGAAAAAATTTTTTTAAGAACACACTGTTTGATATATCAAGCGTATCAATATCGGTAAATATAAAATTAGCTTGTTTGTCTCCAATCTGAGGGTATGTTTTGTTAACCTTTTTAAGTTCGCTGCCCAGTTGCCCGTTAGCACCTGTAACTAAAATATTAATCATAATATATAGATTAAAAATAGAAGTTTTTTTCTGCTTCTTTAAATGTTGGTAAAACTTTATCCTTAGAGGATAGAATGGATGCATTTGGTTCAATTTTCCAATCAATTTTCAGTTCAGGGTCATTATACTTAATTCCTCGTTCCGAATCTTTATGATAGAATTCGTCTGTTTTGTAAATAACAACAGCTTTTGAGCTTAATACTGAAAATCCATGGGCAAAACCTTTTGGTATAAAAAGTTGGTTTTTATTTTCTTCCGAAAGCTCTATTCCGAAATGTTTCCCATAGGTTGGCGAATTCTCTCTTATATCAACCGCAACATCATATATTTTACCATAAATTACTCTTACTAATTTAGATTGTGAGTAAGGTGCTAACTGGTAATGTAACCCTCTAATGGTTCCAAACTCAGATAATGATTGATTATCTTGTACAAATACAATCTCTCCAATTATATTTTTAAGGTTGTCTTTATTATAGCTTTCAAAGAAATAGCCTCGCGAATCTTCAAAAATTTTGGGCTTAATAATTTTTAATCCTTCAATATATGTTTCTTTTACTTCCATTATAATTTATTCGTTAGCTATTTTTAATAAATATTTTCCGTATTGATTGTTTTTCAACTCTTCCACAAGTTTAATTAATTGATTTTTATTAATAAAACTTTTTTTGTAAGCGATTTCTTCTACGCAGGCAATTTTTAATCCCTGTCTTTGTTCAATTGTTGCAATATAATTTGAAGCTTGTAAAAGGCTTTCGTGTGTTCCGGTATCTAGCCAGGCAAATCCACGTCCTAATAGTTCGACTTTTAACCTGTTTTCCTTTAAATATAAACGATTAAGATCGGTAATTTCCAGTTCGCAGCGTTTACTTGGTTTAAGGCTTTTTGCTTTTTTAATTACATCGTTTGAATAAAAATATAATCCGGTAACAGCATAATTTGATTTTGGATTTTCTGGTTTCTCCTCAATGCTAAGTACTTTTCCCGAATCATTAAATTCAACTACACCGTATCGTTGTGGATTATTTACATAATAACCAAAAACAGTAGCTCCATCTTTTAAATTAGCTGCTTGCATTAGTATTTTACTAAACCCATAGCCGTAAAAAATATTATCGCCTAAAATAAGGCATACATTATCATTGCCTATAAATTTTTCACCAATAATAAAAGCTTGAGCTAATCCATCGGGCGTGGGTTGTATTTCATAAGATAAACTTATTCCTAATTGATCTCCGTTGCCCAATAAATCTTTATATAAATGGATGTCTTTTGGTGTGGAGATAATTAAAATTTCACGTATTCCTGCTAACATCAGAACCGAAAGAGGATAATAAATCATCGGTTTATCGTAAATAGGTATTATTTGTTTTGATATACTTTTAGTTATTGGATAAAGCCTGGTTCCGGCACCGCCAGCTAAAATTATTCCTTTCATGGTTTAAGTACTTTTTTAAAATATTCAATAGTTTTTTTTAATCCGTTATCTAATTGGGTTGTTGGTACCCAGTTGTTTAATATTTTTTTTGCCAGTGAAATATCTGGTTGTCTTTGAACCGGATCTTCCTTAGGCAGAGGTAAATGGGTTATTTCAGATTTTGATCCTGTTAAATCAATTATTCTTTCTGCCAGTTCAAGCATTGTATTTTCTTTTGGATTACCAATATTCACAGGCTCAAATATTGTGTCACCGGTATTCATAAGCCTTATTAGTGCTTCTATCAAATCGTCAACATATTGGAAACTTCGGGTTTGTTTTCCATCACCAAAAATGGTAATATTTTTGTTTTTTAAAGCTTGTACAATAAAGTTTGAAACTACACGGCCATCATTCATACTCATTTTTGGCCCGTAAGTATTAAAAATTCTTGCTATTTTTATTCGTACATTGTTTTGTTGATGATAGTTAATAAAGAGAGATTCAGAGCATCTTTTTCCTTCATCATAACAGGAACGAGGCCCAATGGGATTACAATTTCCCCAATAATCTTCAGTTTGAGGATGAATTTCCGGATCGCCATAAACTTCACTGGTTGAGGCCTGCAATATTTTAGCTTTAATTCGTTTCGCTAATCCCAGCATGTTTATCGAACCCATTACGGATGTTTTTATGGTTTTTATCGCATTGTATTGATAATGAATGGGAGAGGCAGGACAGGCCAAATTGTAAATTTCATCCACTTCAATATAATAAGGCATGGTAATATCGTGCCTAACCAATTCAAAGTAAGGATTGTCTAATAAATGTATAATATTTTGTTTAGTACCGGTGAAATAATTGTCTAAACAGATTACCTCGTGTCCTTCATTCAGTAACCTTTCACACAAATGCGAACCTATAAAACCAGCACCTCCTGTTACTAAAATTTTTTTCATTAATACTTTTATATTTTTTGCTAACGTAGAATCCTAATAACTAAAAATGTTATATGAAAAAGTAAAGATAATAAAAGCATATCCAAATTACATTAGTATATTTTCTTTTTTGCTTTTGTATATTAACCAAACTCAGCAATAATTATTTTTATTGTTTTGTTAAGCTAATGATATTCTTTAATTTGTTAGATTTGATTCGTATGATGATTTTTTAGTATCTTTATTTTTAATTAATTAAATAAAAATTATACTTTTGCACTCTGTTAATCTATAAATAATGTCTAATATACTAAAATTAATTAACACAAATTAAATGGTAGAAAAAGAAGAGAACAAAGCTGTAGAACAAAAGGAAAATGTAGAACAGCAGGAGAATGTGCAAGTTGAAGAAACTGCAAAAGAAAAAGAAGAAACAAAAAAAGCAGACGAATCTGAGAAAAATGACGAAAAATCTGTTTTAGATTTCGCTACTCCAAACGATGAATTTGATTGGGACAATATTGATGAAGAAGGAGATTCGTACGACAAATCAGAACGTCAGGAGTTTGAAAAGATGTACGATCAAACATTATCAACAATTACTGAAAATGAAGTGATTGATGGTACTGTTGTTTCATTAAACAAACGTGAAGTAGTAATCAATATTGGTTATAAATCTGAAGGCGTTGTTAGTTTAAACGAATTTCGTTACAATCCCGACTTAAAAGTCGGCGATAAAGTTGAAGTTTATGTGGAAAGCCAGGAAGATAAAGATGGCCAACTAGTGCTTTCACACAAAAAAGCAAGAGCTTTACGCTCTTGGGATAGAGTAAACGAAGCACTTGAAAAAGATGAAATTATTCAAGGTTACATCAAATGCCGTACAAAAGGTGGTATGATCGTTGATGTATTTGGTATTGAAGCTTTCTTACCCGGCTCACAAATTGATGTTAAGCCTATTCGTGATTACGATGTATTTGTTGGCAAAACCATGGAATTTAAAGTCGTAAAAATTAATCACGAATTTAAAAATGTTGTTGTTTCGCATAAAGCACTTATTGAAGAAGAGTTAGAGCAACAGAAAAAAGAAATTATTGCTAAGCTAGAAAAAGGACAGGTTCTTGAAGGAACCGTTAAAAATATTACTTCATACGGTGTATTTATCGACCTTGGCGGTGTTGACGGATTAATCCATATCACAGACCTTTCTTGGGGCCGTGTAAATCATCCTGAAGAAATTGTTGAATTAGATCAAAAATTGAATGTTGTAATTCTTGATTTCGACGATGATAAAAAACGTATTGCCCTTGGATTAAAACAATTAACTCCACATCCATGGGATTCATTGGATAAAGATATTAAAGTAGGTGATACTGTAAAAGGTAAAGTTGTTGTATTAGCCGATTATGGCGCATTTGTTGAAATTCAACCAGGTGTTGAAGGGTTAATTCACGTTTCAGAAATGTCTTGGTCGCAACATTTAAGAAGTGCACAAGAATTTTTACAAGTGGGTGACGAGGTTAAAGCCCAAATTCTTACGCTTGACCGTGAAGAAAGAAAAATGTCATTAGGTATTAAACAATTGAAGCCTGACCCATGGAATAATATCGACGAGAAATATGCTGTTGGTAGCAAACACAATGCTACTGTTCGTAATTTTACTAACTTTGGTGTTTTTGTAGAGATTGAAGAAGGAGTTGATGGTTTAATTCATATCTCTGACCTTTCATGGACAAAGAAAATTAAACACCCTGCAGAATTTACTTCTATTGGAGAAACCATTGAAGTGGTAGTTCTTGAAATCGATAAAGAAAATAGGAGGTTAAGCCTTGGCCATAAACAACTAGAAGAAAACCCATGGGATGTTTTTGAATCAGTATTTACGGTTGGTTCAATACATGAAGGAACAATAGTTGATTTATTTGACAAAGGGGCTGTAGTAGCATTACCCTATGGAGTTGAAGGTTTTGCAACACCTAAACATTTGGTGAAAGAAGATGGAAGTGCTGCTAAAGCAGATGAAAAGTTACCTTTTAAAGTAATTGAATTCTCAAAATCAGCGAAGAAAATTATTCTTTCTCACAGCCGTGTATTTGAAGATGAAAAGAAAGATGAGGTAGCCGCTGAAAAGAAACAAAAATCTGCAGCAAACAAGAAAGCAGTGAAAAAGGTAAAATCAAACCTTGAAAAAACTACTTTAGGTGATATTACTGAATTAGCTTCGTTAAAAAGCGAAATGGAAGAAGAACAGAAGAAAGAAATAGCAGAAAAGAAAGCTGAAATGGATGCTAAAGAAGCTAAAAAAACAGAAGGCAAGAAAGAAACCAAGAAAACTAAATCTGCTAAAGAAGAAGAGCCTAAGAAAGAAGAGAAGAAAAAAGAAGTGAATAAAGAGGAGAAGAAAGAAGAAAAAAAGGCTACAAAAAAAGCAAAAACTGAGGATTCTAAAAAAGAAGAAAATAAAGACGATAAAGAAAATAAAGAAGATAAAGCAGCTGAATAGTACTTTACATTAATTTAATTTAAATTTTTAAATTATGGAATTTAAAATTGAAAAACTGGAAAAGTATACTTTAATTCAAGTAATGGAGGAGAAATTGGATACCAATGTGGCTCCCAGTTTGAAATCCGAATTGGTTTTAATCTCTGGTAAAGGAGAAAAAAATATTATACTTGATTTAAGTAACTGCCGTTATTGTGATTCTTCCGGTTTAAGTGCTATTCTGGTTGCTAATCGTCTTTGTAAAAACGCTAATGGTACATTTGTTCTTACAGGATTAAACGATGCTGTGGATAGATTAATTACCATATCGCAGTTGGATACCGTATTAAATATTGCTTATTCAAATGAAGAAGCAGTAGATATTGTTAAGGCAGAAGAGGAAGAACGAAACAATAAAAAATAAGTAGATGTGACTTTCGAATTAACAATCCTTGGAAGCAGCTCTGCTGTCCCAACTTCGACAAGAAGCTTAACCGCTCATGTGCTAAATGCACATGAGCGGTTTTTTTTAATCGATTGTGGTGAAGGTACGCAAATTCAGATTCGTAAAAATAAGATCAGGTTTGGGAAAATTAACCATATTTTTATCAGTCATTTGCATGGGGATCATATTTTTGGTTTGTTTGGATTAATATCTACTTTTAGCTTGTTAAATCGACAAACCAATTTACATATCTACGCACATAAAGAGCTGGAGCCAATTTTAGAAAACCATATCGCTTATTTTGAACGAAAACTCCCGTTTACTATTGTTTATCATCATTTAAATCCTAAAAAAAACGAGATTATTTATGAGGATAAAAAAATTACGGTAGAAACAATACCTCTAAAACACAGAATTCCAACCTGCGGTTTTCTGTTTAAAGAAAAACCACATCTACGGAATTTAAGAAAAAATGTAGTTCAACAATACGAAATTCCTATAAGAGAAAGACAAAATATTAAAGCGGGAGCTGACTTTGAATTGTCTGAAAAACAGATTATTCCTAATGCTGAACTAACGTTACCACCTTATAAACAACGTTCATATGCATATTGTACCGATACATCATATTCAGAAAAAATAATTTCAATAATACAAAATGTAGATTTACTTTTTCATGAAGCAACATTTACGGAGCAGTTAAAAAGCCAGGCTAGAAAAACTTTTCATTCTACTGCAAAGCAAGCAGCTACCATTGCCCAAAAAGCCAATGCAAGAAAATTAATAATAGGCCATTTTTCGGCCAGGTATAAGGATATTACACCTTTAGTTGAAGAGGCCCGGAAGGTATTTAATCCGGTATTTTCGGCAGAAGATGGAGAAAAGTATGTAATTGAACCGCAACGATTGACGGAGGGATAAGTAAAAAACCTAATCTTAAGTATCTTTATATTTAAGTAGTAGGTTCGGGATTTTTTGTTCATTAATATTATCTTTGCAAAAACTTTATTTACTGCCTGAAAAAAATAAAAGATGCATGAAAAAATTTTAATCCTCGATTTTGGCTCACAGTATACTCAGTTAATTGCCCGAAGAGTAAGAGAACTTAATGTTTACTGCGAAATTCATCCTTTTAGCAAAATTCCAATACTCGATTCATCTTTTAAAGGTGTTATTTTATCTGGTAGCCCTTTTTCTGTCCGCGATAAAAATGCCCCCATCCCCAATTTGTCCGAAATTAAGGGAAAGCTACCACTACTTGGCATTTGCTATGGAGCTCAGTTTTTGGCTCAAAATTATGGAGGTGAAGTAATGCCTTCAAAACATAGGGAATATGGCCGTGCACGATTGAGCCATATCGATACAGAAAATCAATTAATGAAAGGGTTGGAAATTAATACCCAGGTATGGATGTCGCATGGAGATACAATTACCAAATTACCTGACAATTTTCAGGTAATCACCAGCACCAGTGATGTACGTTTTGGAGGATTTAAAATTATGGATGAAGAAACTTATGGCATTCAGTTTCATCCTGAGGTGTATCATACAACACAAGGCAAGCAATTATTACAGAATTTTTTAGTTAATATTTGTGGTTGTAAACAAGATTGGACTCCAACCGTTTTTGCTGACGATACCATAAAAGAGCTTAAAGAAAAATTGGGCAACGATAAAGTTGTCTTGGGATTATCCGGTGGTGTAGATTCTTCAGTAGCCGCTGTTCTTTTACATAAAGCCATTGGCAGAAATCTTACTTGTATATTTGTTGATAACGGGTTGCTAAGAAAAAATGAATTTGAGAAAGTAATTGAATCCTATAAAGATATGGGGTTGAATGTGGTAAGTGTTGATGCAAAAAAGCAATTCTTAAGTCAATTAAAAGGTGTTTCAGATCCCGAAGGAAAACGTAAAATTATTGGCCGTGTTTTTATTGAGATTTTCGACCAGGAAGCACATAAAATTAAAGATGTTAAATGGTTAGCTCAGGGAACCATTTACCCCGATGTAATAGAATCGGTTTCTGTTAACGGCCCTTCAGTTACCATTAAATCACATCATAACGTAGGTGGATTACCTGAAAAAATGCATTTAAAAGTTGTAGAACCATTAAAGTTATTGTTTAAAGATGAAGTAAGACGGGTAGGAGCTTCATTGGGAATTAAAAAAGAGCTGATTAGCCGCCATCCATTTCCAGGCCCGGGTTTGGCAATACGAATACTGGGAGATATCACCCCCGAAAAAGTTAACATATTACAAGAGGTTGACGATCTTTATATTGAAGGGTTAAAAAAATACGATTTGTACGATAAAGTGTGGCAAGCAGGTGCAATTTTACTTCCTGTTCAATCGGTAGGCGTTATGGGCGATGAAAGAACCTACGAAAATGCTGTTGCATTACGTGCTGTATCTTCAACCGATGGGATGACTGCCGACTGGTCGCATTTGCCCTATGATTTTTTAAGCGATATATCTAACAAAATTATTAATAATGTAAAAGGAATAAACCGAGTTGTTTATGATATAAGTTCAAAACCACCAGCAACCATTGAGTGGGAATAACTCAAATCTTTTTTACTCTTGTATTAACGGATGAATAAAAATAAATGCATATTATATTACAAAGGTTTTTTTAATTATACCATTGTAAACAAATTACTTAATGAGTTAATAGAACAATCAGAAGCATTAGATATTTCAGTTTTTAATAAAATGCAGATTGTAATGGTTGAAATGCTTGAAAATAATTACAGGTATACCTCAAATAAAATTATATCATTTAATCATGCTGATTTTTTTCCTGTATTTAAAATCATTAACGAAGATAAGTTTTATCGATTAATTGCATCAAACCCTATTAAATATGAAGATGTAAATGAATTGAAAGAACATCTGGAAAAAATTAATTATCTTGGTTTATCTGGATTGCGAAAATGGTATAAAGAAATTTTAAAAGACGAAATTTATAGTGTTAAGCAAACACCCGGTATTGGGCTAATACGAATTGCTAAAGTAGTTCGAAATAAATTTAAATATTCGTTTCAAGAAATTGACAATAAATTCTTATATTACACGCTCGAAATATTGATTAATAAGAAATAAAAAGACTTCATAGTAAATGGAAAACCTTTATATTGAATCAACTGAATTTACTCCTAAAATTAATTTTGATTTAAATAATCGAAAGTTTGAACTAATTGGGACATCTCGTCCTGAGGATGTAGTTGCATTTTATGAATCGATTATTTTTAAAATAGAAAGGTATGTAAACAATATCTTACGTAACGAAAAACTTGAAGATTTTCATTTTAATTTACTGTTTGATCTTGATTATATGAATTCGGCTTCTTCTAAATATATTCTTCAAATTTTAGATTATTTTAAAAAATTATATCATAAAAAAGCAAAAATAACAGTCGATTGGTATTATGAAGATGTTGATGATCAGATTTTTGAAGACGGTGAAGATTTATCGGATGTAATAAAGATTCCCTTTAACTTAAGACCAAGAAAATAATTTTGTATAGTATTTGTTATACCTAAATATAATCTTAAAATTTTATTATGATGAAAAAACGTATTTATTATATATATATCACTCTATTTTTAATTGTATTACCCTTTCAGCTATTTTCACAATATTTAACTGAAGATATTTTTAAGTTTAGCCGAGCTTTGGGTTATATATCTTCGTATTATGTTGATTCTGTTAATTCGGAAAAGATAGTTGAGGATGCAATAATTGATATTTTAAAAGATCTTGATCCGCACTCTGTTTATATTCCAGCCGATGAGGTGAGAGAAATGAATGAGCCTTTAGAAGGAAACTTTGAAGGAATTGGCATTCAATTTAATATTTTAGAAGATACGATCTATGTAATTTCTCCAATTTCAGGAGGCCCTTCGGAGAAGGTAGGGATACGGGCAGGCGATCGAATTGTTGAAATTAATGGCGAAAATGTAGCTGGTGTTGATATTTCAACCACAGGTGTACGTGATCGTTTACTGGGCGAAAAAGGGACGAAAGTAAGTGTTGGCGTTAAGCGTAAAGGTGTTCGAGAGATTTTATATTTTACGATTATTCGCGATAAAATACCTATTTACAGTGTTGATGCTGCATACCTGGTAGATTATGAGATTGCATATATTAAAATCAATCGGTTTGCCATGACAACCGTTGATGAATTTAAAGAAAAAATAACTGAGTTAAAAAAACAGGGAGCAAATTCTATTATCCTCGATCTTAGAGGAAATGGAGGAGGTTATTTAGATAAAGCCATTGAGCTTGCGGATCAGTTTCTGGAAAAGGATAAATTAATTGTTTATACCAAAGGGCTGAAAGTACCCAAAATGGAAAACTTCTCGACAAGTAATGGTATTTTTAAAGATGGTAAAGTAGTGATCCTAATTGATGAAGGATCAGCTTCTGCCAGTGAAATTGTTTCCGGTGCCATTCAGGATTGGGACAGAGGTATAATTATTGGAAGAAGATCTTTTGGTAAAGGACTGGTACAGAAACCTATTTATTTACCTGATGGCTCTATGATCCGGCTTACAGTAGCACGTTATTACACTCCAACCGGCAGGTTAATACAAAAACCTTATGAGAATGGTTCAGAGGAATATGCCAAAGAATTGTTAACCCGCTTCGAACATGGCGAGTTTGTCAATAAAGACAGTATTAATTTACCTGATTCGTTGAAATACTATACTTTAAAAAATAAACGTATAGTTTATGGAGGTGGTGGTATTATGCCTGATATCTTTGTTCCTTTAGATACAACTTTGGTAACCGATTATTATAGTAAAATGGTTCGACAGGGATTATTAAATTCTTTTGTGCTAGAATATATTGATAAAAATCGGGAAAAGTTAAAGTCAAATTATGCTGATTTTCAATCATTTAATAACAAATTTGAAGTTGATGAAAAGATTTTAAAAGATTTACGTGAGTATGGTAAAAATAATAAAGTTGAAGTTACCGACGAAGAGTATGAAAATTCTAGAAAAAACTTTAGTTTAATTATTAAAGCATTAATTGCTCGTGATTTATGGGATATGAGTGAATATTTCCAAATAGTAAATACTCGCGATAAAGGGTTTAATAAAGCCATTGAAGTATTAAAAGAATGGGATAAATACCAAAAACAAGTATTAACTCTACCTTAAACCTGCCACTTTTTAATATCTTTACAGTGTTAAAACTATAATATAATGCTGGAACAGATATTATTTTGGATTTTTGATAATTACATTGAGCTTTTAGGGGCACTATTTGGTTTATTGTATATTATTCTATCTATTAAACAAAACATTTGGTGTTGGCCTGTAGGCCTTATTACTTCTGCATTATATATTTACGTTTTTTTTGTTACTAAATTCTATGCCGATATGGGCTTACAGGTTTACTACCTGGTAGTTAGTATTTATGGTTGGTATTTTTGGATGTTTGGAGGGAAAAGTACAAAGAAAGATGACCTTAAAATATCTAACCTTGGATTTCGACGATTCCTATATGTTGTTGTAGCAACAGCAGTACTTTTTGGTATTATTGCATTTATTTTAGTAAATTTTACCGATTCTGAAATACCTTACTGGGATGCATTTACCACCGCAGGAAGTTTTGTGGCTACCTGGATGCTTGCCCGAAAAATTATTGAACATTGGTTGATATGGATAATTGTTGATTCAGTTTCATTAGGATTATACATTTATAAAGGATTGTATGCCACGGTAATTCTTTTTGCCGTTTATACTTTGCTTGCTGTAATTGGTTATATTGAATGGAAAAAGGAGCAAAAGATAAAATAAAAAAGGTGGTTTTAATAGGCCCAGAATCAACAGGGAAGACCGAATTGGCGAAATATTTGGCTAACTATTTTAATTCAATATGGATTCCAGAGTATGCTCGTGATTATATTGTAAACTTAAATCATCCCTATAATTTTCAGGATGTAGAACATATTGCACAAAAGCAAATTGAACGGGAAAAGAAGTTTCTTAAGAAAGCAAATCAATGGTTATTTTATGATACTTATCTAATTATTACAAAAGTTTGGTTTAATGTGGTTTATAAAAAAGTACCTCATTGGCTCGAAAAAAAAATAAGAGAATGTTCTATTGATTTATTTTTACTTTGTAATACAGATATCCCATGGATACCTGATCCTGTAAGAGAAAATGGAGGAGAAATGAGAAATAAATTGTTTGATATCTATAAAAATGAATTAGAACAATATCATTTCCCATATAAAATAATTTCAGGAAAAAGTGATCAGCGGATGCAGAATGCTGTAAATGCAGTAGAAGATTTTTTCCAAATAGATAAATAAAATATTCATAAGTGAAAGAAGAACAAAAATTTAAAATGTTTGCTAAAACCTTCCAGGGACTGGAAGAAGTTTTAAAAAAAGAGTTAATTCAACTGGGAGCTTCAAAGGTTTGTATTGGTAAAAGAGGGGTCGAATTTTACGGCGATAAAACCTTGTTGTACAAAGCCAATTTTCATTTACGAACAGCGCTTAAAATTTTAAAGCCCATCTTAGAATTTAAAGCACAACATGAGATTGAATTATATGATGCAGTACAATCTATTTCCTGGGATACCATATTTGATGTTCATCAAACATTTGCTGTTGATAGCGTTGTTTATTCGCAACATTTTTCACACTCAAAATATGTTGCATTAAAAGTAAAAGATGCTATTGTTGATCAATTTAGGAAAAAATATAAAAAAAGGCCTTATGTAGAAACGGAAAGTCCTGATGTTCAAATAAATATTCATATTTCTGACAATATATGTACTTTATCACTGGATAGTTCTGGCGAATCACTTCATAAAAGAGGATACAGAATAAAAGCTACTAAGGCACCTTTGAATGAAGTTTTGGCTGCTGGAATGATTTTATTGTCGGGTTGGGATTGTAAAAGTAATTTTATCGATCCCCTGTGTGGTTCTGGAACGTTGCTTATTGAAGCAGCAATGATCGCTTATGGCATTCCGCCTGGTATTTACCGACAAAAATTTGGTTTTGAATCCTGGAAAGATTTTGATGGTGAATTGCTTGAAGAAATTTATGAAAAAGAAACAGAAACCAAAATATTTAGATATAAAATTATTGGTTCTGATATTTCCGAAATAGCTATTCGTATTGCCAGAGAAAATATTTCTAATGCAGCATTAAAACGAAAAATAGATTTAAATATAACGCCTATCGAAAATTATACTCCACCAGAAAATGAGAAGGGAACCATTGTAACAAACCCTCCATACGGAGAAAGGCTAAAGAGAATAAACATTCATGATTTTTATAGCACTTTGGGCAATCTGTTTAAAGATAAATATCAAGGATATAGTATTTGGTTACTGAGCAGTAATCTTAATGCCATTAAATACATTGGCCTAAAACCTTCAAAAAAGATAACCTTGTATAATGGGCCTTTAGAGTGTAAATTTTTAGAATATGATATATATCAGGGAAGCAAAAAAAGAAAATTTAATTAAATAGACTAAAAATCTTTGGTAATAAAAAAACGATCATTCATCCAGTTTTTGGTGTCGATTAAAAAAATAATTTTGAAAGCTAAGAGAACTTGTTTAATTTTAATATCCGTAAATTTTCTGTAATAATAGAATAATAATATGTATTGATAATTGATAATTAGCATCTAAATTAAATCGTGAACCAATCTTTAATAATATTTGTTTTACGGATAAAAATGTTTTAATTTTATACAACTTGTTAAAGAGATAAAGAGAAAGCCTATATGAGCTTTGATATAGATGAGCAATTTTCAAAAATGAATGATGGTGATGTGCTTCTGGCATATAAAGGAAGCATAACTGCACAATTGATTACCAATGTACTTGGAGTAGTTGAAACAAAACTTGATCATGTTATTGATAAGTCAATTACTAAAAAGAAAATATATAATGTTTTAGTGGAAAGTTTGCAAAATCTTTATCATCATGTTGATGATTTACCTACTGAGTTTAACAGCGGGCTGGATATCCATTTTGGAATATTTGTTGTTTCTAAAATTAATGAACACTACCAAATTCGGACAGGTAATTTCATAAAAACGGAGAAAATTAAAAGTTTACAAGAAAGATTGGATAAAATAAAATCTTTATCAAGAGATGAATTAAAAGAATTGTATAAGTTTGTATTAAATAATCAAAAATTTTCTGATAAAGGAGGAGGAGGATTGGGTTTAATTGATATTGCGCGAAGGACAGAAGGAAATTTTGATTATGAATTTAATGAATATAATACCAATTATTCTTTTTTTACTTTAAATATTAAAATATAGTAATCAAAATATAAAACTTAAATATAAGCATCCTATGGAATCAATTTCAATTGAAGGAACTCCTAAAACCCCGGCAGTTAGTTTTAACGCAGAAACAGGTGTAATTGAAATAAAAGGGAGGTCAATTCCTGAAAATTCAATCGAATTTTATCGTCCATTAGTAGAATGGCTGGAAGAATATTCGAAAAACCCTAAAAAGCTTACAACGGTAAATATTCAGTTAGAATATTTTAATACCAGTTCATCTAAATGTATTTTAGATGTTTTTAAAAAATTAGAGTCAATTAAAAAAGCTCGCAATGATGTAATTATTAACTGGTATTATGAAGAAGATGATGAAGATATGCTTGAGGCTGGAGAAGATTATGAATCAATTATTAGAATTCCTTTTAAAATGATTGAGGTTGTTGATTAGGAAAAATTAATTACGGAATTTACTATACGATTTGAAAAGTATTTTTTTAAATCATTCACATTCAGCTTATTCAGCTTATTGAATGTGGGTGATTTTTTTATGGTTTAATTTTCAACTTTTTTTGTTTTAAATTTTTGTTCCTCAAAAAAGTCAAGCGCTTTTCTTAATAATCTGAAGTAAAGCACTATAAATAATAAAATAGTCATTACCCAAATAACGGTTATATTCACCTTAAACGTATCGTAGTATTTTCCTAAAAATTGTTTTCTTGGAGCATAAAAATGTGCTTTGATAAATTTATTAGGTGGATCCAAAAATACAGGATCAATCTTCTGAAACAGTTCTCCTTTATATTCAATAATTCTATTAATTTCATTAGCATTTTTCACTAATTCGGCAAGGTTATCGTTATAATTTTCTCGCTTTAACTTCATAAATTTTGCTCTATCTTCCGGAGTTTTTTGGTACTCAGAGATAATCTCATCTTTTAAACTATTGGCTTTATTGTATAGTTGAATATAATATTTATTTAAAATAGTAAGATAGTGTTTTAACTCACTAATCGTTTCTTTATTAATTTTTTGAGGGGTCAGATGATCTACTTTTTCGAATTTTATGATTTTGGCTGATTCGGTTTTAAGCTCTTTTTCAATTTCGTTTTTTAACAATTCCAGGTTTTGTTTAACTTCATCTGATTTTTCGTTGTTGTCAATATGGCGCTCAATAAAAATTACTTTATTATTTAACGTTCTTATCCAGTAATTTTTCTTAAAATCAGCAATACTCATTGCTTTGTCGTAGGGATAAAATTGTTTTTCGTAATCATTCTCTTTAAATTGATATACAGCTAAGGCTTCATAAGCCCATCGAGCAGTTATGATTTCCCCATAAAATGGAATATCCCGCGGATTAGAAATGTTAGGATTCAGTTTTTCAAATTTAACAATTATACCGCTTAATATAAGTTGAGGAATAATTAAAAACGGAATTAATATGTAAATGGTTATCACTGTTTTAAAACTATCAGAAATTACTAAACCCAACATATTAGAAAAACACCATGCACTAAAAAGCACCAGCCAGTATTCAAAATACATCCCTTTTATTTCCATAATTGAATTGCCAATAATTACAAACATTAAAGCCTGAATGGCAGATAATGTAAACTGAATAGCAATTTTAGAAAACAGGTAACTACCCCAGCTTAAATTAAGAAATGCTTCTCTTTTTAAAATTTTACGGTCTTTAATAATTTCTTCGGCACTTACTGTTAATCCAATAAATAACCCAACGATAACAGCCATAAAAATATATACGGGTAAATTGCTGTTCTCTATTAAACTATAACCAATTTCGTTGCTAACATTTACGTTGTAATATTTTATAATATACGCAAGTAAAAATGCTAATAAAGGAGCTTCCAGCAAATTTATAATTAAGTATTGGGTATTGGATAGTTTTGAAAGTACATCACGTTTTACAAACACCAAAAATTGTTTAAACCGATTGGGTGTTTTAAACAAAATTTCAGGGACTTTGCGTTTTTGAGGGTTAGGCAGGTTGGATAATGTTCCTATTTTTTGATTATGTTCAACTTTATCTTTATCTTTTTCTTTTTCAAAATTTTCTCTCCATTCGGCAGGTGATATTTTGCGTTCATTGGTAAAATTTCCATATTCGTCGACAACCTTTGTTTCAATAATATTAAAAATCTGTTCCGGATTTACATTACCGCAACAGTGGCATTCACTTTCGCTCCAGTTTGCATGCTGGATACTTGATTTAAAATAAATAATCGAATCAATTGGGTCTCCGTCGTATATTAAGTAACCTCCATTATCAAGAATTAATAATTTATCGAACATTTTAAAAATATCCGATGAAGGTTGATGTATTACTACAAAAACGAGTTTTCCTTTCAGGGTTAATTCTTTTAGCAGGTCGAGAATATTTTCTGAATCGCGGGAAGATAAACCTGATGTGGGTTCATCTAAAAAAAGTACAGCCGGTTCTCGTATTAACTCTAAAGCAATATTTAGTCGTTTACGTTGGCCTCCACTAATTTTTTTATTTAATGGTGTACCAACTTCAATATCACGGATGTCATATAGTCCTAAATTTTCAAGTACGTCGAATACTGCTTTCTGTATTTGCTCTTCTGTATAATTATCAAAACATAATTTGGCATTATAATATAAATTTTGATAAACGGTTAATTCCTCAATAAGCAAATCATCTTGTGAAACATGACCAATTAACCCTTCAATTTTTTCTTCTTCTGTATGAATATTAATTCCATTGATCAGTACTTTTCCTTCGGTAGGTGTGGAAGTTCCGTTAAGCACATTTAACAGGGTTGACTTTCCTGCGCCACTGGCTCCCATAATTCCTACCAAATGCCCGGATTCTTCAGTAAAATTTAAAGTATGTAATCCAATGGCTCCTGATTTAAATCGGTATTTTATTCCTTTGGCTTCAAATAATATTCTTGTCTTAATGCGGTCAATATTAAATTGACTAATAATATCGCCATAATAAATAGGCCGTATTTTGGGATTTCGAATCGAAGCTCCGTTGTTTAATACATATACTTTTTCTTGCTCGAGAAGTTGGCCATTAAGATATAATTCGCTTTCGCCAATGTATTTAATATAATACATATTGGCGGATGAAACTTCTAAAACCCTTAACTGTCCTTCAAGCGAAGGATGTTCCATATGAAAAACTTTATCGTGCGAAAAGTTTTTGTTATGGTCAATTATCAAAAGTTTTTTGGTATCAGGCAATCTGTCGGCACCAAAGAAAACATAGTCTTCAATTTCCTTGTATTCTTCTTGTTGTATGTGAAAACTGTCAGCAACGGTAGTAACAAAAGCCATCTCTTGCTCGGTAATTTCCCTGCCCGATTTTACAAATTCTAATAGCTGTACTAAAACTACATGTTTTTGCCTTTGGGTTAACTCTTCATTGATTTGCGTACAGATTTTTAAAACCCTTACCGAGCTCGAAGCGGTGCGTTTTTTACGTTTACTTTTTTCGCTTAATTTCTGTTGGTGTATTTTATAATAGTCATCAAAAACTTTTAAATAAGTTATTACAGTTTCCTGGTTTAATTGTCGTTTTAAGAAATATTCTACAATAGACCTACGTTCTTTTGCATCGCTTGAAGGATGAGCAATAATTGCAAAAAGTTGCATTAATGCTTTTAGTATTTGCTCGCTCATAGGTTGTTTTTATGTCCTCTAAAGGTTGATAAAACGAAAATACGATTATTTTTCTTTAAAACCAATTAACATTATAACCTCATCATTTAAGGGCTTGTCGCTTTTAATTTCAATTTCGATAATGCAATCAATGGTTGAAGAAAAAGTGAAATCCCAGTAAGGAGTATATTGGTAATCTTTATTGCAAAAAAGTAAATTCTTTTCAGTATCAAAAACTGAAAAGATTAATGGGTATTTCTTAATATCTGAACATGCAACAACTCTATAAAAGCTTCCTCCATAAAATGTAGTGTAAAATTTTGCTTTATTGTTTTCGTTAAGGTGAGTTTTATATTCCTGCCCATTAGATACATACCCCGCATCTATTAATTGATCACATTTTGAAATACTCACATTTTCCTGACTAAATAGAGCGGTTGATGATATCAGGAAAAAAATGAAGAGTAAAAAAATTTTATTGGAACTTTGTTTCATTTATTGAACGATTTTATTTCTTATTGATGCAATTTTATTTGCAATAGTTCGTAAGTGATATTCAGATATGATAATATTGGATGTACTCTTTATTTCGGTTAATTTTTTTTCAGGATATATAACCGGCGGCTCATAAGTGTAATTGTAGATAATTCCGTCAAATTCGTATGCCAGGCCAACTAACGAATCAATAAGATCTGTAAAATGAGGTGATTTATAATAGTAAGGAGATAAGATTTCAATTAGGTTATCTAAAGGATGTTTTTGTTCGCCAAGCCTGTTTATTATTTGTCTGTTTTTGGTATCTATAGCATTTTGCGATAAAATATATAAACTTTCAATCCAACCACCAGCAATAATTAAAGCTCCAATATCTTTTCTATTATTTTGTTTTAGGTAAATATCAAATTGTTTATAGGTATTGGTTAAAAAATGCAATAACGAATCCTGGTTGTCGATATTATTTTCAATACGTTCAATAATTGAGGTTTGCAGAGCATTATGAATTCCCAATTCCTGGCTAAGTTTTTTTACAATCGTAAAATAAGATATAACATCCGGTACCTGGTCGTATATGTTTAAATAGCCTAAATCGGTTCCATAAACACCTATATTTAATGCTTTTGTAAAATTTGTTGAATACGACGAAACACGATCGGCCGGGTTAAGTAGTGATTTATTAAAATTGATATTGCTTTTTTTGATTAAATAAGTTGCCTGATAGGGGGAGGGTAGCGTAAAAAGGGTATTATTATATTTTAGTAAAATAGTGGTTGTGTCAATTTCTTTTACAGGCTGTTTTATTTCTTGTTTTTTATCCTTATTTGTGTTGCATGAAAATAAAATAATGGCTAAAAAAAATGATAATGATATAATTCTTTGTAAAATAAATTTATGTAGAATCATAGAAAACAAACTTTTATTTAAAGCATATAAATAATCATCAAATATCAAATATACTAAGATTCGTGTGATACTTCCAACTATTGTATATTTATTTTGTTTTAATGAGCAAAAAAATTGACAAACCATTTTATTTAGCGGATAATCATTTTGAGTATATATAAAAGGAAATACAAATTTTTTAGAAAAAAAAAGAAATAATAATTTGTAAAATAAGATGTAATTTTGTGCTCCTTAAAAATGAAATGGGTGAAGACTTCTGTTAAATATAAGGAAATATGGAAAATTGCTTATCCGATAATTTTGGGCAGCATTGTCCAAAATATTATAAGCGTTACCGATACCGCATTTTTGGGTAGGGTTGGTGAAATAGAGCTTGGTGCAGCTGCTATTGGAGGAGTGTTCTACCTCACTTTAATTATGTTAGGTTTTGGGTTCTCAATTGGTTCGCAAATTATTGTAGCCCGGCGTTTTGGAGAAAACAATAATAAACAGATTGGTGTTATTATTGAACATTCTCATTATTTCCTCATTGTATTAGCAATACTTATTATATCTGTAATGCAGTGGGCTATGCATCCAATTTTTGATGCTGTTTTAAAATCCGACGATATTCGGGTGGCAAGTGTTAACTATTTTCAATACCGTATATTTGGGTTGTTTTTTGCTTTTATAAATTATGGATTTAGAGCTTTCTATATCGGAATTGCCCGTACACGTATAATTAGCTGGACCACCGTTTTTATGGCCATTGCCAATGTGTTTTTCGATTATGCCTTAATCTTCGGGAATTTCGGTTTTCCTGAATTAGGAATTTCTGGTGCAGCAATAGCCTCCGTTATTGCCGAGGTGTCTGCCATGGTATTCTTTATCTTTTTCACACTAAAGTTTGTTGATTTAAAGTTTTTTAATCTGTTTAGGTTTAAAAAGTTTGATTTTGCTATATTGAAACGAATATTTACCGTTGCATTTCCCATGATGATGCAAAACTTTATTTCAATTACCGGATGGTTTTTCTTTTTTCTTTTTGTCGAAAAAATGGGCGAGCGTCCATTGGCAATATCCAATGTAATCAGGAGTATTTATGTAGTGATGTTAATTCCTATCTGGGGATTTACTTCTGCAACCAACACACTCGTTAGTTTTTTAATCGGCCGTGAACGGAACGACGAGGTAATACCTTTAATTTTTAAAATCCTTAAAATTTGTATTGCTGGTGTTGCAGGCCTTGTTTTATTAAATATGTTATTCCCTGAGGCTATTCTGTCAATTTATACCAATAATCAAATACTGATACAAGAGGCTTTACCAACTTTATATGTTGTAAGTATAGCTGCATTATTTTTAACGATTGGATTTGTAGTATTTAGTGGAGTTTCCGGTACGGGAATGACCAAAGTGTCGTTTCTTATTGAAACCTCAGTAATCGTGTTTTATGTTTTGTATACTTATGTAATGGTAAATTTAAAATCACCGAAAATTGAATTCGTCTGGACAGTAGAAATATTTTATGGTAGTATAATTGCCATCATTTCATTTTTTTACATGAAATTTGGAAATTGGCAAAACAAAAAAATATAGTTATGGAATCAATAGAAACGTTTATTGAATTTTTAAAATCATGTATTACTCCGGTGGCACTTATTTCAGGTGTTGGATTGCTGTTGTTAACCATTACTAATCGGTTTGGACGAACCATCGATAGGACAAGAATTCTGGTTGCAGAATTAGATCATGATCATATTAAACGACGTGATGCTAAAATGAACGAAATAAAAATTCTTTATTTGCGAAGCAAATATCTTAGAATATCCATTGCAGCAATTACATTCAGTGTAATCTCCAGCAGCTTAATTATTCCTTTGCTTGCATTTATGCAGTTCTTCACCTTCGATTTAAGAATGTTGGGTTACTTCTTGTTCAGTCTTTCAATTATTTCCATCTTAATTTCTGCAATTTACTTTTTTTTAGATATCCTTTTGTCTTTAAAAGCATTAAAAATAGAGTCGATGGATTTTATTGGAGATTAAATTATTTTATTTTTTAATTTAAACTATACGTCAAATTGTCATAGTATTTATTTGGTAGGTAAATTGATATATAAATATATTAATAGTTTAATTTTTAAAAAGAAGAGTAATTATGAACATGGAAATTTATTTTGATGGAAATAAAAAAGTGAATGCCCGGTTTAATGGCCAGGATATTAAAACCGACCAACCAGTGCAGGGTGGAGGAGAGGGAAGTGCCCCGGCTCCGTTTGATTTGTTTTTAGCATCCATTGGTACTTGTGCCGGTATTTATGTAAAAGGTTTTTGCGATCAACGAGGGATACCTACGGACGATATAAAAATCATTCAGAAGATGAATTTTAATCCCATGACCCGGTTAATTGACAAAATTGACCTGGAGATTCAGGTACCCGAGGATTTCCCAGAAAAATATAAAGAAGCAGTTATCAATGCAGCTAATTTATGCGCAGTAAAACGACATATGCAGCAACCCCCGGCCTTTGATGTGTATACACAAACAGTAAGTGCTGCAGCAAGGTAAATGTTTTAGGATAACTACAAAAAATAAAGCCTGCATCAAATTTTGCAGGCTTTATTTTTTAGTTTTGCAGGTGATTTTTTTATCTTTTTACAAAAACAAAATCACCGCCTTCGTCTCCAGTGTCTTTTATTTCGCCATATTGCGGAACATTTGGGCTGTTGTTTAAAACAGCAATTTTAAAACTACTAAAGAGTTCTTCGGCCGAAATGTAGGGTTGGGTGTTTTCCTTTAATCTTTTGTTTAAATATAATAGAAAAACACTTTTATCGGGTACTTCCTGTAATGTCCCACTGGTCATTGCTTTTCGACTGGGAAGCTCGTATAATTTTTGAATAGATTTAGGTGCATCTGCAAATGCCTTGCGGGTTTTAAAAATTCCACCACTAAAACATGCATCGGCGATAAGTAAGGTATGTTTGGTTCCTATGGTTCTCAAATAATCTCTTATAGTACTGTTTCTTATCCAGTTGGCAGTATTGGCTTGTTTAGCATCTGAGGGCAACCAATAACCTACTTCGTCTTTTGTGTCCCAATACCCATGGCCGGCATAAAAGACAAGCAAATTGTCATCTTCTGTTATCAATTTGTTAATGCGGTCCATCTCGGAAATAATTTGCTCTCGTGTGGGGCTTTTTAACAATGTAATATCATCTTTATCAAAAGTATAATAGTTAATCAATGTATTATAAAGTTTTTCAGCATCAGTTTCTGGTTGCTCCAGGTCAATAATTTCGGGATCAGAATAATTACTTACCCCAATAAGAAGTGCATAGTATTTTCCGGGGCCTCCTGTTTTTATATCATCCAGGGTAGCATCAGCACTTTTCTTTTCGGCACTTGTTAGTCTTTGTCCTTCTTTTTTGAGTGGTTTGTAAATGACATCATAATTTTTTTCTACTGCATTTTCGAAAATATCAACAGCCCTGACAAATATGGTATTATTGCCCTCAACAAAATATACATCTGCTTTAAATTTTCCATCATCAGAAAAAGGAACATCCATACCGTTAATCGTAAATTCGAAAACTCCATGGTCATCTGTAATATTACCTTCTAGAATAAGCTCTTCGGAATTAACGGTTATGGGTTTGTTATCAGCAAGCAAAGGTTTAGTAAAGGTTAATTCAGGTGGCTTTATATCTTTAATTTTTTTAATGTCAGGGCCTAAATCTATACTCATGGATTCAGAAATAAACTCAGCTTTTGAAGGCCTTTCAGGCGATGATAAAGAAATATCTTTAAACTGAAGATTAGCTGATTTATAATCCAGTCCATAAGTAATTTCTAATATTTCTGCTCCCAGTTCGAGTAATTTTAACCTGTTGGAAAAACCATCGGGTACTTTATACCTGAAAACTGCAAGTTCTGTTTGGTTTTCATTAAAAGTCAGGGTAGGGACTGAATGCCGGTAATTTCCACTAATCTTACCTAATTTTGAAACATGAGCTTCCACATAATTATTATTATCATCATAAATTCTGGCCAGGCGGTTTGGCAGCTTTAAATCCCGGCTAGGCCCATTATTGGTTATTTTAAAAACACTAACTACCAGATTACCTTGTTTATAACAATTTGCAAGTTCAAAGTTAAAATCATGGGCATAATCTGTTGGATTAATTACCTGGCAAGGGATAGCCGTTATTTTAAATACAAAATCATTTCCTTTAAAGTCTTCACGATCTGAAAGTACATCCCAAACAATAACTTTGTTTTTGCCTCCATTAATTTCTTTGCCAATATCCCCGGAAACGGTTATTAATGGGATATCAAAGGTTGTTCCTCCATTATCGGAGCATAAGGCTTTAATATCAAACTGTTGCCCCATTTTTTCTTGTGTTAAATCATAAAAGATATTTAACTTATCGTTTAATTTCCGGACACGAAAATTTTCAATTTGTTGTGCTTTTAGATGCTGATTAAGTGAAATCAGGATAAAAGTGAGAATGATAATGGTAATCTTTTTCATGGCAAAAAAGCGTTTGTAAAAAAGTAAAGTTACAAAATTTAAGTATATGTTTCTTCCTAAAGTAAATAATGAGAAATTTTTTAGAAACTTACCTTTAAATTTATTTTAAGCTTAAAATTTTCTATCCAGTCACTCGAAGAGTAGTGCCCATAGTTATAGAAAGCACCACCTCCTAACCCCAGATATACAAAATTTACTATATTTACTCTTATAATATCATTAATTACCAGGCCGCTTTCGTAATATCCTTTATTCATATCAACTAAATCGATATCTTGATGTAAGTTTTTATTGATTAAATTACCCATTCCAAAAGCCTGTGTTATCATAATTTTAGGTTTCCAATTTGAGGTGGAAAACAGGCGTGCACCAAAATCGTGGCTAAAGTAGGCATTCATAATTTCATTATTTGCAAACTGATTGGGTGTCATTGTGTTGAAACGGTTTTCTACGAAAAAAGGCATACTGCTGCTCCAACCTCCAGCCCCCGAAAAGAGGAATGAATAGGGGACATCTCCCCATATTTTTCCTACTTCGAGTCGTATATTACTTTTTCCTAACCGTGGAAAATGATGGGAATAATCTATTTGGGCCCACAACTTTTCATAATCAATTTCTCCTCCATATAATCCCTTAATCCCTTTTTTATATCCTACTGAGAGTACAGGCCAATTGGTTTCTATGCGTATTTTTTGTTTCAGCTGCCAGATATATTTCTCTTTAAAAGAGAAACGGATTTGAGCACCTAGCTCAGTTACTTCGTAGTTGCTAACCGGATTGTTATCCAATAAAAAAGAGTAGTTGTATTGAGGCGATCTTTCGTCATGCATAAAGTTTAGCTTCAATTGCAAATATCTTATCCTGGTTTGAAATGATGCCTTTATCTGGTTTGTATAGTCTGCCTGTTGTAAAAAATATCCTTCAATATAGGTTTTTGCACGTGCAAAATCTTCATTTCCTGGGAAAACAGCATTATGTTGATATGACCAGCTTAATACATGTTCTTGATCTTTATCAAAGAAGAATTTAATGTCTCCTCCATATTTCCATTCCTTATCTCTAAAACCATAAGCTCCCCAGCCACCTGCTTCCATCCAGGTTATTAACTTGTCGTCAGTGTATAATCCTAAACCAAAACGATAACCTTCAAATTCATTAAAAGTCATTATTTTTTCAAGTGGAATGTAAAATTTTGATATAGGCAATTTATAGGCTGATATTTTTTCAGAAAATTTTAACCAATAATCCATATTTATTGCTTTTCCTATGCTGTCAATAGTAAGATAAGTGTTTTCTTCTTTTTTATTGAGATCGATATACCGGTATTTTTTCATGGCTAGGTCAGCATCTTTTGTGGACTGTTTATCAAATTGTAATATCTCTTCATTATATTTTACAGAATCTTTTGGGATATCTGTCCTAAAGTTAGTAATGTAGCTTTCTGATTTTACATTCATTCCCAATCCAATATTGTATATATTTTCCCACCTAAATTCTGATTTCAATTCTTTAGGAAACCAATAGTTGTTTTTATATTCGTAGTTTTGTTGAACATGTAGTTGCATTAACTTTTTTTCAGCTGGTGATGCTACAACTTTTTCTATGGCATATTGGTTGGTATTGATGTGTAAAAAACCTTTTAATCCCTCAAAATTAGTATTCTTTTTAGGTTCAAATGTTATTATATATGTAGTATCTTTTTTGTGGAATAACGTATCTTCGAGTAAAAATAAATACCGGTTCCAACTACCTGGGCTTATCGGGTTAAGATAGGTTATTTCAAGCATATCAATTGTTGGATTGTAAAAATGAAATGGTTGTAGGTCTGTAGATAAGGGTGCTATAGAAGGCTCTTTAAGACCCGAAACCCTTACTTTTTTAATAATCTCATTGATTTTATCGGGAGCTTTATAATATCGTGTAGTGGCCGACTCCATGATTATCAGGTGGCTGGTGTCGGATAACTCTCTTAGCTCCTTATAAGTTTCAGATTCTTTTGCTTTACCCTCAAAAATATAATTATATATACTTTTATTATAGATGTTACAGGCATATTCACTGATATCATCAGGATTGTTTATTTTTCTATTTTCTACAGCTTTTTTGATGATTCGGTGTGCCGGATTTTTTCCAGGGAAAATTACAACCTCCTTAAGTTTAACCTCTAACGGTTTTAATGCAATGGTTGTGGTTATTTGTTCTTTTTCAATCTTTCGGGTTTCATAACCTACATAACTGATTTGAATACATTCGTCTGTTGGCGATAAGCTAAGTTCTGCCAGTCCGTTTAGATTGGTTACAACCCCCCGGTGTGAGTTTCCGTTAATTAGTATTGTTGCAAATGGAAGCGGCTCTTTTGTTTGGGTATCAATAATTTTCAGCTTGTATTTTGTAGTTTGATTTTGACTTAGAAGAGTAAAATTATTGATTATAATTAGCAAAAATAATATAAGTATCTTTTTCATTTTTTTATCTTCTATTTTTCAATCAATAGCCCATTCATAACTCTCTGCCTAAAAGTAAACATTTAACAAATGATTGCTTGCGTTTAATATTTTAACTTATTAGAAAAAAAAATAATTAGTATCCCTGAATTGGTATAAAAATTTTATCATATCATGAAAATGAAAGGTTAAAAAAAGTGTTTAATTTGGCATTAAAATTAACAAAATTTATATCTTTTTTAATAATATCCTACGCTTTATGTATAAAAGGTTTTTGTATTATAAAGTAAACAATTTACTTTTTTGTTAGTATATCATATCAAATAGATAAAAATTTGTACTTTTAGCATATGACATTGTTTGTAAAATGGGTTGCTTATTTAACCATAATGATGCACCCTGTACATGTATCGTTTACAAATGTTGAATATTTGAAAGAACAAAATGAAATTTTGGTTTCATTTCAAATATTTACAGAAGATTTTGAATTGTTATTATTTCATTTGTATGAAACGGAGCTGCATTTAAACAATCAAGAAAGTGTAAAAAAAAACCAGGAATACATCGACCAATATTTTAATCATCATTTTAAATTAAAGCATGATGATTTGGATGTAAAATTAGAAAACAAGAAAATTAAATCTACAGATGAGTTTACCTGGTTTTATTACCGGATCCCTTTAAAAGAGTATTTACCGGAGAGGGTAACGATTCAAAATACAATATTGTTGGATATGTTTTCAGATCAGAAAAATTTATTAATAATTAAAGTTGCTGGAACTGAAGAGGGTTATCAGTTTGATATCAGGAAAAAAGAAATATTAATCTCTTTAAAATGAAATTTTTACGTTTTTATTTAATGTTGTTAATGAGTCTGGTTTTTACAGAAAATCTTTATGCAACGCATAACAGGGCAGGAGAAATAACTTATACGCAAATTTCTGATTTAACCTTCGAAATTACAGTAACAACGTATACTTATACGCTAAGTAATGTGGATAGAGAGGAGCTGGAAGTATCCTGGGGCGACGGAACGTATACAGTAATTCCGCGCAACGATTTTATTGAATTACCCGATTATTATAAACGAAATCGGTATATTGCCAGGCATACTTTTCCCGGCCCCGGTGTTTATGAAGTTCTGGTTGAGGATCCAAACCGAAACTATGGTGTCGAAAATATTCCTAATTCGGTAAACACCGTTTTTTCGGTAAAAACAACCATCTATGTAAATCCTGAATTTGGGCCTAACAGCACTCCCGTTTTATTAAACCCACCCATCAATAAAGCGGCTCAATACCGCTTATTTGTTCATAATCCTGGTGCTTACGATCCTGATGGCGATAGCCTTTCTTATTCGTTAACCGAATGTACAGGTGAAAATGGTGATCCTATTGATGGATATACGGTGCCTCCTGCTACTAACTATATTGGTATAGATGAAATTACCGGCGATTTTGTATGGAATACACCTCTGGATACCGGAAAATATAATGTTGCCATTCAGATAAATGAATGGCGTGATGGAATAAAAATTGGATCGTTGATCCGTGATATGCAAATTGATGTTTATGAAACAGATAATTTACCCCCTGAAAATGATGGTTTCAATGATTGGTGTATTTTAGCTGGCGATACATTGGAAACCTATGTACGAAGTACTGATGTTAATTATGACTCTATCGTACATATTGGTACCGGCGGGCCCTTTCTTTTTGAATCCAATCCCGCTAACTTAGAAGAAATATCAAGTAAACCAGGAGAAGTTATTTCCAAATTTACATGGATAACAGGATGTAATCATATCCGTAAAAGTGAATATATGGTTTTGATTTCCGCCAGGGATAATCATCCTGACATTAATTTGGTTGATGTTGATAATTTTTTAATTAAAGTAATAGGGCCTTCGCCTACAGGATTAATACTTGATCCGGGAAATGCTTTTATGCGTTTAGCATGGACCCCTGGAGAATGTAATCCGGCCAAATATTTAATTTATCGACGTATAGATTCACTTGATTATACTCCAGATAGCTGTGTTACAGGGTTACCTGATTATACCGGTTACGAATTTGCAGGCGAAACTACCGATACCATGTTTATCGATAACAACAATGGAGAAGGGCTTGTCCAGGGGTTTAGTTATTGTTACCGGATTATTTCCGAATTTGACGATGGTGCTCAAAGTTATCCGTCCGAAGAGGTTTGCGGGATTATAGCGCCAGGATTTCCAATTATTACCAATGTTAGTGTTTTAGAAACGGATGAGACAGAAGGCAAGATTTTACTCCGTTGGGCTAAACCCGATCGTTTAGATACTGTCCCCGATGCTGATGGCCCCTTTAAATATATCATTTATCGCTCGGATGAAGCCTTTGGTATGCGATTGAAAAAAATTGATTCCATTGCCGGATTGGATGATACAACTTTTTTTGATACGGGATTAAACACTTCTGATACACAATACTCGTACGAAGTTGCTTTGTATAATGATACACCAGGAAATCGGTTTAAAATAGGGAACCCACAATTAGCATCTTCCATATTTTTAAATCTTAAACCTTTTGATAATGCCATTAAAATAAATATTGAAAAAAACACACCCTGGCTCGATAATGAATATATTATCTATCGTTTGAATAATACTACCATGAATTATGATTCGATTGGTTATTCAACTCAAAGAGAATTTACGGATACAAAATTGGCTAATGGAACTCAATATTGCTATATGGTAAAAAGTATGGGATATTATAAAATTGATACCAATAAATTTTATACAGAAAATTTCTCCAATAAAAGGTGCGATGTTCCTGAAGATTTTCAGCGTCCCTGTCCGCCGGTTTTAAAGGTAAGGTCTTCGTGTGATAGTTTAAAAAATGTACTTAACTGGACGAATCCAAATTCAACTTGTGCCGACGATGTAATTGGGTACAAGATTTATTATACTAATCATTACGCAGCAACCCTCGATTCAATAGATAGAATAATGGGTGCAGAGAATACCTTTTATGAGCATTTCCCTGAAGGAAATATGGGAGCATGTTATGCTGTTTCTGCTGTTGATTCGTTTTACAACGAAAGTGATTTGTCTAATGTGTGTTGTGTAGATGATTGTGCTTATTATGAGTTACCCAATGTTTTTACGCCCAATAACGATGGGATAAATGATATTTATCTGGCTAAAAACCCGCTCAATTATGTCGAAAAAGTGCATATGCGTATTTTTAATCGTTGGGGCGAGCTGGTTTTTGAAACTGAAGATCCTATGATTAACTGGGATGGAACTATAAAAGACTCCAACAAAAAAGTATCTACGGGAGTTTATTATTACATTTGTGATGTTTGGGAACCCAGAATATCCGGCCTCGAAGTACGCAATATGGTAGGATTTATCCATGTGTATGCCGAAAAGGGCTCAGGAATGAATTTAAACGAATAATATGCATCGATTGTTTTTTTTAACAGGATTGCTTGGTTTTGTTTATTTATCGCAAGCTCAACCGATAAAAACAAGCGAATTATATCCATTTGTGCAATTGCAGCAAGAAAATTACCACGAAGTGTTAACCTATTTGGAAACCAAAAATGAAAATCATCATAAAATTGATTTTTTTTTGGCTCAAACAGAAGCAGCTTACCAATTGGGATTATATGAAAAAGCCCTTGCCTATTGCCAGGAAATCGAAAAAATAAAAGTTAATGCATCAACCAGGCATCAGGTTAAAATATATTTAAAACTTAACGATTACTCATATGCACAGAAGAAATTGTTGAAAAATTTGCAATCAAACGATAAAATTTTATTGTTCGATTTATTCCATGATAAAGCCTATGAGAAAATGGTTAATACCTCATTTCTTGATAGTATTTTAAAAACAAATTTATATTCAGCAACCGAAAAACAAATTTATCGGGCTGAGCAACTTTTTGCAGAGGAGAATCTTACCGAAGCGTTATTTCTTGTTCAGGAAATTATTTCTCGCAATAACAATTTGCATCAGGCATTTTATCTTCATAGTAAAATCAGCAAATCATTAAACGATAATAAAAAAGCGCTGGAAACTATTAATAAGGCTATTGCAATTACTAAAATACCTGGTGATTATTTTTACCATCGTGCAAAGTTGTTTGATGAAATGGATGATGATGAAAGTGCTTTGGCTGATATTGAAAAAGCGATTTATAAAAAGCCTTATCAGGTAAATTTTTATTTACTTAAAGCAAAATTACTTTTAGAAGTTGGCCGGTATAAAGAATCCGTATCACTTATTGATGATTTGTTACCCTTAATGCCACAAAATACAAGCCTTTTAATTATCAAAGCAAAATCACTATATCACGACAATAAAATGTTAGAAGCATTAGCAACAATTAATGAATCGTTTAAACAAAACCCGTTAAAAGAGCAATATGAGTTAAGGGGTGATATTTATTCAGCTACCGGTACCTGGGAATATGCTGTAAGTGATTATTCTATGTATTTAGATATTAATCCTTTTAATGGAGATATCTATGCCAAAAAAGGATATGCCCGATTAAAAACAGGAGATAAAGAAGGTGCATGTTATGACTGGGAAAAAGGAAAACGCTATGGAAGCATAGAGGCCATCAAATATTGGCAACAATATTGTCCATAATTTAAAATCCGTAAATCATAAATCCTCCGTCAACACTAATACACTGGCCAGTAATAAATGCAGCAGCAGGCATGCATAAAAAGGCAACAGTAGCAGCAACATCTTCAGGTTCTCCAATTTTTTGCAAGGGGGTCCGGCTTATCACTTCATGATAGTAATTTTTATTTTTCAATACTGTTTCAGCCAGTGGTGTTTTAATATACCACGGAGCCACAGCATTTACTCTTATCCCATCGGCAGCCCATTCTCCTGCCAGGTTTTTGGTTAATTGTATCATTGCAGCTTTTGTCATGCCATAAATAGCCCCTGTGCGAAGATGCGTTTGTCCGGCAACCGATGCAATGTTGACAATATTGCCCTGTTTTGATTTTTTTAATAGTGGATAAGCTTTTTTGCTAAGCTCAAAAGCTGATCTTAAATTGGTATGTAATATTTGTTCATACTCATCATTCGTATATTCGATGGTTTTTTTGCGGATATTCATTCCTGCATTATTTACAAGAACATCAAGCTCTCCCCACTGCTCTTTAATGATCTTAATTATTTTTTCAATCTCATTTAACTGGCTAATATCAGCTTGTATAAAACTGATTTTACCTTTAGGCGAAATTTCTTTTTCGAAATGTTTAAAATCGTTTTCATTACGGGCAACAACGGTAACATGTGCACCAAGTTCGATGAATTCTTTAGCGATTGATGCTCCTATGCCTTTGGTGCCTCCTGTAATTAGTGCTTTTTTATTGTTCAGATTCCATCGATTATTCATGTGAGTTTCGTTTTTTTGTGGGTCGGTAAAAATACATTTTACCATCAACCACAGTGTTTATATCCAGTGTACTTATGCCTACTTTTCTTCCCGAAAATTGTGTATTTTGATGGGCAATTTCAAAGACTCCTTTTTTCTTAACTTTATATACAATAGCGGTATGTTGCCCCATTGTTTCAGTATAGTATGCATTTTCTTTTTTGTATTTTATCACAACGTTTTCGAATTGGATTAAATCACCCGGGAAAATCTCCTCTTTTTCTGGGTCAACAGGATTCCCGTAAACAAATGATCGGTCCCAGTCAGCATCAACTTTTTGTAATGCCTGGTTAGCTAAATCCCAGCATTCGCCACGGTCAACTTTAGTTCCAATTACCGATTTTACATAGTTAATAATTTGCCGGTTAAGTTCAGGGATATTATCTTGAGATAACAAAAACGAGGAGGTAAACAAAATCAAAAAAATTGTAATACTTGTTTTTTTCACTTTTATAGATTTTAATGTTGTAAAAATTAAACGTATAAAAATTGATTTTGTTTTTATGCTTTATGAACAATAATTTTTCCTTCTCCTTTTTGAGTAAAATTGCCAATATGAGAGGCTTCTTCAACACCAGCTTTCTTTAATTGTTCTAACAATTGTTCTTTTTTATTTTGCGAAACAGTAAATAGTAATCCTCCTGATGTTTGTGCATCAGATAAAATGATTTTTTCGATTTCGGAGATTTGCTCTTTCCATTTGATGTGTTTTGAAAAATAGGCAAGATTATTTTTTGATCCACCAGGGACGATATTGCTGGTAGCAAATCCCCAGGTTTCTTTAATTATAGGTACTTTGTTGCAGAATAGCTCAGCGTTAATTTTACTGGCTTGAGTTATTTCGCTTAAATGGCCCAAAAGTCCAAAACCAGTTACATCAGTACAAGCATTAATATTAAAATTAGCAATTACATCCGCAGCGGTTTTATTTAATGTTTTCATTATTTTAATCGCGTATTCTTCAACGGTTTTATCAGCCAACCCTCGTTTTATTGCTGTAGTTATAATTCCCAGTCCAATGGGTTTGGTTAAAATAATAGCATCTCCTTCTTTAGCATTGGCATTGCTTAATATTTTATCGGGATGAACAATTCCGCTAACCACCATTCCGTATTTTGGTTCCGGATCGTCGATGGTATGACCGCCAATGATGCTTATTCCTGCTTCATTCGCTTTGTCATGTGCCCCTTTTAAGATTTGTTGTAATACTTCCATAGGCAACCGGTTTGAAGGGAAACCTACAATGTTTAATGCAAAAATAGGTTTTGCACCCATGGCATAAATATCACTTAGTGCATTGGCGGCGGCAATGGCTCCAAAATCATAAGGATTGTTGACAATAGGAGTGAAGAAATCTAAGGTTTGAACCAGGGCTGTTTCGTTGTTAATTTTATATACAGCCGCGTCGTCTGAATTTTTTGTGTCAATTAAGATGTTGGCATCTTGAGCAATAGGAATATCTTTTAATATTTTTTCCAATTCCTGAGGCCTTAATTTGCACGCACATCCTAAACCCTGAGTAAAACTGGTTAGTTTAATGTTTGATATGGATAAAATTTGATTTGAGATTTCCTTATCTTCCGACGATTGAAGTGTTTTCACAGTATCAATAATAATTTTAGAAGCCCTGTTAATTTCATCTTCGGTAGTATTTTTACCTACAGAAAAACGGATGGTTCCCATGGCAAATTCTGTGTTTAGCTTAATAGCTGTTAAAACAGGTGAAACATCTATATTATCTGTATGGCAAGCTGCACCTGCTGAGGCAGCAATGCCCTTAGATTCAATTTCATTCAGTAAAATGTTGGCTTCAATTTTTGGGAAACTTACATTAAGGGTGTTGGATAACCTGTTTTCCGGATGGCCGTTTAATCTTAAATCGGGGATTTCTTTTTTGAGATTTTGAAAAAGTAAATTTCGCATACTTTGCATGTGGGTAATGTTACGATACATATACCGTTGTGCTATTTCACAAGCTTTGCCAAGGCCAACAATCTCAAGTACATTTTCAGTACCAGCTCTTTTGTTTAGTTCATGATCTGCACCATGAATTAGTTTTTCCAACTGAATACCTTCTTTAATATATAAAGCGCCAATTCCTTTGGGAGCATAAAGCTTATGGCCGGCAATAGAAAGCAAATCTACTTGTAGTTCTTCAACATCTAGCGGATATTTGCCGGTAGATTGAGCAGCATCGGTATGGAAATAGATTCCATGTTTTTTGGCAATTTTAGCTATTTCTGAAATTGGCTGTATTGTACCAATTTCATTGTTGGCATGCATTACGGTAATTAATATTGTTTGTTTGGTAATTTCTTTTTCCAGTTTTTTTACATTGATGGTTCCATACTCATCTACCGGAATGTAAGATATTTTAAATCCCTTTTTTTCAAGGTACTTACAAACTTCAAAAACAGCTGGATGTTCAATGGTGGATGTAATAATATGATTGCCACGGTTTTCATACGCGTAAGCAATACCTTTTATCGCATAGTTATTAGATTCTGAACCACCACTAGTAAAAATAATTTCATGTGGTTTGCAATGAATAAGCGTTGCAACCTGTTTCCGGGCATTTTCAACGGCTTTTTTTGTTTCTATTCCAAAACTATGTGCGCTGGATGGATTCCCAAAATATTGGTCTAGATAGGGTTGCATGGCTTGTGCTACTTCCTTGTCAATAGGTGTAGTAGCGTTATAATCGAGGTAAATTTTCATTGCTATTTATTTTAATTAGATGGAATGTAAAATTAAAAAGAACTAATTATAAGAAAAATGATTTTATATAATTTCTTATGATGATTAATCGTATGATTTAACTATTTTATGCCATCTTGGCGTAGACTTGTGTTTTAATATGACAAAACGGCGCAATTATTAATGCTTTTATGTTTGGTATGTATTTTGACTTATTTTAGATGAAAACAATTAAATGTTTAACTAAAAAAAAGGAGGACCAAGTTATGATACCTATGTTAAGAAATTCAAGATTTTTGCCTGGTTTTACCGATGATGTTTTTGGCAAAGATTTTTTGTCTGACTTTTTCGATTCGTCTGTTAACAAAACAATACCGGAAGTAAATGTTTTGGAGAATAAGGATGAATTTAAAATTGAAGTAGCTGCTCCTGGATTGTCAAAAAATGATTTTAAAATTGACTTAGATAATAATGTATTAACCATTTCATCAGAAAAAGAGGCAAAGAATGAGGATGAAGGAGAAAAATATGTTCGAAGAGAATTTAGTTATTCATCCTTTAAACGATCATTCAGTTTGCCCGACAGCATTGACCAGGACAAAATTAAAGCTACTCACAAAGATGGAATCTTAAATGTTAGTATTCCAAAACGTGAAGAGGCAAAAGAGAAACCTAAAAAACAAATTAAGATTTCATAAGCTAAGTAAGGGTTTGATCATCTGTTAAGCGGGAAAAATTCCCGCTTTTTTTAATCATTTTTATAAAATTTTTTTGACTTAAAGATTAATCTTAAATAATCAATCAGCGTTTTAGAAATTTTCATCTTAGATTTTCCTTTCCTTTGCTTAGATAATAAGGTGGTTGGAACTTCAATAATGGAAGCATTCAATTGAATAGCTTTGATCAAAATTTCAACTTTAGATAAAAAACCATTTTCGGATATAATAGATTTATTATTACTTTTTATATTTTGGATGAGGTTTATTTTATAAACTCTGTAAAACGAACTAAGTGTTAGTACATTTAAATTTAAGGTTAAACGCATGATTAGATTGGCAAAAAAAGATAGAATTTTTCTAAAAAAAGTTGTTTGATCCAATTTTCCTCCCTGAGAATACACAGAAGCTAAAATCAAATCAAAACCCAAATCTGCAATAGCAATCATTTTAGGTAAAATGGATAAATCGGAAGTATTATCTCCTTCAAGGGTAACAATGTAGTCGGCATTATCTTGTTTATTATTTATAATCCATTCAAAACCTCTGTTAAATGAATCTCCTGGCCCAACATTATTTTCTTTTTCTAAGACTATATAATTATTACCAGAAAACGCTTCATGAATTTGTTTAACCGTATTATCGGTTGAATAGTCATCTACAAAAACGAAAAATTTATCCTGATTAGGTAAACATTGAACTAAATCATTTTTTAGTGAGGAAATGTTTTTTGATTCGTTGAATACAGGAATTAAGAAATATATCATCTTTTTATTGCTTCTTTTTGCCATTGAATTGTTTTAATAAGCCCCTCTTTTAAAGAATATTTTGGGTTGAAATTGAAAAATTCTTTGAGTTTATTAATGTTTGGAACTCTTCTATCCACATCTTCATAACGGCCAAAGTCTGAATATGGTACAAGTTTAATTTTGGGTGTTGATTGTTCTCCATTAATTAATTGCCAGATTAATTTCCCGAGAGCTAAAATTGATATTTCTTCATTTGGATTAGAAGCTATGTTAAATATTTCATTATCCGATTTACTTGATTCTATACAATTTAATAATGCAGTTACGGTATCATCAATATACGTAAATGTTCTTGTTTGGGATCCATCTCCATGAATTTCAATAGGCTCGTAATTAAAAGCTTTATTAATAAATACAGACTGTGGGCCACCCCACCAGGTCAAATTCTGATTGGGCCCATATGAACCAAAGAATCTTACAATAGTATAATTTAAATTAAATTCATCTGCATTTGCAATAATATTTTGTTCCCCATATATTTTTGATAAAGCATAAGCCCATCGTTTTATTTTTGAATTTCCTAGAACAAAATCACTATCCTCTTTAAAAGGGAGATTTGTATTTTTCCCATAAACATCTGAAGTAGATGCATAAATAAGTTTACATTTATCCCTTAAACATTTGTTTATAATATTTTCAAGCATCAGATAATTTTCATTTAAAGTACGGTATGCACTTGAATATCTTGGAATTTTTTGTGAGGCTAAATGAATAATTATATCAACATTAAAATCTTTTATCAGCAAAGGATTACAAACGTCTCCAAGTATAAATTGGAAGTATTTGTGTGATTGAAAAGGCTCAATATTTGTTAATTTTCCATAACTTAAATTATCAATTCCGTAAACTGAATGTCCATTGTTTAATAATGCATTTGTTAAATTTGATCCAATGAATCCGGCAACACCGGTAATTAATATTTTCATATCTTATTTTTATTGATTTTTAAAAAATACATTATAAATGACATATCCTTTAGGATAATCTACTACATCTTTGTTATAAACAAATTGCATTGTATTTTGTCCCTCTTTTAACCATTCTTTTTTAACTACAGCTGTAAAATTCTGTCTTTTTGCATTTTCTATTGAAGATTTGTTTTTATGCAGATTAAAAACAGCGTATTGTTTTTTATTAATAATTACATAAGCTTCATTTTTTTTATCGATACCTTCAGCATCAATACCAATTAAAAGGCTATTTTGTATTTGGTTAATTGATTTTATAGTAAAATTCAAGGGCTTCGAAGCTAGTTTTCTTTTATTTCTACCTAATTCTATAAGCATTGAATTACGGTATTTACTTTTTCTTTGATGATCCCAACTAAAAACCTTTATTTCTCCATCTTTATCAATATTAAAATGATAATCCATATTTTTAATAACAAAATCCCTGGCTTTAGGGTCTGTAAATATGTTATGAAAGTAATAATCAGCAAATAACCACCCTTTTTTATTTTCCTTGTAAGTGTTTATTAATTCTTGTAAAGTATAGGCCGAATTTTTTTGATTAGTAGGCTTACGGTCTACATATTTTTTTAATTTGGTATCATAAACTCTTTGTCGAAACCAAACACTATTATTTCTGTTAAGATAAAAGTTTGTTGCACTAGGCCATGTAGATAAAATAACATCCTCTTTATTTACATAAGGTTTGATCTGATTGCAAACGCTTTTCCAATTAATATATCGGTTGTAAAACAATTCCTTTTTAACAACTTGTCCGTGTTCTTTTGTAGTGATTAAAGATTTTATTTCTTTACTGGGTATTGCAATGATGATTAAAAGAATTATGAGGAGTAAAATAAAATGATTGAAAGATCTTTTTGAAAGTAAATTTTGAGAAAAAATTTTTTTAAAAAAATATTTTACAATGAAATAAATAGATATAGATATATAAATTAAAAATATTGGATATATATAGTATATGTAGTTTGGCGTACTGGGGTCTCTGAAAACAAAACTCATTAAAAGAAAAGGAACAACAAACATTGAAAAAAGATAGATTGCTTCTTGTTTTTTTCCACGGATAAAAAATGAAGTGATTATGCCCAGAAATCCTAAATAATATACTTTTGAAAAATCACTTTTTAATACATTAAAATATACTATGAAACTTTTAAAAGCTTCATCGGATGATTTTAGTTTGCCGATAATATAACTCCAGTCTGGAAGGATCCAGTTAATTATTCTTTCAGGTAATAAAATTCCAAGAATTGGCCGGGCAACTTTATCCAGTAAAGCGGGGGTAAAGAAGATTATCAATCCAAGGATAATAAAGTAGGATAAAATGGCATATATATTAGTAAATCGATTGGGGGTCTTGCGTACGATCTTTACAATAGCATTAATTAAAATATAAATGCTTAATCCAAATAGAACAAAAAAAGTGAGTTGGTGGTTGATCAGAGAGAATATGAAAACCAAAGGAAGAATTAATAAATATCTGGTGTTGATATTGTTTTGATACCAGAATCCCGATTCCTTTTGTTTTTTGTGGATAGAATGAAAAGTTAGCCAAATTACGATTAATAAAAGGATATAAGAAAAGCCAAAACTAGCGTAATTTCTTGCTATTCTAGACCAACAAATTAAATATAAAGAAAAAGCGGCAAAGGTTGAAGCCATTAATCCAATGCTTCGGTTATATAGTTTTTTTGTAAAAAAATAAATTAAAGGAATGGTGGCTGCTCCAAATAAAACACTAGGAATGCGTGCTACCAGTTCACTAATACCGAAAATTTTGAAAAATAAGGTAACAACCCAGGTTAGAAAAATACCATTAATATCAGATTCTGAAATTTCACGTCCATTTAAAATATCAAGAGCCGGGTTGATGTGCATATACTCATCCAGCCAAACCGATAAAAATCCAACTCTATAAATTCTTACAAAGAGAGCTCCCAAAGTTATTAGAAGGATAAGGTATGGAGCAAATTTTTTTAAATGATTCCAATCAGGGAAAGTAATTTTTTGTTCTTTATTCTTCCTTTTCTTTAATATTTTTTTTTTCATTATGATTTACAGAATCTTTAGTTTAATAAAAATAAAATAAATAATCTGACCATAAAATTATTTATAACAAACTTACAAGAAATTATTTAGATTTTATGTCTAAGCATTTTAAATTGATGCTTAAATAATTCAATTAATAAATTAGAGCTTTTAAAGATATAAATAAAATTTAATTTTAAAAAGATTTAATCTTTGTTGGACATACCCCAAAATTTAAGTAAATCCAATAAGTAGCTGAGAATCTCTTATCTGTAGATTATTTTTTAGTTTACCCGGATGGCGTGGAAAAATATTACATAAACCGTCTCTGAGTGCATAAAACTTAAAATCAGGGATACCAAATACCCTTTTAGCACTTTTAGTATATACCCAGCCATTATTGTCAACTTTTGTGATTGATCAATAATAACTGCGATAAAATAAAATACAGCCAATAGTAAAGCCATCATATTTTGCAGTCTTTTATACTTTAGAAGTCTAATATTCTCTAAATCATAAGTCTGTTTTATAAAACGGATTGTTTCTTCAATACTCCATCTTTTCATATATGCTTGAATAATAAACCACAAATCTTTTTCTACAGGTTGGATTGGCAGTGTTGTAAGTAACATCATGGGTTTAGAACCAAAGCCCTTGATTACAATCATGTTTAATGCTTCGTCCCAGTCAGGTAGTTTAATTGGCACATAACCGAATTGCAAATCAAAGGAAATTTCTTTGCCTTTAATTAACCGTACTATTGTCTTTTTAAAAGTTAACCTACATGCATAGGCTAACCATAAGGATCGAACCTGGGTATTGTTATGAATAACATTACGAGCCCCAACTATTCTAATGATAAAATCTCTATGGTTATCAAGCGGTGCTTCGAATATAATGTATACCTATCTCCTCCACGATCAATAACCCCAATATCTTTGTTGCCAATAGCATTACTAACTTGATTAATGGATTCTTGAATTACATCATTTTCACTGATAAAGTCAGGTGAATTTTGTGAATATAGAGAAAAATGCAATGGAGTAATTTCATCACTTCCTACTTCTGCTGCTATTATTTGCTATTGTTCTTTTGTCGTGAAAGATTGAATATCTCAGTCAACTTATCGGGCAATCCGATAGTATGATGTTTTGAAAGAATTCTATCAAAATACGCATTTGCAAATTTAGCTGATTTAAAAATAAGATTTGTAGATATTTCTGTTTG